>CAYHAF010000011.1:0-11644 GCA_964354555.1 uncultured Candidatus Saccharibacteria bacterium
TTCCCGGGGCATATAGAGCCGAAAATTGGCTTTTTATTTTTTAAGATTTATGATATTCTAAAATGGAGCAGATAAAAATAATAGTTCTGTGCTCCGATAAATTAAAAACATGCTTACAACTGAAGAAAAAGGGAAATTAATCAAAAAATGCAAGATTCATGAAACAGACACTGGATCTTTTGAAGTTCAAATAGCTTTATTAAGCGAAGAAATAAAAAAGTTGGTTTTGCATTTGAAGAAACACCCGAAAGACCAGCATTCAAAGAGGGGGCTTTTGACAATGGTGGCAAAAAGAAGAAAGTTTTTAAAGAAACTAAAGGACGGGAATAGGAAAAGATACAGCGCCTTGATAAAAAAAATAGGCACTAAAAAATAAGGTTAGCTTAAACTTTTTAATTATCATGATTATCAAGCACATCGGGCAAAGAGTCGGAGTTTTAATTGACGTCCAGAACCTTTACCATTCAGCAAAAAATTTATATAAGGCAAGAGTTAATTTTAAAGAAATCTTAAAATTAGCTATAGGCCAGAGAAGTTTAATTCGGACTTTTGCTTATGTTGTCAGAACAAAAACAGGAGAGGAAAAACCTTTTTTTGAAGCCCTGACGAAATTAGGCATAGAAACAAGAGTAAAGGATCTTCAGGAATTTTATGGAGGATTAAAAAAAGCTGACTGGGATGTGGGGATAGTGGTTGACGCTGTCAGAATAGCCCCCAGCGTTGATGCCTTAGTTTTAGTCTCCGGAGACGGAGATTTTATTCCGCTCGTAGAATATTTGAAAAACCAAGGAAAAAGAGTTGAGGTCATAGCCTTTGGCAGATCAGCATCTCTAAAACTAAAAGAAGCTGCTGACGAATTTCTTGATCTGGAAGAAAACTTAGATAAATACTTACTGAAAAAATAATTATTATGAACCCCGTTAGAAATCTAATTAATTTAATTATTTATTAATACAGATTCTAATGGGGTAAATTCTATGAAAATTTCTAACGGGGTGAACAAAAATTATAAACTCAAGACCGGAGGTCGCGAGCTTGGCGTAGACATCTCCGACTTAGCCGAGCAGGCCAATGGCAATGTTTTAGTCCGTTACGGGGATACCCTTGTTATGGCTACAGCTGTAATGTCAGCCCAAAGATGCGAAGGTTTTGATTTTTTCCCTTTGACCGTTGACTATGAAGAGAGATATTATGCTGCAGGAAAAATCAAGGGACCAAGATATATAAAGAGAGAAACTCGACCTTCAGATAAAGCTATCTGCAACTCACGACTTATCGACAGAGCCATCCGACCTCTCTTCCTAAAAGATCTCGGCCGCGAGGTTCAAGTAGTAATAACAGTACTTTCCTGGGACGGAGAAAATGATGCCGACATCTTGGGTTTAATTGCTGCTTCCTTAGCACTCTCAGTATCAAATATTCCTTGGTCAGGACCAATTGGGGTAGTTAGAGTTGGTAAATTAAATAATGAATGGATTTTGAATCCTACTTATGAACAAAGAGAGAAAAGTGATTTAGAAATTGTCTTAGCAGGATGTTTAGAAAAGGATGAACTTCTGGTCAATATGATTGAATCAAATGCCGAAGAAGTAGAAGAAAGTTCAGTTTTAGAATCTTTTGAGTTTGCTAAAAAATCTTTAAAAGAGCTTATCGAATTTCAGGAAAAAATTAAGAAAGATAATGGTAAGGAAAAACTTATTATTGAAACTTCTCCTCCTGATCCTAAACTGGAAAAAGAAGTCGGGGAGTTCTTGGAAGAAAAATTAGAAAAAGCTCTCTATCAGAAAGATAAATCGAAGAGATTCAGCGACACGGAAATGTTGAGAGAAGAATTGTCTGCTTTTGTTGGAGAAAAATGTAGTGAAGACGGGAAAATAAAGTACGCTTTGACTCTTTTTGATAAAGAAGTTGATAGGGTAATCCATGAAAAAATAATAAGGGAAGAAAAAAGACCTGATGGAAGAAAACTCGATGAACTGAGAGAACTTCACTGTGAAGCCGGAATTTTACCTAGAACTCATGGTTCAGGACTTTTTTGCAGAGGAGAAACAAAAGCTTTATCCATCTTAACTTTAGGAGCACCGGGAGATCAACAAATCCTTGAAGGCATGGAAATCACGGGCAAAAAAAGATTTATGCATCACTATAATTTCCCCCCCTACTCTACAGGAGAAATTAAACCGATGAGAGGACCGGGAAGAAGAGAAATTGGACATGGTATGTTGGCTGAAAAAGCCCTTTTACCTTTAATTCCAAGCTTCGAAGAGTTTCCTTATACGATGAGAATAGTGACAGAAATTCTTTCCTCAAATGGTTCGACTTCTATGGCTTCTGTCTCTAGCTCTTCTTTAGCTTTGATGGATGCCGGAGTACCGATTAAAAGCCCGGCTGCAGGTATCGCTCTTGGTCTAATGCGGAATGAAAAAGGAGAATACAAAATTTTAGCTGATATTCAAGGCCCCGAAGATCATCACGGCGATATGGATTTTAAGGTGGCTGGAACCAAAAAAGGCATAACCGCTATTCAAATGGATGTAAAAATTAAGGGGATAAACGACAAAATATTTAAAGAAGCTCTGGAGTTAGCTAAAAAATCCAGGCTCCAAATTTTGAACAAAATAGAAGAAGTCTTGCCGAAACCAAGGCCCCAATTATCGCCTTTTGCACCAAGAATCTACACTCTTCAAATTAATCCAGATAAGATAAGAGAAGTAGTGGGACCAGGAGGAAAGGTCATTAATGAAATAATTGGAGAAACCGGAGTGGCAATTGATATTGAAGACTCTGGATTAATATTTGTCATTGCTGAAAAAGAAGATGCAGCTAAAAAGGCAATCAGCTGGATAAAAAATATCACCAGAGAAGTAAAAGTGGGCGAAATTTTCCAGGGAAAAATAAAAAGGATTCTAAACTTTGGCGCTTTTGCCGAAATTTTGCCAGGCCAGGAAGGATTAATTCACATCTCCCAACTTGCCCCATGGAGAGTTGAAAAAGTTGAAGACATAGTAAAAATTGGCGATATTGTCCCGGTTAAAGTGATCTCGATTGACGAACAAGGCAGAATAAACCTTTCTTTAAAGGAGGCCCAACCTGAAGTCTACGAAAAACAAAATCGCATAAAAGATAAAGTTAAAAAATTTTTTAAATAAAAAATAGATTTTTCTATAAAACATGCTGGAGGAAACTATAGCCAGAAAAAAATTCTTGAAAAGGGAAGGTATTAGGACAATGGAAAAGGATATAAACAGATTAAAAGAAGAAGAGGCCCAAAAAGAAAGGGCAAGAATTACCGTATTGAAAACGGAGAAAGACAAAGAAAGGATTGATAAAAAATCCGTAGAGGAAGAACAAAAAAAAAGGATAGAAGAAGAAAAGAGAAAAGCAGAAGAGATAAAAAAGGCCAGAATTGAGTCAGGAAGAAAAAGATTATACGAAGAAAGAATAAAAATATCGGAATTAAAAAGATTAGGGGAAGAAAAAAAGGCTGAGGAAGCAAGAATTAGACTAGAAAAAGAAGAGGCAAAATTGGAAGAAGAAATCGGCCCTGAAGAGATGGGGATTAATGAGGAGGAACAAAAACTAAGGGAAGAGAAAAATTCAATTGATAAAGAGTTTATTTCGCTATCAAAACAAAAGGAACCTTTAATTGATGAAAAAAATCAGAAGTTAGCGAAGATCAATCAGCTTCAGAAAGAACTTGAACCAATAAAGACAGAGGAAAAAGAAATAGAACTTAAAAAGAAGGAGGTGGAGAATAGGGAAAAAGGAGCTATGTCCCTTGAAGAAAAAGTCGCAGTCGAAAGAGAAAGATGGGAAGTAGAAGAAAAAAGAAAAAAAACAGAGGCCAGAAGGTGGAAAATTGAAGAATTCATAGAAAAAATAGAGGAAGAAATCAAGGTTATTAATTCGAAAAATCAGCAGATTATAGATAATGAAACAGAGTTAAAAAGAAGAAGGGACGATATTGCAAAAAGAGAAAAAGAAATTGAATTAGAGAAAGAACGGGCTGTTTTGGAAGAGGAACTCTCTCTTTTATTAAAACAATCAGGACCATTAAAAATAAAATTAGATGAGGCTGAAAAAAAACGAATTGAATCGGAAAACGCTTTGGGCGGAATTCTATTAAGAGAACAAGAAATTGAAGAAAAAATATCTAATATCGAGAAAAGAGAAGAACTGGCCAAGACCGGATCAGATAAAAGATTTATTGAAAAAGAAAGGTGGGGGAAAGAGAAAGAAAGAAAAGAAATTGAAACGAAGAAATGGTTCTGGGAAACCGAAAAGGGAAAAATAAGAGAACTGGTAAGAAAAATTAACTTTGAATATCAAGAATTATCAAAACAAGAAAGGTCAACCAAAAGGAAAATCGCAGAAATAGATCAAGCCTTAGAAAAATCCCCTAGCGCAGCAAAAAGAATACAAATATCAGTGGAAACAAAAGAGAAAGAAATGGCAATGGTCGAAGAGGAAAGAAAAAAAGTGGCTGAGACGAGGAAAGAAGAGGTGCTGAAAAAAGTTTGGACAGAGAGAGAAAAACTAAGAAATAAGGGTTTTGGAGCAGAAAAACTTAGTCCTGAAGAAGAAGAAAGGAAAAGGTTTCTGCGAAGAATTGGAGCCGGAGAAATAAAAGAAGGGGCTCCTGTCCCCTATCAACAAATACCGGTGGAAGAATCTTTTGGCCCTAGACCCATACCCAAAAAAACTTCTTCTTTTAAAAAATTCTTAATAAGATTTTTTATAGTTTTAATATTGGTTGGTCCAATTTTTTTCCTTATCTGGTATTTTTACCTAAGGGAGAGACTTTAATTAATGTTTATGAATAGAGTATCAAAAAAAACTTTACAAAGAATACGAAAAAAGTTAGAAGAAGATAGGGTTTTATTAGAAAAAGAGTTAAAAAATTTTTCTAGAGAAAATAGTAAATTAAAGGGGGACTGGAATACTCTTTTTCCATATTTTGATGGAGAAATTGGAAGCGCTCGGTTAGAAAAAGCGGCTGATGAAGTTGAAGAGTACGAAGCGAAACTCCCTGTAGAATATGCCTTAGAATCACGTTTAAAAAATATTAATCTTTCTCTAAAGAAAATAGAAAAAGGGAAGTATGGAATCTGTGAAAAATGCAAAAAACCTATTAATATGCAAAGAATTCTGATTTGTCCTGAAGCAAGATTTTGTATAGATTGCCAAAAAAGATAATTTTTACCCCATTAGAAGTTTCGTTTCAAGACTATTATTAAAATCATTTGAGCATAAAATTTCTAACGGGGTTTACTAAGATAATTTATTTAAATATACGATAAAATGTCAGGTCATAGCCATTGGGCAGGAATAAAACACGATAAGGGAATAGCTGATGCAAAAAGGGGCATGGCTTTTTCGAAATTGGCCAGAATGATTTCTATTGCTGCAAAAAGAGGAAAAGATCCTTCAATAAACTCGGTATTAAGAGTGGCTATAGAAAAAGCACGAGAAATAAATATGCCAACTGATAATATTGAAAGAGCAATAAAACGCGGCACAGGAGAATTAGAAGGCACAAAATTAGAAGAAGTTGTTTTTGAGGCTTATGGACCGGGAAATGCAGCAATTATTATTGAAGGAATCACTGATAATAAAAATAGAACTCTAAATGAAATTAAAAAAATCTTGGGCCAAAGCGGCGGAAAACTCGCTGCTGCCGGTTCAGTTCAATGGCTTTTCGAAAGAAAAGGAGTAATAACTATTTCTATTATTTCTAACCAAGAAAAATTTACAAAAGAAAGTCTTGAATTAAAAGCGATTGAAAGTGGGGCCGAGGATATGAACTGGAATAATGATTTTTTAAACATATTTACCAAGACGGAGAAACTGGAAAAGGTCAAAAAAACAATAGAAGATCAGAATATAAAGATTGAATCTGCTTCCTTGGATTGGACGCCAAAGGATTTAATTAATGTTGATGAAAAGAATAGGTTAGCTTGCCAAAAACTTTTTGAAACACTCGACGAGAACGAAGACGTTCAAGAAATTTACTCCAATCTTTCTTCTCAGTAAACCTCGTTAGAAAATTATTTATGCATAAATAATTTTAATAATAGTCTTAGGACAATATTTCTAACAGGGTAAATATCTCTTAATATATCATGATAATAATCGGCATAGATCCTGGTACTGCAACAACAGGTTATGGGGTTATAGAAACCCCCTTTTTAAAATCGCATCTTAAGAAGCCTTGCTCTGGTTTTAAAAAAAACTTATTAAAAAAAGTAAAAAAATTTTCTTGCCTTGGTTACGGATTAATCAAAACAAGTCCCTCTTTAACAACAGCTGAACGCTTAAATAAACTACACAACGAACTTAATGGGTTGATAAATAAATATCAGCCGGAAATCTTAGCAGTAGAAAATATCTATTTTTTTAAAAACCTGAAAACTGTTATTCCTGTTTCTCAAGCTAAAGGAGTTATCTTATTAACAGCCGCTAAGAAAAAAATTCCAGTTTCTGAGTTTACTCCTTTACAAATGAAGATGGCAATAACTGGATATGGAAGGGCGGAAAAGAAACAAGTCCAGGAAATGCTAAAAATCCTGCTCCACCTGGAAAAAATTCCCGCTCCTGACGATGCTGCTGATGCTCTAGGGATTGCCGTTTGTTATGCCCTTGGTATAAAATAGGCTTGATATTCTTCTTAGAGAACGTAAATTTCATTTGTTCTAAACAAAGGCCAATACCCCTTAGATGTGGGGGCTTGACAAGGTTCTTTGGTTGCTTATAATGTCCTTAAGATTTAAAAAAGTCCCACTAAATCTTGTGGGAAGACTATAAAAAGGTCGTAAGATATCGAATCAATAAATTCTTGCTTTGTTAAATTAGTAATAAAGTAAGAAAAATTGGAATCATGCCTTATGAAGACGATGACTTCTCTGATCCTTTTTTAAGTGAAGATGAAGAAGGAGAAGAAGAGCAGTCTGATCCTCCCGAAAAAGAGTCTTTAGAACCAGATCTGGAAGAAGATGACGAATGGGAAGAAGAGTAGAAAAATAAATAATTGCTATAATCTTAAAACCCCCTAGAAGGGGGTTTTAAGATTATAGCAGCTTTACGAATTTTCTTTTTCCTACTTGTATAATTTCTCCCTTTTTAATCTCAACCACCTTATCCCATCTTTCTTGCACTATGCTATCTATTTTAACTCCTTTTTGCAAAATCATTCTCTTAGCTTCTGATTTCGAAAAAGCAAGCCCTGCCTCAACTAATAGATCAAGAATTCCGATTTTCTTATTCTTAATTTTTTTCTCCGGGATACTCGAAGGCAATCCCTTGTTTCTGAAAATTTTATTGAATTCTTTTTCGGCTAAAAATGCTTCCTTTTTTCCATGGAAAGTCATAACAATTTCTTTAGCTAATCTTGTTTTTGCCTCAATGGGATTTATTTTTTTCTTTTTCAGACTGTATTCTATTTTTTTAATTTCCTTTAAGGGTAAACTTGTGGTCAGCTGAAAGTAATGCACAATCAAATCATCTTTTAAGGACATAATCTTGCCATACATATCGCTCGATGAATCGGTCAGGTTGACGGTGTTATTATAGGTTTTACTCATCTTTCTCCCGTCAAGACCAATTAGCATAGGCGTTGTTAAAACAAATTTTTCTTTTTTATTGTAAATTTCCTGAAGTTTTCTGCCAACTAAAATATTAAAAGTCTGATCGGTAGCGCCAATCTCTAAGTCTACATTCATAGCTACAGAGTCATAACCTTGAAGCAGAGGATATAAAAATTCATTAACCCAGACTTCTTTTCCTTCTTTCAAGCGTTTTTGGAACATATCTCTTTCTAATAAACGGCTAACAGTAAAATTAGAAGCGAGCTTGATGACATCTTTAAAATTAAGTTTAGTTAGCCAATCGTCATTAAATTTAATTTTAATTTTTGAAAAATCAAGAATTTTTGAGGCCTGGCTTTTGTAAGTGGCCATATTCTCCCTTACTTGATTCGGATTTAAAGGCTTCCTCGCCTCATCTCTGTCTGAAGGATCACCAATCTGAGCAGTAAAAGTACCAAAAAGTAAAATCGCCTCGTGACCTAATTCTTGAAATTCCTTAAGTTTTCTTAAGGGCACGGTGTGGCCGAGGTGAAGTTTTGGCGAGGTTGGATCAACGCCAAGATAAAGGCGGATTTTCTTCTTTTTTAGTGTTTCTTTTAAGCTTTCTTTACTAGGAAGAATTGTCCCTACGCCCTTCGTTAAAACTTCTTCAATCTTTTTATCAAAATTTTTTTTCATTTTTTAAACCCAGTATGAGAATCTCAACTTGCTCTGCAGTATTGAGAGCTTTCTAAAGAAAAACTGTGTTGAAATTCCTCTACTTGGGTAAACTTACCATATTTCAAATAATAAATAAAGTGTGATATTATTAGGAATATCCTTAAAAAGTAATGCCAAAAAGAAAATACTATAGAAAAACATATCCTAAAAAGTCTTTTTTTCCCCATGATAAAAAAAGGGTTGTTTTGATGTTTTTTAAAACTTGTCTTCTTATTTTTTTGTTTTTATTTATTTCTGTCGTCTCCCTTTTTCTTTATTACGCAAAAGACTTCCCTAGGCCCGAAATATTTACAGAAAGACAATTATTCCAATCAACTAAGATATATGATCGAACCGGAAACGTCCTTCTTTATGAAATCTATGGGGAAGAAAAAAGAACAATCATTTCTTTAGACAAAATACCAGAATATTTAAAACAGGCGGTTATTGCCACTGAAGATGCCAATTTTTACAAACATTTCGGCGTAGACCCGCGAGGAATAATTAGGGCTCTGCTTTCTGATTTAAAAATAGGGAAGCCTATTTATGGCGGCTCGACTATCCCCCAACAATTAATTAGATCAACCTTTTTGACTACCCAAAAAACAGCCGAGAGAAAAACGCGAGAAATTGTTCTGGCTTTAGAGCTTGACCGTCGTTATTCAAAAGATCAGATACTTGAATGGTATTTAAATCAAGTTCCTTTTGGTCAAAATACTTATGGAGTAGAAGCGGCAAGTCAAACCTACTTTAAAAAATCAGTTTCTGAAATATCCTTATCCGAAGCAGCCGTCTTAACCGCGCTCATTAAAACCCCCAGTTATTTATCTCCTTATGGGGACCATAAAGATGAACTTATGGGAAGGCGAGATTACGTTTTAGATAGGATGGAAAGTCTTAGTTTTATTTCTAAAGAAGAAAAAGAAAAAGCCAAAAATGAAGAAATTAAATTTGCCGAAATTTTACAACCGATCAAAGCTCCCCATTTTGTTTTATATGTCAAAGATTACTTAGAGCAAAAATATGGAGAGGATTTTTTGAAAGAAAAAGGTTTAAGAATTTATACCTCTCTTGATTGGGAGCTTCAGGAAATAGCCGAAAAGGCGATAGAAGAAGGCGCAAAAAACAATGAAAAATACGGAGCTTTTAATAGTTCTCTTGTGGCTATAGATCCTAAAACCGGCCAAATTTTGGCCATGGTTGGATCTAAAAATTTCTTTGGAGATCCTTATCCAAAAGGCTGTGTACCAGGAAAAAACTGTCTTTTTGAACCGTATCCTAATGTGGCGCTTTTAGGACGTCAGCCTGGTTCAGCTTTTAAGCCCTTTGTTTATGCTACTGCTTTTAAGAAAGGTTTTGATGATAAGTATATAGTAGTGGATGAACCAACTAATTTTGGGATTTGGGGAGGAGAATATTATATCCCTCGAAATTATGATGGAAAATTCAGGGGGCCGGTGACTTTAAGACAGGCCCTTGCTCAGTCTTTAAATATCCCCTCGGTTAAAGTTCTGCTGGAGTTAGCCGACTCTGAAGATGTTTTTAGATCTGGTGAGGAACCAGATAGTATAAAAACCGCCAAAGATTTTGGGATTTCAACATTAAAAGCGCCTTACGGTCCATCAATTGTTTTAGGAGGTTGGGAAGTAAAACTCTTAGAAATGGTCTCTGCTTATGGCGTTTTCGCTCAGGACGGATTAAGAGTACCTTTTGTTTTCATAAATAAAATTACGGACTCAAATAATAATATTATTGAAGAAAATAAAAAAGATCAAAAAAGAGTCCTTGATGCAGAGGTTGCAAGATTAATAAATAATATATTATCAGACAATGAAGCCAGAACTCCAATTTTTGGCCCCAGGTCTCCTCTTTATTTTGAAAACTTTGAAGTAGCAGCTAAAACAGGGACAACGGAAGGCTATAAAGACGGCTGGATAATAGGATATACGCCTTCAATAGTCGCTGGGGTTTGGACAGGAAATAATGATAATTCCCCTATGCAAAAAGAACCTGGCGTTGTCTTAGCCGGCCCTATATGGAAAAAATTTATGGAAAAAGCTTTATTAAAATTTCCAAAAGAGAATTTTATAAAACCCTTAGAAGTTAAGCCCGAAACGCCACCTTCTTAACTATTTTTTCTCCTATTATTTTGTTTAAAGAATTAATAATTTTTATTTTCTCTGAAGAAATCTTTTGACGCACCGCTAAGCTTTTTATTTTTACAATCAAAATTCCGTTTTTAAAATTAACAACTCGGGCAAAACCCGAGCTGTTTTCATCTAAAATTTCATCTATTACTTTCGTAAAAACTTCCGATAATTCAACTACTAAAAGTTTATTTTTTAGACCATACTCTTTAATTCTTTTTTCTATAACCTTCCCGATAGGCTGAAACATATTTATTAATCATTCTTCATCGGCATTACTATATAAATATAGTCCTGGTCTGAAGGAGGCTTTAAAGCCGCAGGGCCATCTGGACCATTGGTTTCAAAAAGTAAATCATTCCCTTTTATGTTGAGTATCCCGTCAAGTAAAAACCTGTGATTAAATGATACTTCTACTTTTTCCCCTTTTACTTTACCGGGAGTAAAAGATTTATATTCTCCCAACTCCGGATTTTGACTTAATATTTCTATACCATCTTTTTTAGGATCTACCTCCAGTTTTACTTCGTTAATCTTCCCACTGAAAAGACTGGCTGCTTTTATTTGATTTAAAAACTCGTTTTTATCTAAAATAATTGAAGTCTTACACCCTTTAGGTATTATAGCTTCATAATTTGGATATTCGCCTTCAATGGTCCTTGAAATTATCTGGGCCTGGGGATGATCCGTTTCGGACATCGTAGAACTAAATAAAACTTGATTGGGCGATATAAATATCTTTAATTCTTCATCCTTTTCTCCAAAAATATTAATAATTTCCCTGACTGTTTTTTGAGGAAGAATAATAGAGTAGTTTTGTTCTAATTTTCCAAGCGAAACCTTTTTTTCCCCCAACCTAAAACTGTCCGTTGCAACAATTTTGGCCATTTTTTCCTGAAGCAAGAAATACACTCCAGATATCTCTGGTCTTGCACTGGACGATTGAGCAATATCAACTATTTGAGACAAGCCCTGGCAAAGAACAAAACTATTAATTAATACGGGGTTATCTTCTAAAATTTTAGGTATAATTGGGAAGTCTTCGGCAGGAAATGTTCTTATTTTTGTTTTATAATTTTGACACTCAACTATTAAATCGTTATTCTCGACATATAATTCTACCGATTTATTAGGAAGTAAGTTTATAAAATTACTTAGAATTTTTATAGGTACCGTGGTTTTTCCTTCTTTTTCTATTTTTGCCAAAGACCACCA
>CAYHAF010000011.1:11744-17011 GCA_964354555.1 uncultured Candidatus Saccharibacteria bacterium
ATATGTTTTATACAGACCTTATTAACAGAAAATCTTCTGCCTTATTAAGTTGATTTCCTCAGAGAGGTTTTGATTTTTTTCAAGTTCTTTTTTAATTTTTTCACAAGCATAAATAGCCGTAGTATGGTCTTTACCTCCAAATCTTCTACCTATAAATGGAAAGGAGCTTTTTAATTCTTCTCTAAATAAATACATAGCGACTTGTCTAGACCTGACAATTTCTTTTTTTCTACAAGAGTCTAAAAGGTCTTTTTCCCTTAAATCATAAAATTCTGCCACAACCTCTATGATTTTTTTAGGCGTTACCACTCTAGTGGGGGAGAAGAGTATGTTTTTAAGTAGGGATTTTATAGCGTCCAAATCAGGAGGTTGTTTGTTCATTTTTTGATAAACAACCAACCTATTTAAGGCGCCTTCTAACTCGCGGATGTTCCTCTGGATATTAGAAGCCAAATATTCAAAAACGCTTTCTTGGAGAACAATTTTTCTTTCCTCAGCTTTAGTTTTTAATATAGCCATCCTGGTTTCAAAATCAGGGTAGCCTATATCAGCTATCATGCCCCCTTCAAAGCGCGACCTTAATCTTTCTGCGAGAGCTGGTATGGCTTTCGGCGGCCTATCAGAAGATAAAATAATTTGCTTATTTTTTTCGTAGAGACTGTTAAAAATATGAAAAAACTCTTCCTGAGTTTTTTCTTTTCCTGCCAAGAACTGGACGTCGTCAATAATTAAGACATCAATTTCTTGATACCTTGCTTTAAAATTTTCCATATCGTGGTTTCTTATTGAGGATACCACGCCAGAAGTAAATTTTTCAGAAGAGATATACCTTACTTTTTTTGAAGAAGAATTTTTTAGTACTTCGTTGCCGATCGCTTGTAAGAGGTGAGTTTTACCAAGGCCTACCCCGCCATATATAAACAAAGGATTATAAACAGATCCAGGTTTTTTTGAAGCAGCTAAAGCAGCTGCTTGAGCTAACTCATTAAAAGGACCGATCACAAAATTTTCAAAAGCATAACGAGGGTTAAGGTTTGTTTCTTTATCTACTTTAAATTCTTGAAACTCAAGTTGTTCGGTTTCTAAAACTGGCAGTTTTTTTAATGTTTTCGTATCCGCTTTATTTACGACATACCTAAGTTCTTTAATCCCTTCATTGAGGTTGTGAATGATTTTAAAAATCGATTTATGATATTTATTTTCAAGCCATTCCTTGGCAAAGGAATTAGGTACTAAAATAGTGGCTTGACCCTCTTTTATTTCGAGAATTTTAGTGTCTCGGAACCAGGTGGCAAAATTAGGACGGGAGATATCCAGCTGTACCTGGGCTAAGACCGATTGCCAAATTTCTTCTTGTGTCATAACGATTAGGACTACTTACTTTTTTAATTACCTCAGTTAATATTCTAATTATACCTCTAAGGATAATCTAACTATATTTAGATTATAATACAAGTCAATATTAAATAAAATCAAGAGAAAAGCCCTATTTTGTTAACAAGTTGGGTAAAAACTGTGAATTGGTCTCGCTAGAAATTTTATGGGAACGTTAATTAAAATCTTTTTAGAGGTCTTTGACGGAAGTTGACTTCGTTATTTTTTTTAGTTAAGATGAGCAATATGTCGCTTACTTATCAACCCCAAAAAAGAAAAAGGAAAAGAGTTCACGGATTCTTAAAAAGGAGAAAGACCGTAGGTGGACGGAGAGTTTTAAAAAAAAGAATGCGAAAAGGCAGATGGAAACTATCGGTTTGAAACGCAAGGTTTATCAAAATAATAAAGATATTTTTGTTAAAACTTATATTTTAACTTACTGTGTTATCTAAAAACAACCGGCTTAAAAAAAGAGATGACTTTGATGGAGTGTTTAAAAGAGGACGAAAGTTTAAAGAAGATTTTTTATTGTTACGGGTAGTTAAGAATAATTTTCAAAAAAGCCGTTTTGGTTTTATAGTTTCCCAAAAAGTTTCTAAAAAAGCAGTTTTAAGAAATAAAATAAAGCGAAGACTAAGAGCAATAGTAGAAGCCAAGATACCAAAAATAAAAGAAGGACTCGACATTGTTTTAATTGCTGATCCGGGCCTAGAGAAGAAAGACTTTTGGGAGCTTGAAGAAATCACGGGCAACATCTTTAAAAAAGCAGGATTATTTTTTCATTAAAAGTATGTCGTTATTTCAAACAATTTTTTATCAACCATTACTGAATATTTTAATAATATTCTACCAGTATTTTCCTGGGCACGATTTTGGAATTTCAATTATACTCTTAACTATTTTGATAAAAATCTTACTTTATCCTTCAAGCGCGCAAGCAATAAAGTCGCAAAAGGTGTTTCAGGATTTACAGCCAAAGATCAGGGAAATTCAAAAAAAATATAAAGACGATAAAGAAAAACAGGTTCAGCTGACCCTCGATCTTTACAGGGAGGCAAAGGTAAACCCTTTTTCTAGTCTTTTCCCTTTGCTATTGCAATTACCTATTTTAATAGCTCTCTATAAGGTGTTTTGGAAGGGCTGGAGCGCTCAGGAGCTAACTAATCTTTATAGTTTCGTTAAGAGGCCAGAATTTATTAGTCCTAGGTTTTTAGGCCTAATAGAGCTTGATAAGCCTTATTTGGCATTGGCTATTATTACCGGAATTTCCCAATTTATCCAAATTAAGATGATGAATCCAGAAATAAAAAAGGGAGAAGAAATAGATAAATTTTCTTCCATAATGCAGAAACAAACGCTTTATTTTTTTCCTATTTTGATAGCATTAATGTTGTTAAAAACACCTTCTGCTATAGGCCTTTACTGGCTAACGACAACTGTTTTTTCAATAATTCAACAGCGCATAATTTTGAAATCCTATGCCCGGTAGTGAAAATTCGACTGCTGCCGGGCAGCCATATAAAATTAATTTTAGTCTAATTTCTACTACCGGGTATGTTAAATAGAAACGATTTAGATAAAATTAAAAAAGAAATTGAGGAATTTTTAAGAAAAATGACGGTTGAGATAGAGGCAGAATCCTTAGAACAAAAAGAGGACACAGTTCACTTTAGTATTAGAATACAAGAACCCCAGGTTTTAATTGGGGAAAGAGGACAGACTCTGTTAGACATCCAGCATCTCCTGTCAGCTATACTAAGAAAGAAAATTGAAGGTTTATTTTATCTTGATTTAGATATCAATGAATATAAAAAGAAAAAGATTGAATACTTAAAAGAATTAGCCAGGTCAGCTGCCGATGAGGTTGCCTTAACTAAAAAAGAAAAGATTCTTCCAGCTATGCCGGCTTACGAGAGAAGAATTATCCATATGGAGTTAGCTGATAAAGGGAATATTACGACTGAAAGTATCGGTAAAGAACCTGAAAGAACGATAGTTATAAAACCCTATCCCTAACGAAAAACTAAAACTGCCCTAAGGCAGTTTTTTAATATTAATATTCCTGAATTGTAGTCTAAATATTTGGCTCAAGGGGTTCTTCTTTTGTCTCCAGTTCCTTTTTGGCTTTTTGTATCTTTAACAGCTCCTCGGGGGAGGTAGTGATTATTTGGTCTTCGGCGTAAGAAGCAACTACTTTAATGGCCACATGCTTTTGGCCGGCAAAAAAAAGTCCTTCTCCTACTTCAGATTCCAATAATAAATATTTTTCTTCCTCTGTCAGGTTAAAAGCTTTTTGAACTACATCCATTGTGGCCGGGGATTGTTTTAATAAAATCTGCAAAGAAGAGTTAGTAATAATTGGCTGGCCGTAGGAAGACTTCATAAAGTCTCCGACATCCTGAGTTAGGGTCGTTACTCCCAGCCAATATTTTCTTCCTCTTTTTGCCATGCCGTATAAGAAAGAAGCTCCATCTTCTGTTTGCATCAGCCACCAGGCCTCGTCAATTATTAAAATTCTTTTTTTTAAAGAAAATCTTATGGTCTTCCAGATATATCTCAAAATAATGTAGAGAGCCATTGCCTTTAACTCTTCTTCCATATCTCTTATCCCGAAGACAATCATTTGGTTGTCCATGGTAATATTTGAGGTTTGATTAAAGAACGAAGAATAAGCGCCTTTGGTAAATTTTTGAAGGCGTCTTAATAAGGACTCTGCGCCTTCCATTGTTTCCAATACCGTCTCCAAATCCTCCATCAGGGGCAGATTGTCTTTCCAAGTTGACGGGTCAGAATCAACAGTTATGTCTTTAGCTCCATAAGTTTCAGTTATTGCCCTGTCAATAATAGCATCTTCTTCCGGATTAAGGCCGCCTAACATGATTCTCAAAAGGCCCACCAAGTTTATAATGTTTGATCTTAGAACATCTTCTGCGCTTTCGTCCTCTCTGGGAAGAGGCAGTTCGAACGGATTCATGTGGTTAGGTGAGGTTAAGGAAATTTTGAAAAAAGACCCGCCTACGGCATCAGAAAGATGTTCGTACTCGTTTTCGGGGTCAATAATAATAACGTCTATCCCGACCATTAAATAGCGCAGGGTTTCCAGTTTTACCGCATACGATTTGCCAGAGCCAGCCTTCGCAAAAACAACCTCATTAGCATTCTCTAAAGTGAATCTATCAAATAAAATTAAAGAATTGTCATGTTTATTGATTCCATACATTACTCCTTCGTTTGAGCTTAAGTTAAAAGCGACGAAAGGAAACACAGAGGAAAGCGGCTCTGTGTTCATAGGTGTGTGGATACTCAGCCTATCTAACCCGTAAGGCGAAGTAGAAATAAATCCTTCTCTTTGTTGGGAAATAGCGGGCTTTATATAGATCAGCCTTGATTCTAAAACAGAACGGAGGTTAGTTTCAATGTCTCTCAACTCTTTTTCATCGTCAGTATAAACCGTGAAGTAGAGGCCAAATTGGAACATTCTTTCTTGGGCACTTTGAAGCTTGTCTCGCAGAGCTTCCAAGTCTTTATAGGCTATCTCCAGAACCGGATCTCTAACCAGTCCTTTTTCTTCTCTCTCCATGATTTCCGATTGAACTTCTGTCACTCTTTTCATCAACTGTCTTAAAATCATTCCGGTGTCTACTGGATGGATAAAGAAAGAAATATCCATTGGGATGTCCGAGTTTATAATTGATGAAAGCCAGGCAGTACTTAAATACCTGGGATAAGAAAAGGCAAAAAAGGTCTTGGCTATTCTTTCCCCCAGTTTTATATTATAACTGCCGATTTCAATAGCAGCTGGCGCGATAATGTCAGATATTTTAATTAACTCTGATTCAAAGATTTTTTCAGGCAGTTGTATGTCTTTTTTCTTAAAAAACGAGAATGCCATA
>CAYHAF010000012.1:0-16773 GCA_964354555.1 uncultured Candidatus Saccharibacteria bacterium
CGCTTCCTGAATTTCCGACTATGCAATTTGCAAAACCCCGGTTAGTTTATTCCAGCAAGAAGTACCGGAGGGGAAAAATAGGAGGAAACAGATAAAAAATATGATCTTTTGTATATAAGAGGAACTGATTTAATTAATAATCCTTGCATTTATGCCCTGACGTCTTCCGCTTCTTATAAAAGGTGTGAGGGCAAACCGAAGTTGAGAAAATCGCCAATGAGGCGGTTTTTTGGTAGATGCCCACCCGAGAGTTTTTCTCTCAGGCTTGCTTTTTTCATTCATTTTGTTAGTATACGATAGTTCAAAAAGGAGGGTTGGATGATGAAACCGTATGTTTATCCGTTTTTGCCCAAAGAAGATTTAGAGCTCTTTAACAAGATAGAGAGAATTATTCAAGAAATGCCTGATATAGATTTGGGGAAAGATGAGAATGGTGATGATGTTCTGGTATCTTGTCATATGATTGCAAAAGTATTGGCAACTATTTTTCATGTTCGCTACAAAGAGGGTTTCTTTGTTGATAAAGGCCACACCCATTCTTGGTTGGTGACAAAATCAGGTAATATAATAGATGCATATCCCTGGGCAATGCTAGGTGGACCAATAATTATGAAAAAAGGATTTATGATACCTTGGCTTCAATTATATAGAGAAGCGCCTCTACCGAGAATTCACAATGCTACTTTCTTGAAAGGAGTAAAGAGGGTTTCCAAAATCATCCGAGAAACAATGATTAAGTTGGGGATAGAACCCTAGCAAATTCGCAAAATTAGCCGCCAATTTATAATAATCATGGCGGTTTTTTTATTCCTTCAGGCAGGTCTATCAGAAGGAGCAGAATTAGTTTTTAGTTAGTAGTTAATAGTTCGCCGTTCATCTTTGAGCGGTTTTTTGTGGTAGAATAAAGGAATAATAATTAACTAACAAGAAACTATGCCAATTTTATTTTCCGTACTTTTGAGCGGTTTCTTCGGCGGCCTGATGCGCGGGCTGGTTGGCTACATTAAGTACCGCAGTTCTTACAAAAACGTTTCTTTTAAGACCGGCTATTTTGTTTTTAGCGTGGTAATCTCCGGAGCAGTCGGACTTTTGGCTAGCTGGGTGACCCAGGATTTAGGCCTTAAATTTTTGGGGCTATCTTCCATCACTCCAGCTATAGCTATAATTATTGGATACGCCGGCGGTGATTTTATTGAAAATCTCTTCAAGATTTTAACCGGAAAATCCTCGATTTACGAATTGCCGACACTTCAGAAATAATCACTATAGGGCAAGCATTCAAAGGAGAATTTAATGAATTTATGAAAAAACTACTGACACTTTGTATTATTCATAATGATAAAGAGGCGCTTTTGGGCATGAAAAAAAGAGGGTTTGGCAAAGATCGATGGAATGGATTCGGAGGAAAAGTAAAGGAGGGAGAGTCAATAGAGGAAGCAGCAAAAAGAGAAATGGAAGAAGAGGTGGGCATTATCGCGCTTAATTTTAAAAAGCGAGGAATTTTAAGTTTCAAGTTTGAAAAAGATCCTGAGATTTTAGAGGTTCATGTCTTTAGTGCAACTGATTTTAAAGGTCAGCCGGTTGAGACCGAGGAAATGAAGCCTCAGTGGTTTAAAATAGACAGGATTCCTTATAACCAAATGTGGCCAGACGATAAGTACTGGTTACCTCTTTTACTAAACGGCAAAAATTTTCAAGGCAATTTTTATTTCCTTGATAATGACACTTTGATTCGTCACCAGCTGAGAGAAATATAGATTCAGCAAAATTTATTCGAATTTTAAAAAACCGCCCCTATGCGCTAACGCGCCGGGCGATTTTTTGGTTGACAGTATTAAACCAATTTGTTAATTTAAAAAAGGTGATTTGAATGCCAGAAGTAGATTTTGGAAACGCAATCATTGAAGCAACTGGTGATAAATCAGTCTGGGGATTATGGCAAAGAAGTGATGGAAAATATATCCTTGAGAAAAGGGCAGAAATTCAAGGAAAGAATTCCATCATACCTCTAAAGACAGAATTTAAGGGTAGTAAAGTGAAAATCACCCAAAAGGGGATAGCTCTTTTCCAAGGAAGAAGGCCAATCATCAAAACAACAAGTGAAGGCAAGCCTAAGATACCCAAATCTCAATAAAGAGGAAAGGATTATCTATTAAGCAAATTCTTCCTCTTTTTTATTTCAGGTGATTTTTTGGTATAATTAAAGTATGAACTCTTGGGTTATTTATGCAATTTTATCAGCGATTTTCGCCGCCTTGGTGGCAATCTTTGGAAGAATTGGTGTATCAGGAATTGATACAACTTTTGCTACAACAGTAAGAGCGATAATAATGAGCATTTTTTTAGTGCTCGTTTCTTTGTTATTAGGAAAGTTCAAATTTGCGGCAACATTAAAAAGCAAAGCTTTTTACTTTATTATTTTGTCCGGTATAGCTGGAGCCCTATCCTGGCTTTTTTATTTTGTGGCACTAAAATCGGCAACAAATACTCAGGTTCCGGCGGTTGCGGCTCTTGATAGGTTAAGCGTTGTTTTCGTATTAATATTCTCCATTTTATTTTTAGGAGACAAATTAACTTTGAAATCAGTTTTTGGCGCAATCTTGATTACGATAGGGGCAATTTTAATGGCTTTGAAATAATTTTTCCAAACACGTTTTAACCCCAAGTAGTACACTTCGATAAGCTCAGTGACTACGGGGCAGGCATCATCCATCAAGGAAGCCAATAAAAATCGCCCAAAGGGCGATTTTTTGTTATAATGCTTTATTAATAAAAAAACTTATGAAAGACTTAACAATAAAGGAATCTCAAAAGATTATTGATAAATGGATTAAAACTGTTGGAGTGAGATATTTTTCCGAACTCACAAATTTAGCTATATTAGTTGAAGAAGTGGGGGAACTCGCCCGGATTTTCTCGAGAACCTACGGAGACCAAAGCTTCAAAAAATCAGATGAAGGCAAAGACTTAGCTGACGAAATGGCCGATATCCTTTTTGTTTTGATTTGCCTGGCAAATCAGACCGGAGTCGATTTGACAAAGGCCTTGCAAAAAAACCTTGAAAAAAAGACAAAGCGGGATAAAGACAGGCACAAAAATAATTTAAAGTTAAAGAGATAATCAACCCCAGCAGTAGAGCAGAGCTCACTACGGGGCGCAGGAATTTAGTTATCGGAAAGACATGGAATTAAAAACGAATCTGGAGCTAAAATATTTTTTTAAGGACCCTGAGCCAATCAGAAAAGTATTGCGTTCTATTGGCGCAAGAAAAGAAAGTATTGAGAAACAGAAAGATTATTTTTTTCATTTGCCAAAAGAGAAAAATTCAAAAATACCTTCGCGTTTGAAATTACGCATATCAGGCAAAAAACAGCTCCTTGTTTTTTACAAAAGGCCATCTTTTTCGGCAAAAAATATTACGCCGTCCGATGTCGTCGTTTTACCGGTTAAAGATAAAAAAATCCTTTATTTTTTATCAAAAGCTCTGGGAGTAAAAGTCATTGTTGAGAAACAGCGGGAGCTTTGGAGAAAAGGAAACACGGTATTTCATTTAGATAAGGTTGAGGGCGTTGGCAACATCTTTGAGATAGAAGTCTGGGCACGGCCGAAAACCCTGAAACAGGATCAAGTTAACTTTGAGATATATAAAGAAAAGTTGTTGCCGTATCTGGATAAGATTATTACAGGATCAAACGAGGATTTGGCGCTAAAATTCAAAAAAAACTAAATTAAACAAAACCTATGGAAAAAAACAAAATGAGTAGAGATCAGTCCGGATTTTGGGCCAATAGAGACAGAAGCAGAAATAAAGATGCGTATAGAAAAACAAACAGAAAGACAAAGATGTATGGGAAAAAATATAAAAGTAAGTAATTATGAAAATTTTTGTGAAGGTTAAACCCAAAGCGAGAGAGAAAAAGGTAATAAAGATCAGCGAGACGAATTTTAAAGTGTGGGTCCAAGAACCGCCGGAAAAGGAGAGAGCTAACCTGGCAGTTTTAAAAGTGCTGGCTGATTATTTTGGAACGAGCCCGTCGAATATTAAAATCATTTCAGGTTCTACTTCAAAACTAAAGGTTATTGAGATTGTAAAATAAAAAAGTACGCAACCAAAAAATCGCCCGGCGGGCGTTTTTTTGGTAGAATGGAATAATATGAAGAAACTTTGGAAGTGTCCAAAATGCAAAAGAGAGTTTAAAAACAAGAATCAGGTGCATTCCTGTGTTAAATTTCCGCTGGCAAAACATTTCGAAAATAAGAAATTTGCTAAAGATTTGTTTTTGCATTTGAAAAAAGAAATAGAAAAAAGCATCGGCAGAATAAAGATTGAGTCTCCGCCTTGCTGTATTCATTTAGTCAGCAACTATACTTTTGGCGCAGTCTGGCCGTTAAGGGACAGAATCAGGATTGATTTTAGGACAGATTTTAAAATCAAAAGCAAAAAAACCTGGAAAATGATCAAAATGTCGGCCAACCGCTATCTTTATTATTTGGAAATCAAGGATAAAAAAGAAATAGACAAAGAACTTATTGGTTGGATTAAAAAGGCTTACTGGCTGAACAAAAAAGGATAATTTATTGTAAAAAATCGCCCTTAGGCGCTAACGCACTGGGCGATTTTTTGTTAAAATATAATAATGGTCAAAAGTCGTATTTTAAGCATGGAAAATTTGGTTTTTTTGGCGGCAGCCCTTTTTTTGTTGCTTGTGATTTTTCTGCCCGCTGTTTATATTTTAAGTTTTTCTGTCACAGTTAAAAATTTTTTTACTTCTGAAGTCATAAAATCAATATTATTATCTGTTGAAATCGGTTTAGCGGTCACTTTTATTAATATTATTTTTGGCTTGCCATTGGCTTGGATATTAGTAAGAAGCAAATCAAGAATAGTTAAATTACTGGATAGTTTAATTGATCTTTCTTTGATAATTCCAACCGCGGCTTTGGGTCTTTCTGTATATTTGTATTGGGGCAGCAAATTTGGATTAGCCAGATTATTTGGATTAGAGGGCGGTATTTTTTCCAAGGGCCCATTTTTGATCATTCTTTTGCATGTTGTCTTTACCTTGCCCTATATGATAAGGTCTATTAGTGCTTCAATTGTAAAAATAAACCCAGCCTATGAAAAAGCCGCGCTAACTTTAGGCGCAAATCATTTTACAATTTTTCGAAGCATATTCCTGCCTTTATTCAAAGAGGGTATTATAGTCGGTTCTGTCCTGTCTTTCACCAGAAGTTTATCAGAGACAGGAGCTACGATGTTGGTGGCGGGGGCATTTACCACTGCACCGGTTTTGATTATCGGATTAAAACAAATTGGGCAAATTCCTCAGGCAGCCGGAGCGAGTGTTTTGATGATACTGAGCGCAATTATTATTTTATTTTTATCTAAACTATTTTTGGGCAAAAAAACTACTAATTTTGAGAAAGCCTATCCCAATTTTGAAAAATCCCTTTTAAAATTCAAAACATTAAAAGATGTTATCTTGGTATTATTTTTTATTTTTATTATATTCTTGCCAACCGTTTATCTGATAATTTTTAACTTAACCAAATTTATCTTTCCAACTGCCAATGTTTTAATAAAAAGTTTATTTATTTCCTTCAGTATCGCTTTTATAGTCACCTTGATTAATTTATTTTTTTCGATACCGTTGGCCTATTTGATTAGCCGAAACAAATATCGGATCGGAAATATTTTAGATATTTTAAATGATATTGTCTTATTAGTGCCAACGAGCGCCTTAGGGCTTTCTTTATTTTTATTTTGGAAAAATTTTTTCCCCTATGAATTTTTAATATTAATTTTGGCTCACCTTAGCTTTACTTTTCCTTTAATGGTTAAACCCCTGACAGCCGCTTTTAAGAATATTCCTATGTCGCTGGAAGAAGCTTCTTATTCCTTGGGCGCCAGTAAAGTAAAAACTTTTAAAGAAATCCTATTACCTTTGATCAAGCCAGCCTTAATCGCCGGCTTTATTATGGCTTTTATGCGCAGTCTCTCGGAAACAGGGGCCACATTAGCTATAACCAGCAATATTAAGACTACTCCGATTTTTATAGTTGAACTGGTGGGCAAGGGCGAAATTAATCAGGCTGCGTTCGCCTGCACAATATTATTTATTGTTTCTATTATTTTTTTAGCGATTTTAAAATATAATAAATTTAGCAAGGACTATATTTAAAAACATGCCTGAAATTAAAATTATTAATTTATCAAAAAAGTTTAAATCCTTAAAAAAGGACAAGGATATTTTGGCTTTGGATCGGGTTAATCTGACTATAGAAAATAAAAAGTACAACACGCTACTTGGTCCTTCTGGCTGCGGAAAAACAACTTTACTTAGGATTATTGCCGGATTAATTGAACCTACAGAGGGCCAAGTTTTATTTGACGGAAAAAACATGACGCATATTCCGACTCAAGACAGGAATATTGGTTTTGTTTTTCAAGATTTCGCTATTTTTCCTCATCTTGATGTTTGGCACAATGTCAGTTATGGCCCGGTAGTAAAAGGGTGGCCGGATGAAGAAATCAGAGAGACAACAAAGTCAAATCTGAAGATGGTTGGACTTTTGAACAGAGTTAATGCTTTGCCTATTGAGCTCTCTGGCGGTATGCAACAGAGACTGGGTTTAGCCAGAGCTCTGGCAACAAAATCTGAACTGTTGCTTTTGGATGAACCGCTTTCTGCCTTAGACACCAAGATTGGAACAGCCTTAAGGTACAAATTAAGAGAGATAGTGAAGAAACATCAGCTGACCGCAATTCACGTTACCCACAACCAGGAAGAGGCAATGACTATTTCAGATAATATAATCTTAATGAAAAAAGGGAGAATTGTTCAGACCGGTTCGCCGGAAGAGATTTATAATAGGCCTAATTCTATTTTTGCATCTAATTTTTTAGGCCAGTGTAATTTTTTTCCAGCGCATAAAATATCTGACTACCAAGCCGATTATCATGGGAAAAAAATTACTGTAGCTGAAAAAATAGAATCAGAAAATGTAATTTTAGGCGTTAGACCTGAGAAAATTCACCTTGAACCGAAAATAGACGAAAAATTAATTTCCGGCAAAATTGAATTAATTAATTTTTTGGGACATCTTTTTGAATATAGAATTAATGTCCACGGTAAAACAATAACAGCTTACAAAAGAATTAAAGAAGAAAAAATTAAAGAGATTTTTAAAATCGGAGATATGGTGTCTTTTTGGTTTTACCCCGAAAATGTATTGGTATTTAAAGAACCGGAAAACTTTGAGGAAGAATTAAGCCCGGAATAGATTCATCAAATTGATTTTAATATATTGCAGATTTTTTTAATAAATCGTATAATAATTTAATTCGCAGTTATATAAATAATAACAATTTAAAAATATGATTATAGAAGGTCTCTTTTGGGGAATTATATTATGGTTCGTCGTTCGTTTTATTCTGACCGGATTTTATGTTGTAGAGCAAAATGAGCGGGCAATAAAAACCGTATTCGGACGCGCTAAACGTCTTGGTAAGGTGACCACGCTCGACGATCCGGAATTTTTTAATTCTCTTAACGCAGATGAGCGGGATAGATATAATTTTCCGCAGCTGCAAGTCATTAAACCAGGGGGGCCGTATTTCAAATTTCCTTGGGAAAAAGTTTATAAAGTTCCGGTAGCGACAAACTTAGTAAGTATAGCTTTTGACCCGGAAGACCCATTTGTTAATGACCGTAATACTGTTTTGCAGGCTGTGACTAAAGATCAGCTTAATATAAACTTAAAAGGGCAGCTTCGTTATACGGTTTCAGAGCGTAATCTTTATGCATATCTTTTTGGTGTCTGGAATCCCATTGCCCACGTGATGGGTTATTTTATATCAATACTCAGAGAGCGTATCGCTAATTTTGAAGCTCCAAAAAAGGTGGATTCAGAAACAGGTTCCATTCCATCTTCGCTACCGGGCGTTTATGGTATTTCTATAAATGATCTAAGAAAGAATTTGGGTGATCTTAATCGTCATATGGAAGAAGAATGTAAATCTTCGGCCGCCCGTTACGGTATTGCGCTTGACGCAGCTCTTATCACGGATATTGAACCTCCGGAGGAAGTGGAATCGGCTCTGGCCGCTATTAATACCGCTCATAACCAGGTTTCTTCAGAAATAAGTTTGGCGCAGGCTGGGGCTGATCAAAGAATAGTGCAATCAAAGAAAGCAGTAGAGATCGAAACTTTAAAAGCCCAAGCGGAAGTCCAGCTTTTAGACCAGTTTTCAAAGCAATTAGGTGAAATAAAGGCCGGGGATAAAAAAACATTGCCCATTTATTTGCGCAATGTAAGACTTGCTTTATTATCAAAAGCTAAAAGGATTATTTTAGAAAACAAAAAATAATATGGATACATTTATTTCAACAATAATAGTCTTCTCTTGGTTTTTAATTTTTGAGGTTGTCATACGTGTTTTAGGAAAGTTATTTGGTTTTTATACAACCATCCGAGAAAAAGAAGCTCGGGTTTATATATTATTTGGCGATATTATAGGAGTTATTGATAAACCGGGTTTCCATTTCCTTTGGGCCGAACTCGGCTGGAAGGCATTTTTTGTAAACTGGTTAGGAACAACATATAGCCGTAATTTAGGTCTTGCTCAAGAGTACTTAAGAAGCATACCGGTCAACTCTGAAGAAGGAACTCCAATGGGAATTGGCGTCTGGTGCGAAATGTATATCTCAGATCCTGTAGCTCATATTTTTAAAAACGTCGATCCCCAAGGATCACTTTCTGCTAATGTGAAAAATGCGACTATAAAGCATTTAAGCAATTTGCCGCTTTATGATATGTTGGTCAACCGCCATCCTATGAGCCAAGCAGTCAGAGAAGACGTTTCGCCTGAGTCCAGCCAATGGGGTTACAAACTGGGATCTGTTTATATCCGAAAAGTTCATTTTCGCGACGATGAAATGGTAAGGCAAATAGAAGGAAAGGTGGTAAACCGTTTAAGACAGGTCACATCGGCCATAAAGCAAGATGGGTTAAACCAGGTTAATATAATAAAGAGCAAGGCGGAGCAAGAAGCTTCAGTGGAATTTGCCAGGGCAGCGAGTATGAGACCAAAAATAGTAAGCAATACAATTCAAAAAATTTCCAAGGATCCGGAAGTACTCTCAACTATGTTTGATATTCTTGAATATCAAAGGATAACAGAAGGGGAAAATGATCTAACCTTAATTCCCGAGGGCTCAAGGAATAACATACTTACTCAATTGTTAGCTGCGGAAAAAAGAAACAATTCTGAACCTAAAATTACACCACCTAAAGTTACACCGAAAGAATATCCGGCAAGTAAAATCAGATATTAATGCTTTAATAAAAGCGGGCTAAAGCCCGCTTTTAAATTACAAAGACTAAAGGTAGGTTTATCTAAAGTAAATGAGAAGACAGTGTCAAAATATTTTTTGCCTATTTTTTATTTTTAAGCGATTTTTACAAATCAGTCGCTACTACTCCTTGTAATTGCGGAGCAATTAAAGATAGAATTAAATAATGAAATGGGTTTCTATTGGTGGTAGTTGGAGAAAAATTAATAGGGAATTGGAAGAAGATGTCAGAAAAGCCACAAAAGAAGTTATGGCCAGAGGAGATGCTATAATTTCCGGCGGAGCTTTGGGTGTTGATTATATTGCTACTGACGAGGCGTTAAAATCAGACCCGACCGCGAAGAGAATAAAAATTTTTCTTCCCACAACTTTAGAAATATACATAGATCATTATCGGAAAAGAGCTAAAGAGAGCGTCATTACCGAAAAACAGGCTGAAAATTTGGCTTTTCAACTGGAAAGAATTAAGAAAAACGATCCTTCCGCAATTATTGAAAATAAAGAAAATAAAATCGTGGATGACAAGACCTATGCTGAAAGAGACTCGGCTATTATAGAGATAGCAGATGAGGCGATAGCCTTTCATGTTAATCAGAGCTTATCAACAAAAGAGAATATTAAAAAAATCCGCCAGAGAGGGATTCCGTTAAAAGTTTTTACTTATAATATTAAATAATCTCCCAAACTTATGAACAAAATAAAAATTCCTAAAATTAAAAAATCAGATTTGAAATTGATTGGAAAAAGGATAATTTTACGGCCATTAAAATTATCCGACGCCAAAGATATTTATTTAAATATCCAAGACAAGAGAATTGCTGAGAATACCTTGAGGATTCCTTGGCCTTATAAATTAAAAGATGCCAAAAATTTTGTTAATAAAAAGCAAAACTCTTACCTGAAAAAGTCGGATTTTACTTTCGGAATTGAATTAAAAAGCAAAAAAGAAGTAATTGGCTGTATAGCTCTTGACCATGTTAATTTTGAACATCAAAACGCTGAAATCGGATATTGGCTGGGGCCAAAATACTGGGGCCAAGGAATAATGACTGAAGCCGGGAAGCTGATTTTAAATTTTGCTTTTAAAAAACTGAAACTTCATCGAATTTATGGTTTTTCTTTTGGCGACAACCATGCTTCTCAAATAGTTTTTAAAAATTTAGGCTTCAAGAAAGAAGGATTTTTGCGCCAGGCGCATTGGAGATTCGGTCGTTGGAGAGACGACGTCTGTTATGGTTTATTAAGCAAGGGATTTTTCAAAAAGTAAAATCTCATAAAAAAATATGTTTTATTTTTATTCTACTTTTTTAGACCCTTTATTAAGAGAAATTCGAGTTTTTACCTTAGAATTCGCCGAAATAAAAAAAGGAGACAAAGTGTTGGACATTTGTTGCGGTACCGGAGACCAGGCATTCTATTATGTCAAAAAAGGCGCTATTGTTACCGGAATTGATATAAACTCGAGAATGATTGAAGTCGCTCTAAGTAGAAAGCGAAAACAAGGGGTGAGTGATATTTATTTTAAAGTTGCTGACGCAACAACTTTGCCATTTGAAGATCATATTTTTGATATGGCTTCAATTTCTCTGGCTTTGCATGAAATAGAAAGTTTCAAAAGAGATGCTGTTATTTCTGAAATGAAAAGAGTTGTGAAAAAAGATGGCTACCTGGTTTTTATTGATTTTAAAGTTCCTTTCGTTTCGAACACCGCTTCTTATCTGATCAAGGCAGTGGAGTATTTAGCCGGGAAAAATAACCGTGAAGGTTTTAAAGGTTATATAAAAGAAGGAGGGTTGCCGGTTTTATTAGGACGGAACAAATTAAAATTAGAAAAAATATCCTATTTTAAAGACGGGCTTTTAACAATAATAAGAACTAAAAATATATAGTTTAAAGCTGAAAATTAGAATGTCTTTTCTCACGAAAAAAATAAAAATCAAGTGGTGGTTGGTAATTTTAATTTCTTTTGTTTCTGGTGTCTTAATTATGTTGTTAGAAATTCTGTTAATAAAATCATAGAAATCCTCAAGTTAAGAAATTTATAACAAAAAATCGCCCCTATGCGCTTACGCGCCGGGCGATTTTTTGATAGAATAAGAGAATATTATGAAAAAAATAATAATCCTTACAATTCTTATTGTTTTGATAATTTTTATCTCGCAAGTTACCTTAGCCCAACCTTTAGGAAATTATTACCAAGACCGTTTTTTCTACGAAGAAAATGATGACTTTATCGACAATATTACGCCTATTTTTATTTTTGTTGTAATTTTCCTTTTGATTCTTATTTGGATATTGCCATTTTCAGCAGACACAAAACAAAAACTTTACAACTTAATCAGTAAATTTGTTTTATTATCATTGATTTCCATTCCCTTTTTAATTATTCTTGATATCCGCATGGATCTTACTGGAAAGCTTAATCCAATAATTGATGTGGCTATTATTTTAGCAGTTTTTATCTTTCTTATTTTTTATCTCTCGTTAGCCGCTTCTCCGGCAACATTTGCCTACAATTTGATAAATAAAACGGGAGGCAAATCTGAAACGAAATATTTGAAACACAGCACTTTTTGGTCTTTACTGGATAAGATTAAATCGCGTAGAAAATTAACAATACTTATATTAATCGTTAGTCTTATTATTGTTATTTTATTAGATATCTTTTTTTTCCTTAAGGTCCAGAAAAAATTTTTAGAATTTAGTCATCAATTAACCCTTATTTTATCCATTTTTGGATTATTTTTAATTTTCTTTTACTTTTTAAAGGCATTCTTTGGATATGGAAGAATTAATATCCCTGTGAGTGAACATAAGAAGTCCGAAGACATTAGGAGATTAATTGACAATCTTTCAATTGCGGCTGGTATTCAATCTCCAGATTTCAAAATCATGCCGCATGACAAGCCTAACGCTTTTTCTATCTGTCCTAACTTTGGTCAGCCTATAATTTATATTACAACGGCTTTATTAAATTTAGCTGATAGAAATGAATTGGAAGCGGTTCTCGGCCACGAGATAGCTCATATTTCATCTAAAAGAGTTTTTGATTATCGACTTATAAGCGATATTCTTATTTCTTTAAGGTCATTTGGTTTTGTAACCTTTTTCTTATTTTTATCAACATTAAATCCGGCACTTCTTGGATTATGGTTAGGATTATTTTTGTACGGAATTCTTGCATTTGGAATTGAGATAGAGATGGGAGCATCTTCCTTAGACTTAATCATGCGGTTGATGAATCCGCCATTTCTTCTTGTAGATTTTTTTTCTTATCTTATTTATTACACTTTTTCTTCTGACGAGGTATTTTATGCAGACTTGGAATCAATTAGGCTAACTCGTTATCCTAAGCCTTTATATTCTATTTTTATGAAAATCGATGAATATAAAAGATTTGGTTTCATAGAAAAAATGCCTGAAGAATATTATTATTTATATTTCACGGGTGAGAACGTGATTCCAGAAAGAATTCCCATGCCTCAACCATCGATTAGTAAGAGAAAAGATCTTTTAGAAGAAGTCGATTCTTTATTAAAAGGATTAAGAGCAAAAAAAGAAAAAGTTATTCTAAAATGCCCATTTTGTAGAAATGATATGGATGAAGTGGAAGCGAAAGGACATTATGGTGCAACAATAAAGATTGATCGATGTCAGAAATGTGGCAGCATTTGGTTTGATGACTGGGAACTTTGGGCTGTTGATGATTTGGTGCCGTATATTTTAGACAAAACAAAAATTGAGACCAGGGGTTATCCCGATAAATTATTGTGCCCCCATTGTGGAATTAAACTTTTGCGTTTGTTTGATCCGATCATTCCTAGAGATATTAAGATTTTTTATTGTTCAAGCTGTGATGGTAATTGGACGAAATATAAATACCTTATTCTTTATGACGCTTACAGAAAAAAAATAGAAAAAGACAAGGCAACATATTAAAGTATTTTTTGGTAGAATAAATTTACTATGCAATACGTAAGACGAACAGCTTTGTTTGTGTTAGAAGACGAAAAAGGAAGGCTTTTGATACAACACAGAAGTAAAGACGCCAAAAGACGTCCAGATTATTGGGGCTTCTTTGGAGGAGGAATTGAAGAGGGAGAGACTCCGGAAGATGCCGTAAAAAGAGAGGCAAAAGAAGAGTTAGAATTAGGTTTAAAAGATTTAAAATTTTTTAGAAGATACGAACAAAAAGAAGAAGATGGTTTTCATGAAAAGTTTATTTTTATTGCTCCTTTGAAGTGTTCAATTGAAGAACTAAGAAAGCATCAAAAAGAAGGACAAGGATTGAAACTATTTTATTTAAAAAACCTTGATAATTTGAAAATTTCAGAATATAGTTTAGCAATTTTTAAGGATTTATTTGATAGAAAAAAATAAGTTCTAAAATCGTTCTATAGTTTAATTTTCAAACCAAAAACAGGGCGTGAGCCCTGTTTTTGTAATAGTAATTGTTTTACCAATTATCTCTGCCTCTTCCTGAATCTCTGTTGCGTCCGTATCCTCCTCTGCCGCCTCCGCGATTAAAATCTCTTCGGGGACGCTCTTCCATCGGACGAGCTTCAGCTACAGTCAAGGTGCGTCCTTCCATTTCTTTTCCGTTCCATAGCTCAATACCTTTCGCAGCTTCTTCTTCAGAAGACATTTCCACAAATCCGAATCCTTTAGATCTCCCTGACATTTTGTCCATAATGATGGTTGCTGATTCAACAGTTCCGGCTTGGCCGAACATTTCTTTCAAAGTGTCTTCAGTGGTGGAATAAGGCAAACCGCCTACGTATAATTTTTTAGCCATAATTTTCCTTATATGAATTATAATTGTAAGTCGACTCTTCCTCGTTTTGATTTCTACAACTTACACTAACTCGCATAAGGAAATAGAAAATCTACTAGGAAAGCTTACATTTTGAGTATAGATTATTCATAGATAGAAGTCAATATTTCGATTACCTTTTCGGTTTACCGGGCTTGACAAGGGTTCTTGCAAGACTATAATGATAATGCACCCCCCATAGGGGGGTATGGAATAAATTTCAAAATCTAAAACCAAAATTTTTAAAAAACATATGAAAAAGAAATTCAAAAAACAAATATTAAACAGGATAAGTTACCTTTCGGGGCATTTAGAAGGAATAAAAAAGATGGTGGAAAAAGATAAATACTGCATTGATATTTTATGGCAGAGCGAAGCGGTAATAGCGGCTCTTAAAAAAATGAATGAGCTTATTTTAGAAAACCATCTTAATACCTGTGTTACCGAAGCTATCAAGGGAAAAAATGAAAGAGAGAAAAAAAAGAAAATCAGAGAACTCTTGGAAATTTTTAAAAACTCAAATAAATAGAGGTCATAAAAGTCGAATAAAAAACCAAATACAATAAAAAATATGACAAAGCAAAAAAAATGCAAAAAATGCGGGAGGCCAATAGATAAAAAAGAGAATCGATGCGATTGCGAAGATTCGATCTGTATTTGTTGCTGTTCCTGCCCGCCAGATTGTAGATGCGGTTGCCGTCCGAAAAAATAGAATAATAGATTTGAAAATTTATTCAGATTTGCTAAGATTTAAGATATGAAAATGAAAAAAGACACCTTAATTTTAATTCTTATTGTTGTTATTATTGTTTTAATAATAGGTGGCTTTGTTTATAATAAAGTACAAAATGACAGGAAGCTGTTAGCCAACGTTCAAGATAAGACTATTTTATTTTATAGAGAAGATTGTCCGCACTGCATTAATGTTGAAAATTTTATCAAGGACAATAATATTGAATCCAAGGTTCAGCTTGAAAAAAAAGAAGCATCCAAGGACGAGCAGAATTCTTATTTGATGACTTTAATCGCTGGAAAAAAATGCAGTATTCCAAGCAACGAACTTGGTGTGCCCTTTTTATGGGATGGCTCGGATTCAAAGTGCTTTTTAGGCGATCAGGATATTATAAATTTTTTTAAACAGAAAATCGGTATTTAACATGAATAAAAAAAGTTTAATTTATCTTATTTTACTAATTTCTTTTAGTCTATTATTTGCTGCCCAGACTCAAGCAGTTTGCCCTATCTGTACAATTGCAGTTGGGGCAGGAGTCGGGCTTTGCCGTTATCTTGGAATTGACGACGCTATTTCCGGGACTTGGGTTGGAGGATTGATTATTTCTTTGATAGCCTGGACAATTGACTGGTTGAACAAAAAAAATATCCGCTTTCTTTTCCGCAAGATACTGGTCGCTATTTTTTATTATGCTATTATTATCATTCCGCTATATAAAATGAATATAATGGGGCATCCCCAGAATAAATTATGGGGCATGGATAAGTTATTAGCCGGTATTATAGCGGGAAGCGCGGTATTTATTTTAAGCGTTTTATTTAATGATTTTCTGAAAAAGAAAAATCAGGGAAAGGTATATTTCCCATTTCAAAGAGTTGTTATACCAATTTTATTTTTAATTATCGCTAGTTATATTATGTCTTTAATTTGCTAAAAACATGGAAAACGAAACTGATCAAAAACAAAAAATAGACGAGCTTTTAAAAAAAGTAAATGAAAGCAAAAAAGGAAAACTGGATCTTTCTTCTGATGAGGATCTGTCTATTGCCATAATGAATCTAATTTCTATTGAAGAGCACTTTTTCTTTACCGGAGCCAAAACCGGAAAATCGGAATATTTTGATTTATTGAATAAAGTCAGAGAAATGAGAAAAGAACTGTTAAAGAAAATAATAAAAGAATATGAGGGTGAAGTTTGGTGTATCTCAAAACATCTTTTGGCTGCGACTATGAGATTGATGGAAGTAGGAACTAAATATCTTGGTCAGGGAAACAGAAAAGAAGCTGAAGACTTATTCCAAAAAGCCTATAACCTCTATTCTTTATTCTGGGGGTTGAATCTTAAATTGCTTAATGTTTCCGATGTAAAAAAAATTGACGATAATCAGCTAAACGTTCATGATGAGAAAAAGTCAGGTTTTTTCGGAAAACTGGGAGAATTAGTAAAAAAAATTATTGATTGCTGTATTGAATAATGACAACCCTGTTTCTAATAATCGAAGCTACCTTTTTCATCAGTTTGCTTTCTTTCAGTGGGGCCTTAATTTTATTTTTAAAAGAAAGATTAGATAAAATCCTTTTAGCCCTTGTTGCTTTTTCTGCTGGCGCCTTATTGGGCGCGTCTTTTTTTCATTTATTACCTGAGGCAATCTCTGAGGCTGGAACAGATAAAATATTAAATATATTCTTTTTCTTGATAATTGGATTTTGCGCTTTTTTTGTTTTGGAACAATTTATTAGTTGGCATCATCATCACGAAAGAGAACATCCAGAAATAAAATCATTTTCTTATTTGATTTTGGTTAGCGATACGATTCATAATTTTATTGACGGTTTGGTTATAGCTGCTTCTTTTTTGAGCGGAGTTAAAA
>CAYHAF010000013.1:0-15972 GCA_964354555.1 uncultured Candidatus Saccharibacteria bacterium
CCACTAAATAAAAAATCAGGTACTTTTAGTACCTTGATTTTTATTTTGGAGCTGTGTACGGCGAGAACCCCTCCCCGAATTCCGACCCCTCTCTTTCGCAGAAAGGGAGGGGGAGGGAATGTCCTTCGGGCAACTCTTCGAGTCCCCGCGGGTCCACAACGTACAGAACGTAATATTTCTTAAAAAATTGTACGTTCTTACGTTGTAGGAACGTAGAATTTTTAAAGCAAATTCGTACGTTCCACAAACCATCTTTAATCTAATTAAAAAGCCCATCACTGGCCCGCCTAAATTTTGTTTCACAAAACTTAGGCGGGCTGGGCAGTTTTAATTCCCGCCCGAGAGTTTTTCTATCGGGTTTTTTGATATAATAAAACAATGGAAGAAAATAATGCATTTATTGATAAGATTATAAAAATATCTTTCATTTTGGGTGTTTTAGGAATTATATTATTTAGCTCTTTTGATACAATTATCTACGGATTTTTATTATTATCTTGTGCTTTTCTATTATTTATAATAATAATTGCTTATTATTTTTTAAAAGAAAAGAGGAACACTCATAAAGCAGAAGAGGAGATTACAGAAGGCGGTATCACGACTCAGGATTCAAATAGCGAAAATGGAAAAATGGAATTTATTGTATTAATCATTAGATTAGCACCTCTTTTTGTTTGGTTTTATTTTCTGGCATCCGAGATTTATTTTTTAATTAACACTGATTTAAGCACTATTTCCATTGCAGAAACAATACCCTTCCTATTATTTGCATTAAGAGTTTCAATGATTTTTGTTTCTCCATTTATTTATGCAAAAGATTTAATGTATCTTTTTTTTGGAGAAGATGTGGGTGATATTAAGGATTCAAATATTTTTCAAGTAGATTTATTTCATAGAACTATGAATATTATGATAACCACCTTAGTTATTATTAGGGCTGTTGAGATAATTTTCTGAGTAATGGTGCAATCGAGCTAAATTTTAGTTCCCAAAATACTAATTAAAACATTTTTGTTATAATAAAATTGGAAAGGTCTTAATAGTATTAATATTTAAAATAATAAACATAAATTATGAAGTGGGATGTTGTATTCATAATCGTCATCGTAATCGTTACTGCAGGACTATTAGTTTTCAATTATTGGTGGCTGCCGAAACAAGAGACCAAACAAGGGCAAATAAGCAATGAAGCACTGCCCAAAATTACTAAAGAGGAGGCTTCAGATTGGCAAACTTTTGAGGTAAAAGAATATGGTTTCTCAATGCAAATTCCGAAAGATTATACTTATGACAGATTTAATAAAGATGAGTCAGGTTTATGGGTTGGAAGATATAAAAATGAAAAAGAAGGCTCAGGGGTCGCATTTATATTTGATAAAGCCCCAGCAAATGGAGAAAAAATAACAAAACTTATGAATTTTGAGTATGAATGGCTTTTAAATAATAATTCAAGTATGGCAGGCAAGAAGATTGCTGATATTCAAGACATTATGGAGAAAAATATACCCAAAGAACTTTCTGTGGGTTGGTCAAATACATTAGTTGGTTCGCTACAATATGGCACAACTATTGGTGGCGCATATTCAACAAGTGATAATGAATTTTTATCTATTCAAAAGATTGAAAAACAAAATTGCCCTACCTTTATAGTTACGAGCAAGAAGACTGCCGAAAGTTCAGATAATTTGCTACCCTTTAGAACGGATACCGTGATTTTACCGATCTACAACGATATTGTTAATTTTCGTATCATGTTCTCTAATCCTCAGGAAAATGACATTGAGATAGAAAAAATGATTCAGTCAATTAAATGTGAGAAGACTTGATTCAATATTAGCTGCTTTTTTATTTCACCAGACAGCTTTTAACATTGTCCATCAGGCAACAATCTCTTAAATTCGTTGTAGCAATTTTCAAGAAGTGTCATATTCTTAAGATAAAAAATCGCCTTTCAGGCGATTTTTTGATAAAATTGAAATATGGACAATATTGAAATTGAAATTAAAGTTAGTATTGAAAAAAGCAAACCTTTGATTGATTTTTTAGAAAAGAACGCCAAGTTTAAATCAGAGAATCATCAAATTGATGAGTATTTTTTTCCTGCGCATCGTGATTTTACCAGCGTCCGGCCGGTCAATGAATGGCTAAGATTGAGAGACTCAGAAGGCAAATATTCCATAAATTATAAAAACTGGTATAGAGATAAAGAAGGAAGAACTTCTCATTGTGACGAATACGAAACAGAAATAGGAGATTTAACTAAGTTTAGAAAGATATTGAATGTTATTAACTTTAAACCTCTCACTAAAGTTGATAAATTGAGAAAAACTTGGATATATAAAAATTATGAGATTGATATAGATTCAGTAAAAGGACTTGGGGATTTTGTAGAGATTGAATATATCGGGAAAGAAGAAAAAGTCGAGCCAAAGAAAATTACAGAAGAAATGATTAATTTTCTTAAGGAAATTAATTGTGGAAAAATAAAAAGAGATTATGTTGGTTACCCATTCCGTTTATTATTTCCAAAGGAAGTAAAATTTGAAGAATATTAAATATGGAAAAAATAAAATTATCGGAATTTACTATTGAGAAAATAAAAAATAGGGAATTTGAAAAAGTTACCCCCGAACTTTATGAATTAGAGAAAGTAATTCAAAACAATCCTTGGCATGATAATGATTCTGTTTTTAATCATACTCTTTCGGTTGTTACAGAGTTGAGTAATCTGTTAGAAATAGTCGGCGCTAAAATTAAAGAACATTTGAATATAAAAATAAAAAATTATTCTGGCAAAGACGCTTTGATTTTAGCTGCTGTTTTTCATGATATAGGAAAAAAAGAAGCACTTAAGAATACATTATATTTAGATCATGAAAAAATAGGTGCCGAAAAACTTAAGAATATCCTTCCAAAATTTGATTTGATGGAAAAAGAAAAGGAGCTTGTGACCAAAATAGTGAGAAACCATGATTTTATTCATACAATTAGCCGCCTAGAAGATGCCGATATCCAATGGCCAGAGTTTAAAAAGCGAAATCCCGATATTTTTATTGAACTTGCCTTATTAGCTAAAGCTGACCTTCTTGGCGGTCAGCTTAAAAATAATATGCCCGAAGAATTTGATTTCAGGATTGATTTTATAAACAAAATTATTGATTCTTATTAAAATTAATATTTAAAAGTAATGCCGAGGATTCCTCGGTATTTTAATTTAATTTCTTGTCCTAAGCTTAAAAAAGTGCTATATTTTTGTATAGTAATTTCAAATATTGAAATTACTATAAACCCGCTCTAATTTTGCTGTCCCAAAAAAGAACTAACTTGATGGAAAATAGGTTTACTTTATTTAACCCTCGCGAGGCAGGGGACGGATAGTCCCAAGCCGAAGGCGAGTGCCTCGCCAATATATCCCTTCGCAAAATCAGGGCGGAATAGTGCACGAGCGAAGCGAGTGCTTATGTGCCAAAGAATCGACTATGCCCGGGGTAGTGAAATTCGACCGCTGCCGGGCAGCAATATTAAATAAATTTTAGTCGAATTTCTACTACTGGGTATGAAGATATTAGTTACTGGTGCAACCGGATTTTTAGGCCATCACTTGGTTAAAAGATTAATAGACGATGGGAATGAAATCAGGATTTTGAAAGAAAATGATGCTTTCATGGAATTATTGAAGGGCCTAAAAATAGAAGTTTTTGAGGGTGATATCAGGGATTTTGAAGCAGTTAAAAAAGCAGTTTCAGGTTGTGAGATTGTGTTCCATTTAGCTGGAATAATTTCTTACTGGAGCAAACAAAACTCTATTCAGTTTGAGATAAATGTTAATGGGACCAAGAATGTTGTTAAGGCCTGTCTTGAGGAGAAGGTTAAAAGATTAATTCATACCAGTTCAACAGGGGCAGTTGGTTTTAACCCTGGAGGATTAGCTGATGAAAAAACGGAATTTAATCTTGGGAATCTCGGGATATCCTACTGTGATACAAAATATCTGGCTGAAAAAGAAGTTCAAAAAGGAATCAAAGAGGGACTGGATGCTGTTATTGTTTGTCCGGGTTCGATATATGGGCCAGGAGACATAAGAAGAATGAAAGGTGACCCAGTTTTCCCAAAAGGATTTTCCAGTTTATTTTACGTGAAAGGTGGCTTAGGAGTAGTTGATGTTGAAGATGTTGTTGAGGGAGAAATTTTGGCTTGGAAGAAAGGAAAAAAAGGAGAGAGATATATTTTAGTGGGAGAAAATTTAAGTTTCTATGATATTAGAAAGACGATAGCTGAAATTCTTGGGAAAAATCCGCCCAAAATAGCTCTACCCTACTTTTTATTCTTAACTATAAGTTATATCCTGGGCTGGACTTCTTACTTAACTGAAAAGCGACCTAAATTTACTCCAGAGAATGCTAAGTTAAACGGAATGTATCTTTATTTTTCCAATGAGAAAGCAAAAAAGGAACTGGGAATTCAATTCAGGTCATTCAAAGAGTCAGCAGAAAGAATGATTAGGTGGTATAAAGAAAATAAATATTTATAAATAATCTCTGTAATAATGGAAGCATGCGAGAGCGGTTTAACAGGCTTGTCTCGAACCCCGCCCTTTCTAAAATAACACATGGTGGGATGCCAGAGTGGTTGAATGGGCCGCACTCGAAATGCGGTATATCCGTAAGGGTATCGGGGGTTCAAATCCCTCTCCCACCGCAACGTAATAAATTTCCTTTGAAAATTTAAACGTTGCTGAAACGTAAAATTATGAAATAATTTGTACGTTTCGCTTTGTAAAATTAAAATATTTAATATGACTAACGATAATACCATAATTTATTCAACATTATTCGTATTTTTTTTCATTCTTTTTTACTTATTGGTTCGGGATTTTAAAATGAAAAAAAAGTTTGATTTATTTTTTAAAAAAGATGATAAAGACTTAGGAGAAGTTTTGGTCACTCAAATTAAGAAGTTGGGGGATCAAGGAAAAGATATAGAAAAAATATTTGGAGAAATTGAAAAAATAAATAAAATTTTGGAGACTTGTTTTCAAAAAGTAGGAGTAATGAGATACAATCCTTTCAAAGAAGTGGGTGGAGCCCAAAGTTTTTCTATCGCTTTATTGAATGCAAAAAACAATGGTTTTGTAATTACCGGCCTCTATACCAGAGAAGGCAACAGAATATTTGCCAAACCCATAGAAAGTGGTCAGTCAACATACCTGCTTTCTAACGAAGAAAGAGAGGCGATAAAAAAAGCCATAGGTTAGGATAATTGAAAAATTCATATGATTGAGGAAAAAAATAAACAAAAAAATTTAACCCGTCTGCCAAAGCCTGCGGCTCAGACCGCTGGCGGACAGGTATCCCGTCCACCGGTTGTGGTTGTTATGGGACACGTTGATTCCGGAAAGACTTCTATTTTAGACAATATTCGCAAGAGCCATGTAGCTGAAAAAGAAACAGGGGGAATAACCCAACACGTCGGTGCTTACGAGGTTGAATTTCCTATTTCTTCCGGGAAGCAAGGTGAAACATGTAAAAAAATCACTTTTCTTGATACCCCTGGCCACGAAGCTTTTTCTCAGATGAGGTCTCGAGGAGCAAAAGTAGCTGACCTTGCTGTTTTAGTTGTAGATGGTTGTGAAGGAGTAAAGGCTCAGACAAAAGAAGCGATTTCTCATATAAAAAAAGCTGATGTTCCTTTGATTGTGGCAATAAATAAATGCGACAAGCCCGATTCCGATCCCGAGAAGGCAAAAAGAGAATTATCAAAAGAGAATATTTTAGTTGAGTCTTTCGGCGGGAAAATTCCTTCAGTCAATATTTCAGCTAAAACTGGCAAAGGTATTCCAGATCTTTTAGAATTAATTCTAATTGTTGCAGAAATGGAAAATTTAACAGGAGATATTTCAAAACCAGCCGAAGGAGTAATTATTGAATCATATGCAGACAATCATCGGGGGCCGACCGCCACTTTGATTTTAAGAGAAGGATTATTAAAAGTTGGTGACGTTATCGGCACTCCTTCAACTTTTGGTAAAATAAAAATTTTAGAAGATTTTCGCGGAAAGTCAATCGAAACTACCTACCCTTCTATGCCCGCGATTGTTATTGGCTTTAAAGACACGCCGTTAGTAGGAGAAAAATTTATTTTTTTCCCGGATATTGAAGTTGCTGAAAATTCTGTTGTAAAAAAATCAGAAAGATCAAAAGAAGTTTTCTTTTTCGAACCGGAACAGAAAGTTTTAAACCTGATCTTAAAGACTGATGTATTAGGTTCAATTGAAGCAATATCAGAAGTCTTAAAAAATTTGCCTCAGGAAAAGGTTGTTTTGAGAATTTTAGATGCCGGGGTTGGGGATATTAATGAATCTGATGTCAAGCTGGCAAGATCGGCAAAAGCAAAGATCTTGGGCTTTAGGGTAAAGACGTCTTCTGCTATAAAAAACCTTGCTCAAAGAGAAAAAGTTAGAATAATAAATTTTGAGATTATTTATGAGTTAGTTGAAGAAATACGGAAACACATGGAGAAGGTTTTAGAGCCTGAGACAATCAGGGAAGACTTGGGAAAAATGAAAGCTTTAGTTCTCTTTTTTGCCGAAAAAAACCGTCAGATTATCGGAGGGAAAGTTATTGAAGGAAGCTTCAAAAAAGGAGTTTCTATCGAGATTTTCAGGGGAGAAGAAAAAGTTGGAAAAGGAAGACTGATTTCTCTCCAAAAAAATAAAAAAGATGTTGAAAAAGTTATCAAAGGGGAAGAATGCGGTATTCTTTATGAAGGCGACGCTAAAGTTGAATTATGCGATATTTTGGTGATGTACCAAGAGTCAAGAACAAAAGGTGGTCTGGAATAACTAAACAGCCAATTAAAATTGAAAATCTACTAATTTGTCTACTAAAAGAATACTAAAATTTAATGAGCTTTTAAAAAAAGAATTAGGTCAGCTTCTCCTAAAAAAAGTTGAATTTCCAAGTGATGTGTTAGTTACTATTACTAGAGTCAACACTTCACCTAACTTAAGAGAGGCCATTGTAAGTATCAGCTCTATGCCTGATTCAAAAAGCAAAATGGTCCAAAAAATTTTAAGTTACCGCATTTACGATTTACAACAGGAGATTAACAAAAAATTAAGAATGAGACCTATTCCTAAAATTATTTTTCGCGAAGAAGAGAAAGTGGAGCAAGCGGCGAGAGTAGAAGAGCTTCTGCAAAAAATCAATAAAGAAGAAGAATAACCTTGAAAAAGAATAAAAAATAAGTGTAAGATAAATTAGTGGCGTGGTAGCCAAGTAGCTAAGGCAGCGGTCTGCAAAACCGTTATACGCGAGTGCAAATCTCGCCCACGCCTTCATAAATGAACAGAAGAAAGTATTTATTAAATGAGAAATTTTTTGATAAATGGTCTCCAGAAATGGCTTATATTCTAGGGTTTTGGTTCGCGGATGGTTATATGCGTCACGAAAAATCTTATAGAGTCGTATTTAGCTCACGAGATTATCAATTGCTTATCCGGATAAAAAAAAGTTTATCGTCTAATCACCCAATTTATCAAAGAGGAAATAATATAGAATATCAACTTATTATATATTCAAAAAAGGTTTATTTCAGACTATTAAATTTAGGCGGGAGACGACGAAAGAGTAAGATCATAAAATTTCCTAATGTGCCCCATAATTATTTAGCAGATTTTATTAGAGGTTATTTCGATGGGGATGGAAGCGTGTTCTATGTGACCTATATTCATACGAAAACTATGAAGCTTCGTCGTGAATTAAGGAGTAATTTTACTTCTGGAAGTATAAAATTTCTTGAGGGTCTTCAGAATATTTTAATTAATACTCTTGGATTTATTAAGAAGAAAATAGGCTCATATAATAGAGGAGCTTCGCGAAAATTAGGATACGGAACAAAGAACACTTTAGAATTATTACGGTTTATGTATTATCCAAGTTATTCAATAGGATTAGAAAGGAAAGCCCTATTTTTAAAAGAGACAAAAAAGTAATTTTTTTAAGGGCAAGTGGCGGAACGGTTTACGCACAACACTTAAAATGTTGCGGCCGCAAGGCCATGTGGGTTCGAATCCCACCTTGCCCACTGATAGAAAACTCGATTGATCTATAGGATATTATTTAAAAGATAATTTCCACCCCGGGCACGTAAACACAAAAACCGCCCAAAGGGCGGTTTTTGATTTGTTTTGTTTATCTATTAGCTGTCTAAAACTTCAATATATGTTCTTTTGGCTCCAAAATTGAGGGCATCCTGATAAGAACCTTCCCAAATATCAATATGATAATTACCGGCTTTCCAGTTCATTCTGTCTTCAACCAGAAAGATTTTATCTCCATATATTTCCGGTATTCTAATTCTTGTCCCAAAAGGTAAAAGATTATTAGCTACAATCCCATCTTTTACATAGCTGCCAGAGGCAGTGAAAAAAGGGCTTTCGTCGGTTTCTTGGACAGTGCTGGAATAAGCAGTGATAATTACGTTCATTTTCTTTATTACCTTAGGGTCAGGAATAGCGGGGTTAGTTAAAGAAACAAGGCTATTTCCTTCTAAAATAGTTAGTTTTCCCTCTAAATTAGCAGATAGGCCCTGAATCGTAACTTCGGCTAAGGCCATTTCTTCTTTATTACCGAAAATAAAGGGAGATTCAATAAAAAGACAGCCGGCTATAAAAATAGAGAGAAAAAACAGCCTAAAAATTGATTTTTTTGTATTGTTTTTCATATTAAAACCCCTTCTTAGGGGTTCTAACATATTAGCCTATTCGGTATGGCCTGTCAAGGTTTTTATGAGCGGGTGAGCGGAATTGAACCGCCGTTACTACCTTGGCAAGGTAGTGTAATAGCCACTATACGACACCCGCACTTCGCTCTGAGGAGCTCAGTGTAAACTTTTCTATTAATTTTTCTTTCTTTTTTCTACGCCACCCCTTAATTTCCTTTTCTCTTTTTGCAGCTTCTTTCTTTGTGTCAAATTCCTTCCAATATACTAAATTTACAGGTACTTTACTTTTTTGGAGACAAGTCTTGATTCTTGAATTATGTTCTTTCAATCTTTTTTCAAGACTCCAGGTAATTCCAGTATAGTACGAATTATCTTGGCATTTAACTACATAGATAAAGTGGGGCATATACACTGAACGTAGTGATTTGTTTACACTGAACGTAGTGAAGTGTGCCGTGGGCCGGACATGCACCGGCGACCTCATCTTTTTCAGAGATGCGCTCTACTACCTGAGCTACCACGGCGCTATACACAAAATTTCTCAATTTTGTGTCGCGCCCGACAAAGATTCTATTAATCTTTGTTTAGGGCTACTATCTTAGTTATTAGTTTATAGTTTTTTATAATAACTATCAACTGAAGACCATTTCGTGGGCACTGAGGGATTCGAACCCCCGGCCTCATCGATGTAAGCGATGCGCGCTAACCAACTGCGCCAAGTGCCCAAAATAATAAAGAGGTGTTTAAGTTAACTGTTTGCCCCGTAGTCAAATGTGAAGCATGGAGCTACGCATCCTATTATGTGCGGATGGTGGAATTTACTGACTGTTAAGTGAGCGAGGAGGGAGTTGAACCCTCACGGGAAAATTTCCCCTTGGAGCCTCAGTCCAAGCTGTCTGCCAGTTCCAGCACTCGCCCGTTTAATGGTTCGCTTTTCTATCAATGTTTAAAAGAGATTTAATCTTCCTAAATTTCCTTTCAAGATGAGGTAAATGATTCCTATAGTACATTTTAGAAAATATTAGTTTAGATTCTTTTTTAGCATATTTTATTCTCCATACGCTATATTCATGAGAAACTGATCCAGAAATATTAAGTAATGTTTTTAACTTGCACCTAAGCCATTTTATAAACTTAAGAGAACCTGAGTAGAAATAAACATAGAAAATAAAGCTATTTTTCCACCTTTTATCTCGATATCCGCAACAGCTTCCATCTCCGTCAAAACAACCCCTTAAAAAATCAAAAAAATATTTATTAGGAACTTTTACTCTCTTTATACTCTTTGATTTATTAGGAGTTAATCCTACTTTTGATAACCAGTTATAGAAAACAACATCGCCAAATTGTACCCAAGGATATTTTCTTTTTGAAAATCCACTAGTTTTAAACCCAATCTTATTTCTTAAATTAAGGCACTTTTTGAAAGTTTCTAGGAGTTGGTTGTCTTTGGAAGTTAGGTTTATATGTCTTCCGTCTCGAGACAGATTTCCATCGGTAGTGATGAGCCCAACTGCGTAAGCTATTCTTGATGACCATTTAACTTTTTTTTCTGTCTTCGCATTCATTATCTAATAGTATCAGATTTTCAAAAATTGCTCAAGCCTAAAGCGTATGCCAATTCCGCCACGTCCGCATTTTTACTTTTTCTCTTCTCTTGGCAACTCCTTGGTTTTTTCAGTTTCTGGCTTGTCTTCGGCTATTACCTCTGCAAATTCTTTTTTCTTTAGCATTGCCTTTTTTCCTCTCAAATTCCTTAAATAATATAATTTTGCTCTTCTTACTTTCCCGCTTTTTACTATTTCTATTTTTTGAATAGTAGGGGAATGAAGTGGAATAATTTTTTCTACCCCAACTCCAGAAATTATTTTTCTGACCTTGATCGTTGCGCCGGCTTCTTTGCCATGCTTTCTGGCAAGAACTAAGCCCTCAAAGATTTGAACTCTTTCTTTATCTCCCTCTTTTATTTTTTGGTGGATTCTGACTGTATCACCGGAACGTATAGCCGGCAAATCTTTCTTTATAATTGGTTTTAAGAAATTTTCAACTTTTTTCTTCATAAGTCTTTAATAACATTTTTTAAATCTTCTGTTAAATCTGATTTAAATTCTGTTACTTTATTATTTAATAAATTTATTTTTAAATAAGAAGCGTGTAAGAAATGCCTATTGAGATTATTAGGTTTTGGCTGTCCCTTAAATCCATATAACTTGTCTCCGGCAATTGGGTGATGTAAATAGGCAAAATGGGTCCTAATTTGGTGTTTCCTTCCTGTTTTTGGGATTACTTCTACTAAAGTATAATCCTTAAATTCTTTAATTATTTTGTATTCGGTAACAGCTTCTCTTTTTCCTTGGCTACCTGGTTCAAGGGGCAAATAAACCTTTTGTTTGTTTTTTTCTTTTGGAGATCTTCCAATCAGCGTTTTAATAATCCCACTACTTTCTTTTAACTTCCCTACTAAAAGTGCAATATATTTTTTTATTACCTTTCTTTCTTTGAATTGTTTTTGCAAAAAATTCAAGGTTTCGTTATTTTTTGCAACTAATAAGATTCCTGACGTTTCTTTATCTAATCTATGCACTATTCCATATCGGGGAGCTGATCCAACTTTGTTTAAAAACGGATATTTTTCTAATAGATAGTCTATTATAGTTTTTTCCTTTTTTGGACCTTCTGAAAAAACTGTAATTCCTGCTGTTTTATCAATCACCAAAAGATTTTCGTCCTCATAAATTATCTTAAATTCCATGTGGCGCATACGGGAATCGAACCCGTATTAGCAGATTGAAGGCCTGCCGTCCTGACCATTAGACGAATGCGCCATTATATTTTACTTATTATTTATGATTAAATATCAGAGTCAAGTATTCTAATTTTAGATTAAAAATTGAAAAAAATCAAGCCCGGTAGTAGAATTTGGACAAATGCTTATTTACGAAGTAAGTCCAAATTTCACTACCGGGCAAGGAAAAAATGTTAGAATGATTAATTATGAAAATCTTGGCAATTGAAACATCTTGCGATGATACTTGTATAGCAATTATTGAGGTTTTTGGCAAAAGAAATCCTCGATTTAAGATTTTATCGAATATTGTTTCTTCTCAAGTGGAAATCCACAAGAAATGGGGCGGAGTTTATCCTGCTTTAGCTAAAAGAGAACATCAACGCAATTTGTCCTTCGTTTTAATTAAAGCTCTTAAGCAAAGCAAATTACTTAGAATTTCCAAATCCAAATACCTAATTTCAAAGGAAAAGCTAAATTCTAAAATTCTAAAATTAGAAAAGATTTTTGAACAGGAGCAATTTCTTTTTAAGAAATTAAGTCAATTATTAAAAAACTATGAAAAACCCGATATTGATTTAATCGCAGCAACTGCAGGGCCGGGTTTGGAACCTTGTCTTTGGGCAGGAATAAATTTTGCCAGAGCCCTGTCTTATTTTTGGAATTTACCGATAATTCCCATAAATCACATTGAATCTCACATTCTTTCTAATTGGTTAAAAATCGAAAATAGGAAATCAAAGATAAAATTTCCGGCAATTTGCCTCGTGGTTTCAGGGGGTCATACCCAGCTTATTTTTATGAAAAAAATTGGTTCTTACAAAATTTTAGGAGAAACCAGAGATGACGCAGCTGGCGAATGCTTTGATAAGGTTGCCAGAATCTTAGGATTAGGATATCCGGGAGGACCCGCGATTGAAGTTTTTGCATCGAGATTCAAGATTAAAGATTCAAGATTTAAGATAAAATTACCTCGGCCTATGCTGAATCAAAACAATTTCGATTTTAGCTTTTCCGGTTTAAAAACCGCAGTTTTATACAATTTTAAAAATCAGTCCCAAAAAATCCAAAAATCAGAAAAATACATAAAAGAAATGTCTAAAGAAACTCAACAATCAGTAATAGACGTTTTGTTGAATAAAACGAAAAAAGCGGCAAAGGATTTCAAAGCTAAGACAATCATTCTGGGTGGAGGAGTAGTGGCGAATAAAGAACTGAGAAAACAATTTCATAAATATTTTTTAAAGGAAAGATTAAATGCGATATTCCCAGAACCTTTTTTATCTACCGATAATGCAGCTATGACCGGTCTCACGGCTTATTTCCATCTTTCAGAAAGAAAGAGCTGGAAAGAAATCACGGCAAATGCTAATTTAAATATAGGAGATGAAAGTTGAATTTTTAAAAGCTTACCCCGTTAGAAATTACCTCTCAAAGCAGTTTCTAATCGGGATTAATTATGAAAAAGTTATTTCAAATTTCTAACGGGGCTTACGACCCGAAGTTGGTCGAAGAAAAAATTTATAAATTCTGGGAAAAGAAAGGTTTTTTTAATCCCGACAAATTGCCGAAGAGGCATAAAAAAACTTTTTGTATTATCCTGCCTCCGCCAAATGTTACTGGCGAGCTTCACATGGGTCATGCTTTGAATGCGACCTGTCAGGACATTTTAATACGCTGGAAAAGGATGAAGGGGTTCAAAGCGCTTTGGCTGCCAGGTATTGATCATGCTGGAATTGCCACCCAAAACGTAGTTGAAAAAGAATTAAAGAAGGAAGGGAAAACCCGCTTTGATTTAGGTAGAGAGAAATTTATAGAAAGGGTTTGGGAATGGAAGAAAAAATATGGAAATATAATCTTGGAGCAGTTTAAAAAAATAGGTTCTTCATGTGACTGGTCAAGAACCAGGTTTACCATGGATGAAGATTATTCTTTGGCAGTAAAAGAAGCTTTTTTAAATTATTATAAAAAAGGATGGATTTATCAAGGAGAAAGAGTGGTGAACTGGTGTCCGAGATGCCAGACGAGCTTATCTGATTTGGAGATAGAATACAAAGAAGAAAAAGGAAAGCTTTGGTATATTAAGTATCCCTTAAAAGAGAAAAGAGATGGAGCAGAATTTGTCATTATTGCGACAACTAGGCCTGAAACAATGTTGGGAGACACTGCAGTGGCAGTTAATCCAAAAGACGAAAGATATAGAAAATTAATTGGAGAAAAAGTCATACTGCCCTTAACCGGAAGGGGGATTATGGTTATTGCCGATAGGTTAATTGATCCAAAATTTGGCACCGGAGCAGTAAAAATCACGCCAGCCCATGATTCGAATGATTACGAAATCGGTTTAAGGCATAATCTAGAAGTTATAAAAATAATCAATGAAAATAATAAAATAACAGAAAAAGCTCCAATAACCTATCAAGGGATTTCAGTTTTTGAAGCAAGGACTAAGGTTCTTGAAGATTTGAAAAACCAAAATTTATTAGAAAAAGAAGAAGATTATATAGTTTCTATCCCAAGATGTTATCGTTGCAAAACTATTCTTGAATCCTTGCCTTCCAAGCAGTGGTTTTTAAAGATGGATCAATTAGCAAAAATAGCGATAGACGTCGTTAAAAGAAAAAAAATCAAATTCGTACCAAGAAAATGGGAAAAAATTTATTTTGATTGGTTGAAAAACATCAGAGACTGGTGTATTTCCAGGCAAATTTGGTGGGGTCATAAGATTCCCTTGGAAGGAGTGAATGACGTTTTAGATACCTGGTTTTCTTCAGCTCTTTGGCCTTTCGTTGCTTTGGGTTGGCCCAAAAAAACTAAAGATTTGAAAAATTTCTATCCAACCAGCGTTTTGACAACGGCAAGGGATATAATAAATCTTTGGGTGACAAGAATGATTTTTTCCGGCTTAGAATTTATGAAAGAAAAGCCCTTTGGTTATGTCTATATCCATCCCACTGTTTTGACAAAAGAAGGGAAGAGAATGTCAAAATCTCTTGGCACCGGTATCAATCCTATTAATCTTATTGAAAAGTATGGGGGAGACGGTACTCGTTTTGGAATCATTTGGCAGGTAATGGAAGGTCAGGAAATTAAATTCGTTGAAGACAATATAATAATGGGAAAAAAGTTCTGTAATAAAATCTGGAATGCCGCAAGATTTGTCCTGCAACAAATCTCGCATTTCCCGAAGGAAAGCACCTGGTTTCCTATGGGGCAGGCAAAATTAAAAAATAAAAATTTGACAACAGCTGACAGGAGAATCATTAAATCATTAAAAAAAACAATAAAAACGGTTGATAAAAATTTAGAGAACTTTCATTTCGGTCAAGCCAGTCATACGCTTTATGATTTTTTCTGGCATGAATTTTGTGATAAATACATAGAAAATGCAAAAATCAAAATTCAAAATGCAAAAAATGAAAAAGAAAAAGATGAAACTAGGAATATTTTATTATTTGTGTTATTAACTTCCTTAAAGCTGTTGCATCCTTTCATTCCTTTTATAACAGAAGAAATCTATCAAAAATTGCCAATTAAGAAAAAAATTGATTGTTTGATGATAGAGGAATGGCCCTATACAGGAAATTTTTAAAAATTTCTTGTTGGGCTCGACCAAATTTCTAAAAGAAATTTGGCATAGAGCCATTTTATTACCTTTCCATGGATTTTTTAATAATCATAATAATTGCACTTTTGCCCAGTACTATCTGGCTTTTGTTTTTTCTGGGAAAAGATGTTCATCCCGAGCCAAAGAGCATGATTTTGAAAGTCCTTTTCCTCGGGGCTTTAGTTGCTCCTATTGCTGCTTTTGATGGAACCGGATTTCAAGAATTATTACTTAGTTTCAATCTTTCTTCAGAGTCAGTAGTTTTTTTTCTTCTCTACTGGTTTATTGGTGTGGGTATGGTAGAAGAGATTTTAAAATATTTAGTAGTTAGATTTTTAGTTTTATCTCATCACGAATTTGATGAACCAATAGACGCCATGCTTTATATGATAATATCAGGATTAGGCTTTGCTGCCTTGGAAAATATTTTAGTTATTTTCTCTCAGACAATATTAAATCAGAGCCTTGGAGAAACCTTATCTTTAATTGTTTATCGGTTCCTTACTGCCGTTTTTTTGCACGCTCTTTGTTCAGCATTAATCGGTTATTTCTTAGCGCTTTCAATCTGTGATACGAAACATCAATTTAAATTAATTTCGATCGGAATAGGATTGGGAATAATATTCCATGCTCTTTATGATATAGCCATGATAAAAATTTATGATAATCTGATTGAAATTGGCGGGAAAGTTATGATTTTAGATTTAAATGTGTTTATAATTTCTACTGTTTTATTTCTTGCTATTTTAATAGGCCTTGCTTTTTTCGTAATTCGCGGTTTCAGAAAGTTGAAAAAAATGCAAAGTGTGTGCCTGCCCGACTTCGTTTTGACAAAGTCAAAGCGGGCGGGTAAAAT
>CAYHAF010000014.1:0-15884 GCA_964354555.1 uncultured Candidatus Saccharibacteria bacterium
AAAATAAATCATGGGCACATTTAGTGCCCATGATTTCTGTATGCCTGGGGTGGGAGTCGAAGAGTTGCCCGAAGGACATTCCCTCGCTTCGCTCGGAATTCGGGGAGTGGGTTCTCGGCATTCCCGCAGTCTAACAAAAATTTAAGAGCACATTTAGTGCTCAAAATTTCTGTATGCCTGGGGTGGGAGTCGAACCCACACGAGATTGCTCTCATAGGTTTTTGGGACCTACGCGTAAACCAATTCCGCCACCCAGGCGTCTGCCAACTCGCCCCGTAGTTCCGCCCTAGGCGGATACTACCGGGGTTCCGCTTTACCCCGTACCGAACTTGCCTGCCCCGTAGGGAACTTGTTCTCCTTCGGGGTTCGGTGCGGGGCACCGCGGCCCTTTTCTAATTTAGCAAGAATTTATCTATTTTTCAATTTTGTAATCGCATTCTTTACTTGAGCATTTTACCTGTTTTCTTTTTGTTTCTATTAAAAGCGAACCGCATTTTAGGCATTTTCCTCCGGTTGGTTTATCCCATAAAGCAAAATCGCAGTCAGGATAACTTGCGCAACCATAAAAAATCTTTCCTTTTTTGGTTCTTTTTTCAGTGATTTCTGCTTTTTTGCACTTAGGACATTTTATATTTATATTATTTTCTTCTAAAGATTTGGTATATCTGCATTTTGGAAATTTAGAACAGGCATAAAATTGGCCATATTTTCCAAGTCGGATTAAAAGCGGTGCTCCACATTTCGGGCATTTCTTATCTGTCGGTTTTTCAGTAAAATCCTTTTTTGAGACTTCATTGTATTTTTTAGTTAGATGCTCTTCAAAAGGAGTATAAAATTCTTTTATTACCGGCACCCATTCTTTTTTATCTTCAGCGATTTTATCCAAGTCTTCTTCCATTTTGGCGGTAAAATTTATATCAACAATTTCTGGGAAATGACTGACTAAAAGATCATTGACCACAAAACCAATTTCTGTTGGTTTAAACCTCCTGTTTTCATCTTTTTCAATATAATTTCTTTCTTGAATAGTAGATAAAATCGGAGCATAAGTGGAAGGCCTGCCTATTCCATTTTCCTCCAGAGCTTTAATTAAAGTTGCTTCGCTGTATCTTGCCGGCGGTTGGGTGAAATGCTGTAAAGATGCAATTTTTATTAATTCTAAGGCTTCATTTGTTTTCAAGTTGGGCAATTCTTTTTCCTCATATTTTATAGGGTAAATTTTTAAGAACCCGTCAAATTTTAAGATTTGGCCGGTGGTTCTAAAAACATAATCCTTAGCCGAAATATCAACAACTGTTGAGTCAAATACAGCCTGAGCCATTTGACAGGCAGTAAATCTCCGCCAAATTAAATCATATAATTTAAAATGCGATTCGTTAAATTTTTCCTTGTCCGCCGAAGCTTTGGCGAAGGCGGATGGAGTGTTATCAGCATAAACTGGCCTTATAGCTTCATGAGCTTCTTGGGCGCCTTTTGATTTTGTCTTATATTTTCTTAAAAATCCTGCCCAATAATTATTTCCATAATTTTCAGTAATAAATTTCTTAGCTGCAAATAAGGATAAATCAGAAAGATTTAAAGAATCGGTTCGGTGATAGGTAATAAATCCTCTTTCATAGAGATTCTGGGCTATCTGCATCGTGAATTTTGAAGAGAACCTGAATCTTTGCCAGGCTTCTTGCTGTAAGGTACTTGTGGTAAATGGTGGCAGGGGGTTTCTTTTTGTTTCTTTTTTTTCAACACCCGCTACTTTATATTCAACATTCTTTAAATCTTTTAAAATTTTATCTGCTTCTTTTTTTGTTTTAATTCCTAATTTAGGAATTGTTTTCTCCCCCTTTTTGATTAATAGAGTCAAAAAATCTTTTTTTTCTTCCTTTTGTTTTTTAAACAGAGCTTCAATCGTCCAATATTCTTGGGGCACAAAATTTTGAATTTCTCTTTCTCTTTCTACTACTAATCTGACTGCCACTGACTGAACTCGGCCAGCTGAAAGGCCCCTGGCAATTTTTTTCCATAAAAATGGGGATAGTTTATATCCGACAAGCCGATCCAGTATTCTTCTTGCCTGTTGGGAATCGACTAAATTAATATCAATCTTTCTTGGGTTTTTTAATGCTTTTTTAATTGCAGATTTTGTGATTTCGTGAAAAACAATTCTTTGATAAGATTTCTCATCATCCAAACCCAAAGCTTCAGCCAGATGCCAGGCAATCGCTTCTCCTTCCCGATCTTCATCAGTGGCTAAAATAGTAAGATTGGATTTTTTCACCCTTTCTTTTAATAACCTTATTGTTTTTTTTGCTTTCAGGGGAATAATATATTTTGGCGTAAAATCTTTTTCAACATCAACACCCAATTCACTTTTTGGCAGGTCACGGACGTGGCCATAAGACGACAAAACTTCGTAGTCTTTACTAAGAAATTTTTGGATAGTTTTTGATTTAGTCGGCGATTCAACGATTATTAATTGCATAAATATTGCTTCCCAAGTTTCTTACTTTACCTTTTATTTCCAAAATTGCAAGAGTGCTGGCAATAACAGCGGCAGGTATTTTTGTTTTTTCAATAATTTTATCGATATACAAGGCTTCTTCTTTTAATATTTCTAGAATTAAATTTTCTTCTAAAGTTTCTCCTTCTACGAGGCCGGGTCTCGTAATTTTTGGGAGATTTAATTCTTGCAAAATATCATTAGCGTTCTCAACTAATTTCGCCCCTCTTTTTATCAGAAGATGCGGCCCTTTGGAATTTGAAGAATAGATTTGGCCCGGGACAGCTAAAACTTTTCTTTTTTGTGAAAAAGCAAAATTAGCCGTAATTAAAGCCCCTGACTTCTCTTTTGCTTCTATCACTAAAACTCCTTGAGATAATCCGGATATTATCCTGTTTCTTTGAGGAAAAGTAAATTTAGTTCCTCTGGTTTCAGACGGATACTCGGAGATTAGGCAGCCCTTATTTTCAATAATTTCTTTTGCTAAATCTAAATTTGATTTAGGATAAATTGATTTTTTATCCAAACCAGTTCCCAAAACCGCAATTGTCCGTTTTTTTCTTTCAACCACTGCCTGATGGGAAAAAGTATCAATACCTGGCGCTAATCCTGAAACAATAGTTAAACCAACTTCAGATAGATCACCAGCCATTTCTAAGGCAACTTGTTTTCCATAAGAAGAATATCTTCTCGTTCCCACAATAGCGAAACAATTTTCATCAGCTTTTAATTCTCCCGAATAATAAAGAATCTTGGGAGGATCTTTAATTTTTTTTAAAAGTTTCGGGTAATTACTATCCTTAATGGAAATAGTTTTGATATCGTGATCCATTCGAAAGATTTTAACATTAAATTTTAAATTGACAAAATCTCTAAGATTTTATAATTTAAAATAGGAGGAAAGAAATTGGCGAAAAAAACTTGTCCTTGCGGTAGACCTGTATATGCCAGAGGCCGTTGTCGCAGATGCTATGAGCGAAATCGGCGGCGATTATCAAGAAGAAGATCTTTTCGAAGAAGAAGAGTTGATTCAACTCTTCTTAATATTAGTACTTTAAAATCCAAAACGCCTTTCGGCGTTTTTTATTTCCAAAAAATTGACTTTTTAATAAAAATATGATAAATCACCAAACAGAGGTAGATAAGTTGTCAGAAAGAAAAAAACTTGTATTGTTATTCCAAGCTGAAGAAATCGGCGCAATAGACTTTCAAAAACTAGAAGAATTACTAGCAGAGATAAGAGATGGAGATCTTATAACGATGGTTATAAATCCGCCACTGTTGTCACCGATTGGTCATGAGTTGCTAAAGAAAGAACTAATGATAAGGATGGAAAATTCTTGGCCAGATGGAAAACTGAAGGAAGCGGCTACAACTATAGCGGGAGGAAAAATCCGCGAGATAGCAAGCGAAGCTTTAGTTAGAAGGATGGTTCGATGGAGTTCCGATGACTTAGTAAAGACCGTTAAAGACGGCGATCCTCTCGTTGCTAAAATAGCAGAAAAGGCAATAGGAAGGTTACCGTACATCAAAGAAGTGCTTCAAAAATTACAAAAAGATTTCGGCGTTGAAGTATAAGTCCTACCAACTTTTTTCTGCAGCCCTTTTTAAAGAATAAAAAAACAGAGAGTAAATTAACTTAAGCTACTCTCTTTTTTATTTTTTCAATGGCTTCAGATAAAATTTGACAATAGAGATTTAATCCTACTTTGTTTATATTCCCTGATTGTTCTTTGCCTAAAATATTTCCGGCGCCGCGGATTTCCAAATCCCTTAAAGCAATTTTATAACCAGAACCCAAAGCCTCCGATTCTTTTAGGGCTTCAAGTCTCATCCTTGCCCTATTAGAAAATCTTTTATTTCTAACGGGGTAAACTTTCTCTGAGAGACGACTCGGATAAAAAAAGTAAGCATAGGCTTGGATGTTTGATCTGCCCACCCTGCCTCTTATCTGATAGGCTTCGGATAATCCAAGCCTTGTTCCGTCGGCCACAATTAGAGTATTAACATTGGGAAAATCCAAGCCATTTTCAATTATAGTTGTTGCTACCAAGACATCAACTTTTTGTTTCTGAAAATCAGTCATTACTTTTACTAATTCTTTTTCTGATAATCTGCCGTGAGCGATTCCGATTTTTGCCTTGGGAACCAGGTTTTCTATAAGATTTTTTACAGTTTCAATAGTTTCTATTCTGTTGTGTAAATAATAAACTTGGCCTTTTCTTTTTATTTCTTCTTCAATCGATTTTTTGATTATTTTTTCTGACCAAGGCAGGACAAAAGTTTTTATCGGCAAACGACCAAAAGGAGGGGTTTGGATTAAACTCACTGATCTTAGGCCGGAAAGGGACAGATATAAAGTTCTGGGAATAGGAGTGGCAGACAGAGATAGAATATCAAGTTCTGTCCTCACCTTTTTTAATTTCTCTTTTTGCTTTACCCCGAATCTTTGTTCATCATCTATTATTAATAAACCCAATTTTTGAAATTCAATATCATTTGATAAAATCCGGTGGGTGCCAATAATAATATCAATACGTCCTGATTTTAGGTTCTCGATTATTTGTTTTTGTTCCTTTTTTGATTGTAAGCGGGACAAAATCGCAACTTTCACTGGTAAGGCCTTAAGTCTTTCTTTGAAATTCTGAAAATGCTGGTTAGCTAAAATTGTGGTAGGGGATAAAAGCGCTACTTGGTATCCCGAATTGACTGCTTTCATTGCTGCTCTTAGGGCAACTTCAGTTTTACCGAATCCAACATCGCCGCAGAGTAATCTATCCATTGGCTGGTTTTTTTCTAAATCTTTGTTTATATCTTCGATCGCCTGGATTTGATCAGGAGTTTCTTCGTATTTAAAATCCGAAGCTAATTTTAAATCTATTTCGTTTTCCGATGAATAAGGGGGCCTAAAAGCTATTTCTCTTTTGGCATAAATTTCCAAAAGTTCTTTTGCTAATTTTTCAACCCCTTCTTTTATTTTTCTTTTTGTTCTCTGCCAAACCTGGCTTCCCAGTCTGGATATTTTAGGTTCTGAAAAACCGATGTAATGGGAAAGTTTTCTTTCCAAGCCCTCGGGTACGTATAATTTATCTCCAGCCGCATATTCAAGCTGATAATAATTTTTCTTTTCTTCAACAAACCTTTCAACAACCTTTTGCTTGAAAATTCCTACTCCATGATCTAAATGGACCAAATAATCACCGGATTTCAAAGTTCCTAATTGCGAGTAAATTTTCTGCCGTTTTAATTTTTTAATTAAAATTTCTTTGGCCTCTTTTTCTTCGCTAATTTCAATCGGAAGTCTTTCTATATTTTCAATTTTATTTCCAAAGAAATCCAAACGGATAGCACAATTTGAATTAATGGGGAAAACATCAATGACTCCGCCTCTTTGGGAGAATTCACCCAGCTCCTCAATTTTTAAAACTTTTTCATACCCCATTTCGTCAAGCTTTCTTAAAAATTGAGAAAAATTGTAGTTTCGATTTTGTTCTAAAAATATCAAATTATCCTCAAAAAATGATTGAGTTTTCCTGGCTTCTAAAATTTTATTTAAGTGCTGTTCAAACCAAAAACTTTCTTTCTCAAGAAAATAAGGAATAATGCTGACTATTAGTAATGATTGGAGATTAATCATAGAATATTTTTTGCAAACCCCGTAGTAGAATTTCGACTCGCTTCGCGACACTAGTTTTTCTTTTAGAAAAACCTGTCGAAATTTCACTACGGGGCAAACCAAAAATTCCCCTTTTCTAAAAAGTAGGGGGCGATACTGACAATCAGAACTTCGGAAAGGCCGTTAATCATTGACAGTTCTCATTTATTAAGTAAGAATTATACTGGAGGTAAAACTAAATAAGGAGGTGATAGAAGATGGCTGAGATGGAAGTATTTACTTTTTGGGCAAAGAGACCACTACCAAAACAGGAGGGAACTAGTCGGACTGCTTGTCTTGCAGATTCTGATGGCAACTCGATTCTACCACTTAGTAATGAGTCATGGCAGAAAGATTTAAGAGAAGCACTGAACTACCTGAGAGAAAAGGGTTGGAAAATTATTTCTGTATTTCCCGGCGGTCTTGAAAAAGATATGCCTATAGCTCTTGAAACAAGAATAAAGGAGATCACGATTGTAGCTGAGAAGAGCGTATAATCTATTTCTTGATCTTTTTAGGCCAAGCGAATAAATTCCTTGGCATTTTTTATTTATTAAACTTATTCATAGTTTTTTCCAAGCCTTCTTTTAAGAAAAATCCAATCGCTTTAACTGTTTTTTCAATAACTTCTTTTAAAATTTTCTCCTCTTCTTTATTAAATTTTTTAAGAACAAAGTTTTCTGTTCTTGTCTCTTGTCTCTTGTTGCTTATTTTTGGTTTAATTCCGATTCGAAAGCGGATAAAATCTTTTGTCCCCAATTCATTAATTATTGATTGGACTCCTTTGTGGCCGGCTGCACTGCGGTTTTTTCCAATTTTTATTTTTCCGAAATCCAAATCAATGTCATCGTGAATGATAATTAGTGAACTAGGTTCTAGCTTATAGCTTCTAGAGAGAGCCTTGACGGCTTGGCCGGATTTATTCATAAAAGTCTGGGGTTTGGCAAGAATTATTTTTTGGTCATCAATTTTTGTTTCCGAAATTAAAGAATTTATTTTTTTTGCCTGCCCGCCGAAGCCCGAAGGGCGAAGGCGGAAAAATTCAAAATCAGGAAAGTTATTTTTCTGAACAAAATGATCAATAATTCTGAACCCTAGATTATGTCTGGTTTTTTCAAATTTTGGGCCGGGATTACCGAGACCCACAATTAGAATCATATTAATGGTATTATATCATTTCTACTTGCCCCCACACCATAATGACGATTTCCATCAAACCCTTAAGGATTTGATGGCGGAGAATTCGTAAAACGAATTCGTATATCGCCGTTTGGTGTGGGGGCTTGCGCGCCAAAAAAATCCTGATATAATACCTAAATGTCAATAAAAAATACCCTATCTTATATTTGGGAAATTATTAAGATTGTTATTATTGCTTTAGTGATCGTTATTCCGATTCGCTATTTTTTGTTTCAGCCATTTTTAGTTAGTGGAGAATCAATGGAACCAAATTTCAAAGAAGGTGACTATTTGATTGTTGACGAATTATCTTACAGGTTAAGAGAGCCCCAAAGGGGAGAAGTAATAGTTTTTAAGTATCCATTTGATACTTCAAAGCGCTTTATTAAAAGGATTATTGGTCTTCCAGGCGAGACAATAGAGATCAAAGAAGGGAAAGTGTTCATAATTAAAGACAATAATACGGAGGTCTTAGACGAGTCAAAATATCTTCCTGAGGGTTTAGAAAATAAAAAGAATATCAAGATTTTTATACCAGAAGATAATTTTTTTGTTTTGGGAGATAATAGAAATGTTTCCGCCGACTCTACAAGTTGGGGGTTATTACCGAGGAAGAATATTATCGGACAGGTATATGTTAGAATTTGGCCGTTTACCGCTTTTGCCAAAGTCGAAAATCCAACCTACGAGATAATCAACGAATAACTAATTTTCCACGAATTTCCGAATTGACGTATTTGCTTATTCGTAATATATTTGTTATTCGCCGATGCTTATGCAAAAATCAAAATTTCAATCTCCAACAGGCATGCATGATATTTTGCCATCAGACCAGAAATATTTCAGGAAGATTTATGATACGGTTGAGGATATCGCTAGTTTTTATCAGTTTGAAAAGATAGATACTCCCATAGCCGAAGACACAAAATTATTTTCAAAAGGCATCGGGATGTCTACAGATATTGTCAAAAAACAGATGTTCAGTTTCAGGACAAAAGGGGGAGATTCCTTGACCTTGAAGCCAGAAGGGACGGCTTCAGTAGCCAGAGCTTATATTGAACATGGCATGCAAAACTTACCCCAGCCGGTAAAGCTTTGGTATTTCGGTCCCTTTTTCCGTTATGAACATACCCAAGCTGGCAGATATCGCCAGTTTTGGCAATTTGGCCTTGAGGTTTTAGGCGAGAAATCGTCGGTAATCGACGCGCAGGTTATTTTGATTTTCTATAACATTCTTAAAAATCTTAAATTTAAAAATTTAGTTGTAGAGATAAACAGTATTGGGGATTATCAATGCCGGCCATATTACAAAAAGCTTTTAATTAACTATTTCAGGTCAAGAGAATCGTCTTTATGTCCTGATTGCCGGCGTCGGATTAGGGAAAATCCCTTGAGAGTACTCGATTGCAAGGAAGAAAAATGCCAGCCGATTAAAGCTCAGGCACCTCAAATCATTGATCATCTTTGTGAGGAATGCCATACTCATTTTAAAGAAGTTTTAGAATTCCTAGATGAATTAGAGCTTCCTTATCAATTAAATCCATATTTAGTAAGAGGCATTGATTATTATACAAAAACTGTTTTTGAAATTTCAGAAGGAACAGAAGAAGGAAAACAACAAGGAGCCTTAATAGGAGGAGGAAGATTCGATACTTTGGTAAAAATTTTAGGCGGAAGAGGAGATACTCCAGGTTGCGGCGGAGCCGGGGGGATTGAAAGAATTGTGAACATAATGAAGTTGAATAAAATAAATGTTGAATCACGTTATAGGCCCCAGATTTTTCTGGCCCAATTGGGACAGCTCGCCAGGAGAAAAAGCTTGAAAACCTTTGAAGATTTTAGAAAAGCCAATATTGATGTTGTAGAATCTTTTGGCAGGGACTCTTTAAAAGCTCAACTTATAAAATCTGATAAGATAAGAGCAAGGTATACTTTAATTTTAGGTCAGAAAGAGGCCTTAGAAGGAACAATAATAGTCAGGGATATGCAAACAGGACGTCAGGAAAATATTAAGTTAGAAAGAGTGGTGTCTGAAATGAAAAAAAGACTGAAAAGCAAATAGTTATGAATTGCGTTTTTTGTAAAATTGCCAAGAGAAATCTACCATCCAGTATTATTTATGAGGATAAATTTTTTTTGGGTTTTAAAAATATACATCCTGAAGCTCCCCTACATTTTCTTTTGATTCCCAAAAAACATATCGAATGGAAAGATAGATTCTCTAAAAGCGGTTTGTCAACTTTAACTGGATTAATTATAGTTGCAAAAAAGATTGCTATTAATAAAAAAATTTTCAGAGCCGCAAAACTTATTTTTAATATTGGAAAAACAGGAGAAATTTCTCATATTCATTTGCATTTGTTAGGTGGTTGGAAAAAGAGAGTTCCGAAAAATAATATTTAATTAATTTAAATTATGGCACTAGAAGTAAGAAAAAAAGAAAAAGAGACTTCCCAAAACTTGATTCGCCGCTTTGCAAAAAGAGTTCAGCAAAGCGGGGTTTTGCTTCAGGCGAGAAAGATAATGTTCAAGCGAAGACACAAATCAGATGAATCGAAAAAAAGAGCAGCTTTAAGAAGAGAGGATTTGAAGAAGCAATATCAAATATTGAAAAAATTAGGGAAAATTGAATGATTTCTCTAATCTGCACAAATTAGATCACTAATTTTACAAATATTCGTGAAAATCTGTGTTCAAATTTGTGAATACTCGTGATGAGATTAAAAGAGAAAATTCAAGAAGATTTAAAGAAGTCTCTAAAAGAAAAAGACGAACTAAAAACTTCTGTTTTTCGTTTGCTTTTAGCTTCTTTTTTGAATAAAGAAAAAGAAAAGAGGTACAAGATTTATCAAGCCAAGCCTGATATTACAGAGAAAGAATTAATTGAAAAAAGTCAGCTTACGGACGATGAAATAATAGAAGTGATTTCTTCTGAAATTAAAAAAAGAAAAGAAGCTGTCCTTGGGTTTGAAAAAGGGAAAAGACAAGAATTGGCAGATAAAGAAAAAAAAGAAATGGAAATTTTGAAATTTTATTTACCTGAACAGATGTCAGAAGAAGAGGTTAGGGGGGTGGTTAAAGAAATTATAGAAACAATAGGAGCAAAGACTCAAAAGGACATAGGAAAAGTAATGTCACAGTTAATGCCAAGGGTAAAAGGAAAGGCTGATGGAAGTATGGTCAGCACTATTGTAAAAGAATTACTTTCATAAAAAATTAATCCCTACGAATTACGAATCGCTACGAATATACGAAAAAAATAAATTCGTACCAATTCGTAACCGAAAGCGCAGATTCGTTTATTCGTACACCGCTTTCGGTATGGTTGAAATTAATAACTTAACTTCTTATCCGGTTAATAAAAATTTTTTAAAAAAAATTGCAAGAGAAATTTTAAGGAAAGAAAAAAGAAAAAATTTAGAATTATCAATTGCTTTCGTTAACAAAAAAAAGATAAAAGAATTAAATAGAAAATATCGAGGTAAAAATATTGCAACCGACGTTCTCGCATTCCCGGAATTAAAACTTCCAAAAACAAAAGTAAAAAATTTTTTGGGAGAAATAATAATTTGCCCTCAGGAAGTTAAAAAAAATTCAGAAATATTCAAGACGAATTTCAGAAAAGAAACGATAAACTGTTTAATTCATGGCATTTTGCATATTTTGGGATATGACCACGAAGGTTATCTGAAAGAGGCTAAAATTATGGATAAAAAACAAGAATATTATCTTTCAAAAAAATTCAATTAAAATAAAATGGCCAGAAAATTTTTTCTAACTGGAATTGATATTGGATCGGGAGATATTAAAATTTTAGTTGCTCAAAAAAAAGCTAAAGATAAAAATTTAGAGGTTTTAGCCGGAGTCAAAGAAAGTTCTTCTGGGGTAAGAAAAGGAGTGGTGATTAATCCTGAAGAGGCATCAAGAATTATAAAATTATGTTTAGAAGGAGCCATTAAATCCATAGGTAGAAAAATAAACTCAGCTTACGTGAATATTGGTGGCAGCCATATCTTTTCTACTTTTTCTCATGGATTAGTTTCTGTTTCCCGGGCTGATAAAAAAATTTCTAATGAAGATATTTCCAGAGTTATACAGGCAGCCCAGACAATATCTCTCTCTTCTAATAAAGAAATAATAGAAGTTTCCCCAAAAGACTTTATTGTTGATGGAGATAGAGGGATAAGAGAACCATTGGAAACAGAAGGAGTTAGACTTGAAGTGGAAGCTTTAATTCTGGGCGGATTTTCTCCTTATTTGAAGAATCTCACAAAAACAGTTTTAAGTTCCGGAATTCATATAGATGATTTGATTATTTCTCCTTTGGCCAGTTCCAGGGCCGTTTTAACTCCAAGAGAGAAAGAATTAGGGGTCGCATTGATTGACATTGGAGCAGGGACAACTAGTTTGGCAGTGTTTGAGGAGAATAATCTGATTCACGCGGCTATTTTACCAATCGGAGCTTCTAATATTACTAATGATATTGCTATTGGTTTTAGAACCGATATTGATACAGCTGAAAGAATAAAGATTGAATTTGGATCTTGTATTTTGCGAGGTAAAGAGAAAAAATCGCGTTCTTCTTCGCCAGTAAAGAATAAAATCAAATTAGAAAATTTAACTTTTTCCAAAAAAGCACTAATTAAAATTGTAGAAGCAAGAATGTCTGAAATTTTTGGAGAAGCCAATAAAGAACTAAAGAAAATTTTTCGGAAAGAACTTCTACCTGCCGGAGTTGTTTTAACAGGCGGCGGAGCGAAAATCCCCAGAATAGTTGAGCTTTCAAAGAAAGAATTGAAATTACCAACAAGAATAGGATGTCCCCGAGGATTTTCTCCTAGTCAGCAGGACCCGTCTCTTTCTACTGTTTGCGGTTTAGTGCTTTTGGGAGCTGATTCCGAAACAGAAGGAGGATTTTCTTTCGGGAAAGGAATTAGTTCTAGGCTTAAAAAATTTTTCAAAATTTTCATACCCTAAACTAAAATTTATTTAAATTAATTTTGTCGAATCGCCCAATTTTTTTAAAAATTAGAATAGACTATAAAAAACATGACAAACACAAAAATAAAAGTAGTTGGAGTCGGCGGGTCTGGTTGCAACGCAATTTCTCGGATGATGAAATGTAAAATTGAAGGCGTTGATCTGATTGCTATAAATACTGACTTCCAAGATTTAAAAAAAATCAGAGCCCATTTTAAAATTCGGATTGGTAAAAATCTAACAAAAGGTTTGGGAGCTGGTATGAATCCGGAAGTGGGGCAGAAAGCAGCCGAGGAACAAAGAGAGGAAATAAAAGAAGTTTTAAGAGGAGCAGATATGGTTTTTATAACTTATGGCGGAGGTGGAGGGACGGGCAGCGGTGCAGGTCCGGTTATTGCTGAAATCGCAAAAAATTCAGGCGCTCTGACAGTAGGTATTGTTACCAAGCCCTTTTCTTTTGAAGGAGTTTTTAGAAAAAAAATTGCCGACAAAAGCTTGGCAAAACTTAAAGAAAAAGTTGATAGTTTAATTGTGGTCTCAAATGACAGATTACTTTCAGTTTTAAATAACAATATTCCCTTGACAAAAGCTTTTTGGATTTGCGATGAAATTTTAAGACAAGCAGTTCAAGGGATTTCTGATTTAATTTTGCAATCAGGAATCATTAATGTTGATTTTGCCAATGTCAGAACAATTATGAGAAATTCTGGGTCAGCTCTTTTTGGCATGGGATGGGCAAAAGGTGAGAAAAGAGCTGAAGAAGCGGCCAGAAAAGCACTCAACTCGCCCCTGCTTGAAATTTCTTGTAAAGGAGCAAAAGGAATTTTATTCAACGTTACCGGCGGAGCTGATTTAAGCCTTTCGGAAGTAGATGAAGTAGCAAAAATTATCACTCAAGAGATTAATCCTGAGGCAAAAGTGATTTTTGGAGCCACCCAAGACGAAAAATTACCAGAAGGAGAGCTAAAAGTGATGCTTATTGCAACCGGTTTTTAAAATTTTGTCAAAAAATCACAAAAAATTTTAAAAATTTAGTTTTCCACAGAATTTTATCTTGACTCCAGTTGACCCCGTTAGAATTTTATTGATAAAATAACAGAACCAATCTTTTTTTGATTTTAAAATTCTAACGGGGTTGACGGAGTTTTTTTGTCAGCGTAAAATATAATAATTTCTCTATTTTTTGTTAAAGCATGGAAAATAAAATTGAAAAAGTTAAAAAACGGGACGGAACAATTGTGAGTTTCGATCAATCACGCATTACCGACGCAATTTTCCATGCCATTACTGCTACTGGTCAAGGCGACGGAAAGAAATCAAAAAGGCTTTCAGAAAAAGTACTAAAAATTCTTAATCGTCGTTTTAAAAAAGACGAAATTCCTCAAGTAGAACAGATTCAGGACATAATTGAAGAAGTTTTGATTTTGGAAGGTTTGGTTCAAACCGCTAAAGCTTTTATTTTATATCGTGAGCAGAGAAGAAAAATTAGAGAAGCAGTAGCAGTAAGCGAAGAAGCAGTGGAAAGATTTGATCAATACTTGGAAAAACTCGATTGGGAAGTCCAAGAAAATGCCAACATGGCGTTTTCTTTGCAGGGGTTGAATCACTATGGAGTTTCTTACATTATAAAAAGTTATTGGTTGAATAAAATTTATACTCAAGAAATTAGAGAAGCCAACGAATCCGGAGATTTACATATCCATAATTTGGATACTTTGGGTCCTTACTGCGCTGGCTGGGATCTTTACGATCTTTTATTAAAAGGTTTCGGAGGGGTTATTGGAAAAGTTGAGTCAAAGCCGGCAAGGCACTTGAGAACAGCTTTGGGTCAAATTGTAAATTTCCTTTATACTCTTCAAGGAGAAACAGCTGGAGCAGTTGCCTTTTCAAATTTTGATACGCTTTTAGCACCATTCATCCGTTATGATAATTTAAATTACCAACAGGTAAAACAAGCTCTTCAGGAATTTTTATTTAATATGGCTATTCCGACAAGAGTTGGTTTTCAGTGTCCTTTTTCAAATATCACATTAGACCTGAGGCCTTCTGCTGTTTTTGCAAAACAGCCGGTAATTTCCGGAGGCCAGCCCCAAAAAGAAACTTACGGCGAATTTAAAGAAGAGATGAAGGTTTTAGATAAAGCTCTTTATGAAACGATGTTAGAAGGAGATAGCAGAGGCCGGCCATTCCATTTCCCGATTCCCACTATTAATATTACAAAAGATTTTCCCTGGGATGACCCGAGTTTTGATTTAATGTTTGAGGCCTCAGCCAAATACGGTACCAATTATTTTGCTAATTATATTAACTCTGACATGAAGCCCGAAGATGTCAGGTCGATGTGTTGCAGGTTAAGGCTTGACTTAAAAGAACTGTACAACCGGGGCGGCGGCGGACTTTTCGGTTCAGGTTCTTTGACTGGAAGCTTGGGAGTGGTGACAATAAACCTTCCGCGGATTGGGTATCTATCTAAAACCAAAAAAGAATTTTTTGAAAGACTGGGAAAAATGATGGACATATCTAAAGAAAGTTTGGAGATTAAAAGAAAAGTCTTGGAGAATTTCATTGAAAAGGGTCTTTATCCCTACTCCAAGTATTATTTATCAGGAATTAAGCAGATAAGAGGCAAATATTACGCTAATCATTTTTCAACCATTGGTTTGGTAGGATTAAATGAAGCCCTTTTGAATTTTATTGGAGAGAATATAGCTTCAAAAAGAGGAAGGAAATTTGCCTTAGAAGTCATGGATTTTATGAGAGATAGATTAGTGGAATACCAGAAGGAAACCGGACAGTTGTATAACTTAGAGGCCACGCCAGCTGAATCCACTGCTTATCGGTTGTGCCGGAAAGATAAAGAGAAATATCCTGAGATTGTGGCTGCCGGGACAAAAAAAATCCCATATTATACCAACAGCAGCCAGTTACCAGTAGATTATACTAATGATGCTTTTGAGGCTTTAAAGCTTCAGGACGATATCCAATGTAAATACACAGGAGGAACCGTTTTACATCTTTTCTTAGGAGAAAAAGTTTCTGATATTCAAACAGTTAAAACATTAGTTAAGAAAATTTTTGAGAATTTTAAACTTCCTTACATTACTTTTACTCCTACATTCTCAATTTGCCCTAGCCATGGTTATTTGGAAGGAGAACATTTTCTTTGTCCGAAATGTACAATCAAACAACCTTGTGAGGTTTATTCTAGGATAGTTGGATATTATCGTCCTATAACCCAATGGAACGAAGGCAAACAGGAAGAGTTTAAAGACCGGAAGGAATTTAAAATTGGTAAACAAATTCTGCGTAGCGGCCAAGTTAAAAAAACTGAATTAGTAACGGCTTGACCCCCACACCATAACGAGTTTTATACTTTACGTAATAAATTTTGGTGACAGGGGTATAAGAAATTTTAAATAACGGGTGAAAGTTTTTAAAACAAGATTAATTCATGTTTTAAAACATAAACTCGTTTGGTGTGGGGGTGAAAATCGGTGGTCTTCAAAAATTAACCTTGATTGATTATCCGGGTAAGATTGCAACCACCGTTTTTTTAATTGGCTGCAACTTCCGTTG
>CAYHAF010000015.1:0-13836 GCA_964354555.1 uncultured Candidatus Saccharibacteria bacterium
CTTAAGAAGAGCTACCGGTCTTAATCATTACCGAGCGAAAAAAACTGGAGAAAAAATCAGAAAAAGCCGGAAATGGGTCGTGGTCGCCAAAAACGAAGCTAAAAAAATTCGAAAATTAATATATGGTTAGAGTCAAAGGCGGAAAAACATCTCTAAAGAGAAGGAAGCATTTATTAAAATATGCCAAGGGTTTTAAGTGGGGAAGAAAATCAAAATTCAGAGCGGCCAAACAGGCGGTTTATCGCGCCTGGATGCATGCATACAAAGACAGGAGAAGAAAAAAGAGAGAGTTCAGAGGATTATGGCAAATTCAAATAAACGCTGCTTGCCGAGAAAAAGGAATTTCTTACAGCCGTTTTATAAATGGGTTAAAGAAAAACAAAATCGGAATTGATAGAAAGGTATTATCACAATTGGCTCAAAATCATCCCGAAGTTTTCAATAAAATAGTCTCTATCGTAAAAGGATAAGAATTGAGTTTTCAAAAAAAGACCACCTGAAAGGTGGTTTTATAGTGGAGATTTTCCAGTGAAACAGTATTGGCACAGATCTTCTGACTTCAACAGTTCTTGGGCTTCTTTGTTTTGAGCAGAAATTATCGAAGCAAGGAAATCCTCAAGTGTATTAAATCTGAGAGTGTCGGCCCCAATTTTCTTTCTAATTTCATCTAGGGAATGATCAATAGCGATGAGCTTTTTATTGATTCTATTTGGAAAATCAAACAGGCAGTGATGTCTTATTTCAGGAGCTGATATTCTGACGTGAATCTTCAAGGCTCCAATTCGCTTTAACTCAAAGATATACCCGCTGATCTGAGCAGCTTCAAATATAGAATCATCTAGAATGATTATTTCTTTTCCCCGGACCGATGACTCAATTATAGCAAGCTTTTCCTGAGCAACTTCATCTGTATCTTCGCGAGTATCCGACGTCCAGCTTCTATCGCAATAACGATTGTATTCAAAAATACTTACCAAAGGCAACCCTGACTTTAAATGATATCCTTCTCCATGCGACAAACCAGAGAGAGGAATAGACGAAACTTGATCTGCTCGAATGTTATTATTACTGGCTAAAGCCATACCCATATTTTGTCTTGCAGTCACCACCGAGATTCCATCAATAACGCTACTTACTCTAGCGAAATAGGAAAACTCAAAGGGGCATAAAGCTCTTCGATCACTGCTTATACGATCCAATGTCCTGAAGCCATCTCCCTCCAAAAGAACGATTTCTCCCGGTCTTACATCTCGAATAGGTTGCATACCTATCTTTTGAAGCGCTACGGATTCTGAAGCAACTGTGCATCCTTCCGGATTTTTCCCGATAATTAAAGGTTTAAATCCTAACGGATCTCTGGCAGCATAGACTTTTTCCGGTGCCAATAAAACCATAGAAAAGGCTCCCTTGGCATGCTGAAGAACAGCTCTGATACCATCTAAATAATCTCCTCTTTTTCCGATAATCTTGGCTAATATTTCGGCGTCTGAACCAATGCTTAATGATGCATCTGTTAGGCTCGATAGAAGTTCTGTTGTATTTGTGATTCTACCGTTTAATGCTAAGGCGAATGGTCCAGCTCCTGATTTTGTCATTACGACTGGCTGTGGATCGAGAAGGCTTACATGAGCTATAGCTGTTTGGGTTTCTGTAATACCCGGATTCAATTGCGCCTCTTCCTCGAAAAGAGACTTAACTAATCCTTCCTTCTGTCTGACTACTATTTTTGCGCCAGAAACGAAAGCAAATCCCCCACATTTTTTGCCGCGATGCTGAAGATTGAAGATTCCGCTTTCACACGCTTTAAAGCAAGAAGCTTTGGAGCATATTCCGAAAACTCCGCAATTTTCTTGGATTTTCATTCTGTATTTTCTCCTATGACAAAGTGCTTTTTGTTCTATTCTTTATTACCACGCCTTCTTTACGAAGTAAAGTTAACTTCTCTTTCGTCCCACGATTAAAACCGCCGATTTTTCCGTCACTTCTCATAACTCTGTGGCAGGGAATTTTCTTGCTCGCCAAAGTTTTGTTCGAAAATTTAGGCGGGTAAAGATTTTTATTTTTATTCAAAAGATTACCCACTGCCCGCCAGGCTTTAAAGTGGCCAGCTAAGCTGGCCACTTTTTTATAAGTTAAAACCTTTCCTTTAGGTATTTTACTTACCACTCTATAAACCTTGTTTTGAAAGATAGTCATTCGCTTTTTCAAGGATTTCTTTTGCACCCTTGAAAGTTAATTTTTTTACGGCTTCTTTATATGACAGCCATTTGTATCCAATATGCTCAAAAGAAATTTTGATTTCTTTTGTTTTGGTTTCGGTTAATAAATAATAAACTGTTTTAAAAATATTTTTTTCTTTGTGTCTAAAAAAGTATTTTTCAGTTTCTTTGAAACCTTCCAAAAATTCTAAATCTTCAATAGCAGTCTCTTCTCTTATCTCTCTAATTATTGCATCTATTTCTTTTTCCCCTTTCTCAATATGTCCCTTAGAAAAACCCCAGTATGTTTTTTCAACTTTCCCAATCGCGGCATAATTCAAAAGAAGGTAATAAATTTTATCACCCTCTCTTCTAAACCCAGCACCATTTTTTGTATTCTGTTTCTTAGATAATTTCTTTGCAAAATGGTGCTGGGTAAAAATTATAGCCCCAGCTGTTTTTTCTACTGGCATTTCTAAATATTATACAACTTAAAAATTAATTCGCAGTTTCTGCAATGAAATCCGAGTTTTTTATATAAACTTATGGCTGGCAAATTTTGAGCTGAAGCGGATATAAAAGTATAATCAATTCGTTTTTCCTTACACCAATTTATAAAATTTCTTAATAACTTGGATCCCAAACCCTTATTTCTAAATTTCTTTTCTAAAAAGAAGCTCTCTATCTCGGCATATTGGGCTTTTTTCCAATAAGGCAATTTTTTCCTCCTTCCTCCGCACAAATATCCAATTATTTTATTTTTATATTCTATTACTTCTGAAAATCCATCTTTTTTGGTGATTCTCTTCCTAAAATATTTTTTCCCATCACTATATGTCCAATTTAAATTAATGATTTTATCAAACTCTTCATATTCTTTTTTATACAATTTCAGATTAAGAGCTAAGATGCTTCGCAAATCTTTTATATTTGCTTTCCTAAAAATAAATTTATTTTTCATCATTATTTAAAAATTTTTAATAGTTTTTCTAATGGTTGGGTATTAATTATATCATTTTTCTCTGCCCACCCCCTTCGCGCCTGAGAAACACCATAATCAATAAACTGCATATGGTCTATATGATGGGAATCGGTATTAATTACCATTTTCACTCCAGCTGTTTTGGCTTTTTTAATATTAGTATCTTTCAAATCTAATCTTTCTGGGTAAGAATTAATTTCCAAAATTGTTCCAGTTTCTTTGGCAACTCTTAAAATTTTATCGAAATCGATTTCATACTCATCTCTTCTTTTAATTAATCTTCCTGTCGGATGAGAAATTATATCTACATTAGGATTCCTCATCGCCTTAATTATTCTTTCTGTCATTTTTTCTCTCGGCATTTTGAAAGTGGAGTGAACTCCGGCAATCACAAAATCAAGTTGCGCCAAAACATCGTCTCTGATGTCAATCGAACCATCATTCATAATATTTGCCTCGCATCCTTTTAATATTTTAAATCCTTTTAATATTTTATTTATTTTATCAATTTCTTTGTTGCGTAAGATCAACTTTTTTTCGTCTAGCCCATTTTCAATGCGTAAGAATTTAGTATGATCGGCAATACCCACATACTGATATCCCATTTTCTGAGAATTTTTAGCGAGCTCGACAATAGACGGATATTCTTCCCTGCTCCAATTTGAATGACAATGCAAATCTCCCTTAATGTCATTGTAATCGATTAATTTTGGTAATCCATTGAGTTTACCCTGAGCTTGTCGCCCTTCAAATTTTTCAGGGCGACCCTGAACTTGTTGAAGGGGTCGAAGGGCTGCTTCGATTTCACCCTGATTTTCTCTAATTTCCGGCGGAATCCATTCAAGGCCAAGCGCATTATAAATTCCCTCTTCGGTTTCACTGGCAATCATTTTAGAACCGCGGAATAAGCCATATTCTGAGAGTTTTAAACCCTTTTCTATCGCCAATTTCCTTAAAACAATATTGTGTTCCTTGGAACCGGTGAAATACTGCAAAGCCGCACCGTAGGACCGCTTTGGCAGAACTCTTATATCCATATCAAAACCTTCTTCCATCCTGACCGAAGATTTAGTCTTTCCCTTGCCCCAGATTTTTATGACGCTGGGCAGAGAAACAAAAAAATCCATAACATTTTTTGGATTTTTTGAAATAACAAGAAAATCAACGTCGCCAATAGTTTCTTTCATTCTCCTTATAGAACCAACAGCGTCCACCCTTTCCACGCCTTTTATCTTTTTCAATTTTTCCGAAACTTCCTTTACTATAGGCAAAATTTCACCTAATAAAAATCTTCCTTTTTCTCTTTTTAAAAATTCTATTGCTTCTAAAATATTTTTCTCACTTTTTTCTCCAAAACCAAAAAGTTTTGCAATCTTATGGTTTTTAGCCGCTTTCTCTAAGTCTTTAAGACTTTTGACTCCTAATTTTTCATAAAGCACTTTTGCTTTTTTGGGTCCCATGCCTTCAACCGGAATTATCTCATCTAATTTTATTGGCAGTCTTTTTTTAAAATTTTGGTAGTATTTTATTTTCCCGGTCTTTATGTATTCTTCAATTTTTTCAGCAATGCTTTTTCCTACTCCCGGAATTTCCTCTAAAGCTTTTAATCCGCCTTTTTCATAAATATCTTTTACGTCTTCTTCCAAAGCTTCCAAAGCAATCCCTGCTTTTTCATAAGCTTGGGGCTTAAAAGCCACTTCCTCCATCTCTAAATAACTGGCTATTTCGTAGAATATTTTGGCTAATTCTTTGTTCTCCATAAAATATTTTGCCTGCCCCGTACTAATTTTACCAATTTATTTATCTTATAACCAAGAAGGGGTAATCTCTTAATAAAAACTTTTGCGGCGCCCGGCCCCGAATAGGGGTTTCGCGGGAGAGGGCGTCGCCATGATTTTCCCTGTAAAATTTAGTACGGGGGCGATTTCCTGATTTACCATATCCCTACGAATTACGAATCTTTACGAATATACGAATTTTCGATATTAATTCGCGGCATTCGCGTTTAATTTGCTGTATTCGAATTATATTATTTTAACCATTGGCATTTGCTATTTACGCATTTACATTCAAATCCATAATCTTTCGCCCTATAGCATGCTTTCCATTCGCAAGTGGTTACAAGTGACTCTTCGTTTTTAGACCAACATACCTGGCCTGAGCATCCGGTAGCTATACAATCTGAATCGGAAACACAACTACCATTAGTAGAAGTTCCACAGAATTCTTCGATAAGCTTAAAAGTGGAAAGCATCTGGTCAAAAAGATCAGCCATTACTGGATAAAATTCTGCAGTTATTTCACCACTCTCGATCTCTCTGTTTTCGTCACCACTCGCTAAAATTAATTTTAATACTTCTTTCTCTAGGGGTATTAATCCTATCTCCCATCCCTCACCAGCATCACCTCCCTTAAAAACATATATCTCTCTTCCATTTATAACCATTTTTCTTCTCATAGGAACGAGATATTCAGGTTCTCCTACAAATTCCAATATTCTTTCTTGGTCAAAAGGTCGAGTTATGATTCTTAAAGCAAATGTCTTCCCATGGCATACCCGACCAGGCAGTCCTCCACATTTGAAAGAAGCACGGAAAGAATCTAGATAAAATTCATCTTCTTTAGGATATACTAGTTTAGGACTTGTCAGCGTAAAAAATGGAGGATACTTTATTTCAAAACCATATTTTTCATTTGTACATGTCTCCCAATCGGCGGTTTCGTCTGTGGATTTGATACATTGCCAGCCTGCCTTAAAATCTTTTCCGCAAACTTCTTCAAGAGTTTTACCAAGTGGTATTACATCACAGGTAACAAAAACACATTCATCGCATTCAGTTTTTTCTTCACACTCTTCCTTAGTTGAAAAGACTTTTGGCGAGACAGGCGGAGGATTATAGGTTAGCGATGGTTGGAAGAAATACTTCAAATAAAACATACTTCCTCCGCCAATGATAGCTGCGAGAATAATTACGATTACTAAAAACTTCCAGTTAGTTTTTCCTTGAGTAATAAATGGCATATAATTATAATGCAAATACTACAAATTATATTCGAATACTACAAATTATTCTGTATTCGCATATTATTCATAATATTCGGATTAGGAATAATTATTAAGAATCCTTTTGGGATATAAATGTTTCTGCCTAAAATTTACAATTAACCCTAATTTCTTATCGCAAGATTGAAGATACCTCTGCATTTGAAAATAATCTTCTTTTGTAATAAAATCTTTAGCTTTTAAATCAATTACAATTTTATTATCAATTATGAAATCAGGAATATTTCTTCTCTCTTTCTCTCCTTTGAATGAAGGAGAAAGAGAATTCTCACGAACATAATCTAATTTATTTTCTTTAAGAAATCCCTCAAAGGCATCAGCATACTGTTTTTCATTCCTGTATCTTCCTAACTCCTTATGAATCGCAAAGAATAGACCACAAATTCTATAAGATAAATCAGGATAAACTACCTTATTATTAATTTGTTGTATTCGCATTTAATTCGTGGTACTCGCACCCATTTACGTTTACTTTATTTGTAGTATTCGTATTTAATTTGTAGTATTTGGATTATACTTATCTAGAATGGTTTTTCGCTAGGTGGTACCCGAGGCGCAAAATGATCTTTAAGAAAAATCTGATTGCGTATTAAAAATAATGTTGATGAAGATAATAAACCAAATATACTGACCAAAATAAAAACTCCCTTAAAACCTAAGGAGCTGCTGGCTATAGCCCCCCCAAGAGCACCGGCAACTCCTGCGGCAATGCCGATACCGGTACTTTCTAGACTCCAAGAAAAGGCTTCCCTTCCTTTATCTATATGTCTGGTAAAAATGCCTGCCCAGGTTGGCACTACGCAAGCCATGGCCAAAGCTCTTATAAATTCTAAAGTAAAAATATGCCACGCTAGATTAGAAAAGGCGTAACCCAAAGGCACTAAATTTGCCACATACATTCCTATAATTAGGAATTGGAAGTCATCTTTTTCTCCATGGTTTTTATCAAACTTATGGGCAATAAACGGCTGGATGAGAGATTTTGTTATCCAATAAGTTGCAGCAACAAATCCTACCATTTTTAAGTTACCACCCTGGATTTGCTTGGTTAAAAAAATAGCGAAAATAGGACCGCTCATTCCCCAACCAGCTTGAAGGAAAAAATCAGAAGTAATTAAAATCTTGATGACTTTATTGATATTAATCATAAATATAATGCGAATATTACGAATTATATGCGAATACTACGAACATAAATTTCTTAATTAGTTATCATTACTCCATTATAATAAAAAGTCTCTAAGAAATTCCGATAAATATTTTTTAAATTCTAATTGCTCGGAAATGCTGTTCTCCACTTCCAAAGCAATAACATCCCCAAAAACAAATTTGGGTAGAGTTTTAAGATAGTCAAAATCTTTCAAGCTTCTGACTGTATGCAAATCATCATTATTTTCTGCTGAATAGCCATTTAAATGGTTGCAGTCAAAATAATGGCTAGTATGCCTTCTTTTTAGAATATACTCAAATTCCTGCGACCATTTGTTAAGCTGGACTTTAAAGTGGGAAAGATCAATGCAAAAACCCCCGATTTTATTCACCTCCACTGATTGGGAAATAAAATTATTGACATCCATCTCTAAATATAGTTTTCTGTAAAAACCTTTCCAATTTTTTAGAGAATCAAAGCAACTCTCGTGGATAGTAAAATAAACGGAATTAAACTTCTTAGAAAGAAAATCAAGTTCCTCTTTCTTGGTTTCATCTTTTATATGAACAAGGGGAATTTCTTTTATTTTTGATTTCGGGAGAGCCTTATATATTTCCTGAATTTGTTTTTCATGAAAGCGTTCCAAAAATAAAGCTACTTTCTCAATGCCAAATTTCTCAATTTCTTTAAGTTTATTCCGCCAGTGGCGGTCTTTTGTTCCAGTTATGCTAACCAAAATTTTCTCTGAAAGGCCTCTAATTTCTTCCATATTCTCTCATTCTATCACAAAAAATCGCCCGGCGCGTCAGCGCATAGGGGCGATTTTTTATCGGCTTCCCATAAAAAACTATGTTTAAAACCTGATGTTAAGTATATTTACTTACTAATACTAAAAAGATCGTCACTCCTTACAAGCAGTGCACCTCCTATTGTCTCTCCATAAATATAAATTTTAAAATCATCTCCCGATTTCCAATTCTGGTCTAAAATATTATTTGGAATCTGCCACAAATACTTTCCTCCAGTAGCAGGAAAATCTTTAACGATTATTTTTGGTATCTCATCGGTATTCTTTAAGTCCCATTTAAATTCATTATTTTCAAATCCAAATACTCTTCTGTCAGAAAAATAACTAAAATCTGTAATATAAATAGCCACTGATTTGATACCCGATGACTCCCATGTGATTTCATGATTTTCTCCAACTTTCCATTCTTCTCCGCCATTAGGTAAAAGCACTTTCATATCTCCTTGCAGTTCTCCTGCCGTCGACATTCCTTCTTCTTCCTCAATAAACCTAAAAGTGGAAAGCATTTGGTCAAATAATTCTATATATTTGCTATCAGGTATTTCTACTTCAGTGGACAAGTCATATGGTGGTATATTTATACCCAACCCAAAAACGTATTTACTTCCTGTTCTTGTCAAATATTTTTTGCAGCAACCATTTTCATAAATATAAATATCGTCTTTTTTTACTTCAGTGTATGTTAAAGAACTACCCATAGATAACCATTTATTTATTTCTTCAGTAAATTTATCATAAACCTCAACCCAAGCTATAACAGGTTCCCAATCGTAAGTTCCAACTGCTTGAGCAGTGTAGATATTAACCATATAAAAAGGTGTATAATTTAGAGAGGGCCCACTAAGATTTTTCTCAAAAAGCCATGTTAGTGGATATTTAAGCTCAAATCCATAGTCGACGTTTCCATACGTTTTCCAATAAGTGGTTTTATTTTTATCCTCGAGATATTTCACACACTCCAAAAAAAATGAAGCTGGAAAATCAACATTTTCAATCTTTAATAACCTCTCACAAATAAATGGATCATTTTTAATCTTTGATATATTGTTATAACAAGTGATTTTAGTAATCGGTGCTTGATAAACTATTGGTTTTTCATAATGTATGGGTTTAATTTTTTCGCACCAAATCTCATTTTTAGTTTCTTCTGCTAAATTAATATAACAATCTCCTTGTTTTTCAAAATCTTCAATGTCCTTGCAACGGTCCTCGGAAATCTCTATTTGTTTTTTTACCTCTAGTAATTCAGGAAGAGGAATTTCCTTTTTTACCCACCATAAAGTTCCACCACCTACAATACCAACTAGAACAATTACAACTAAAAGAAACTTCCAATTAGTTTTTCCTTTGGTAATAAATTGCATAGTATTCTTTATTAATTATTCATATTCTCTCATTCTATCACAAAAAATCGCCCTTCGGGCGATTTTTTGGAGTTATTTTCTCTTTAAATCTTCAATAGAATACTTTAAATTTTCTATTGCTCTTCTCAACTCCTCTAAAGCGCTTTTCATCTCATAAATCATATCTCGAACCCTTTCTACTTCTGTTTTGATTTCTAAAACCTCATTTCTAATTTCGTCTGACATATTTTTTAAAATTTTTAATTAATTATTTTAATAATGTTTATTTAAAAAAAATTATCCTGCAACCAGATATAAGTTTTTTGAGCATCAATCTCAATATTATCAGACCCTAAAAGGATAATAGCTATTTTTCGTTCTACATTATTCTTATCTGCAAAACGAAAAGTAAATAAAGCGGTTTGTTTTGAAGCTTTAATAAAGCCAGCTTTTCCTCCGATAAAAGTATCGTCGTTAATAAAAATATTTTTATTCCAAAATTCTTTTATATTAAATCCAATATTTCCGAAACTCAAAACTTCCTTTCCTTTGGTTATCTCAAAAAAAAGCGGCCTGACATTTAAAACATATCTGGCCAAATAGAAAAGGTCTTGGCTTGTAGAAACGTTTTCCGGATCAAATCCGGAAGGATCGGTGAAATTCGTCTGCTCCATTAAAATAGATTTTGCTTTTTCATTCATAAGTTTAATAGTTTTTGCCCTGCCCAAAAAATAACTAAGAGCTTCAGCAGCGTCGTTGGATGATTCAATCAAAAGAGGATAAAATAATTCCACCACCCTGAAGCTTGTTCCAGTTTCCAATCCTTTTGTCGAACCATATCCAGCGTCCAGTATTTCTTTACTAATCCATATAGACTTTTTTAAATCCACGTTTTCAGCAACTACTATTGCGGTAACTAATTTTGTTATTGAAGCTAAAGGTAGTTGGGATTTGGAATCCTTTTCGGAAAAGACATATCCTGAATCTAAATCAGCAACCAAATAACTCTTAGCTGATAATTCCGGGAAATCAGCTATTTTTTTTGTCTCATATTTATAACTGTCTCTTTCTTTATCTATCACTAAAACCGGCATATTTATCTCAGTCAATTCATAAATGGTTTTTGCATCTTCGTCTTTTAAACTAATGCATCCCCCTGAAATATCATATTGGGTTTTTTGGCCGCCCGGATAATACGGCTCTCCGTGAATATAATATTTTCCGTAATAACGGAGAGCATAAGGCATATAAACTTCGGCAACCAATGAAAAACTAAGCTTATTACCAGACATTATTTTATATAATCCGGCTGCTGAACCTCCCCACTCCTGAACCTCTCCCTTTTTTAATATCGGAACTTCTTTTTCTAAAAGGCCTTTTTTATAAAGCCTGATTTTCATTTCAGATAAATGGATTTCTAAAAAATCGCTCTCTTTTAACACAAAATCTTTTTTTAGATCTCCGAATAAGTTAAGATAAACAGGCTCTTTTTTAGGTTTTTTCGCCGGTCTTTTTATTTCTGCCTCAGAGACGCTATAAATGGATATAATCTCTGAAACTACACGCTCTTTATAAATTAAAAGTGCCCTGCCAACGACTGAGGCTAAAATTATTAGAAATATGATTCGCTTCCAATTAGTTTTGGTATCTTTTAAAGAAATCATTTTAATCGGGAATTTCCTTAATTTCGTCCTTAGATAAAATTCCTCCAAATAGTTTTATTCCAAAACGAAGTAAAAACAAAATGCCCATTAAAGCCATAATAACCTCTGTCGCTCTAATAATTAAAGTAAAGGCCGTTCCAAGACTTGCTCCTAATCCTAATGCGTTAAAAGCAAAGGCCTGAAGGGCGTCTTGAATTCCTAAAGAAGCAGGTATAGGAATTATTGTGGCCAAATAAGAAAACCCGCTGATTGGTAAAGTATAAAGTAAATTAAACTTTTTCCCAAAAAAAATTACAAAGATAAATATTCTCAAAAGAATAATAAATTCTTCAAGTGAGGCAATACCAAATATCTTCCAGAATTTAACCTGTTTTGGTTTGAAAAAGAGGATAGTATCTTTCTCTGTTTCTAAAAGTCTATTGTTTTGATTTTTATAACCTGACGATTTTAAAAAAAATTTTACTATGCTTTGTTTCTTGAAGGCCATCGTATAAAAAAATATGGTGCCTATTACCCAAAATAAAAAAGTGAGTCCAATTATTATAGATAATTTTTTAGGCAAAATACTAATTTTCAATAAAAAGAAACTAATACCTATAAAAACTACTATTAAATTTGTAGTCCAGTCTAAAATTCTATCGATAAATACAGAAGCCATTCCTTTCGACCAAGATATATTATATTTCTTTTTTAAAATATAACCGCGTAAAAATTCTCCTCCCAGCAAAAAAGTTGGAAAAAAATATGTAACCGAGAAACCGGCAAGGTTTGCTTTAAAAAGATCAAAAAAAGGAATATTTATCCCTTCGGTTTTCAAGATTTCCTTCCATTTCCAATTTATTTCTAAAAACAAAATCAAGGTAAGTATAAAAATTGTTAACCCTTGCCATCCAGTGAAAACTAAAACAGCCTTTTTTATTTCTTCCCAGCCAACAAAATTAATAACCCAAGCAAAAAGCGCCAATCCAATTAAAAAAGATATTAAAAAAAGAGAAAGTTTTTTCATTTCTCTGCTATTTTATTTAAGTCTTTGAGAAACTTATCTAAATTAATTTGATGAACCTTTACCGCTTCTTCAATTGTCTCATCTTTAGCAAAAACGCATCCTATGCAGTGTAATCCATGTTCTAAAAATACAGGGGTTGTCTGGGGGTATTCTTTAACTACTTCTGAAATCAAAATTTCTTTTGTAATTTTTGGTTTTTTCGCCACTATTTCTATTATACCAAAAATTTAAATTTTTACAGTTGTTCCGAACTTCTTTCCTTTTAAAGCCTTAATTATATTTCCGGGCAAAAGGCCATTTATAATTTGAGCTTTAATATTCGTTCCTCTCAAATTAGATATTTTTCCATACATTCCTCCTGTCACATCTATTGCAGTTGATCCCTTTAAATATTTATTAATAATACGGAAAGTCTTAGAATTTATTTCAGGTATTAATTCTGCCCCAGGGTCTAAATTTGGATCATGAGAAAAAACACCGTCAACATTTGTACTATAAATAATTTTCTGTGCTTTAAATTTTTTAGCTAAAAATGGAGCTAACTGATCTCCTGAAAGAATTGAACATTTTTGTCCGACATCGAAAGCAGGCACACCATACAAAACAGGAATCATATTAATCTTTAATAACTCCCGCAGAATAGATATATCCATATCAATCAATTTTCCAAACTCCATTACCGCACTCACCGAAGGCTGATATGGAATAGCTGGTAATTTTTCCCTTATCAAATAGTAAGTGAATATAGAGTTAAGTTCGTTTTGTAATCTTTGAATTTCCGCAAATGCTTCTAATTGCTTACGATTTTTTATACCTTTATTAATTCCGGTTTTGTAAACAGGAGGATGCCCAAAAGATCCGGCACCATTGATTAAAATTAAATGAATGTTGTCTGAGTTAAAAACAGAAGATATTTCTTTTGCTACCCTTTTCATATTCTTTAAATTACTTTTTGGCACCTTGCTAAATTTGTCAGTAATAATTGATCCGCCAATTTTTAAAATTATTAAATTTTTCATCAAAAAATTGTTGGCTAATTATAAGTCAATTAAATTATTAATAGAGTGGGCTTTTGGTATTATTTTTATTTATAGAATTTTTTCTTTATTTCTTCCAAAAATCCAAAACAGGTCTTATTATCACAGGATTCAAAAGCCCATTCCCAGATAGGCGCGGCCGAGCAATCTTTATCTATTCTTTCGTATAAAAGAGCTTGAATTAAAACTGCCAAGACATTAAGCTGAGAAAGCAAATAGCCTTCTGGTGTACTTTTGATCCTGTATTCTCTCCACAACTGAATCATTTCATTCCTAAGTTGAGGATCTAATTTTTTGGTCAATCTTTCCATTGCCTCTTTTTCTTCTTTGAAATCCGAAAGAAATATCTTCTGTTTTTTTTCTTTAGAGATACGCGGCCATCTCTTTAAAACCTTCTCTTTTTCTTTCTTATTTTTAGGCATAATCTTATCATAAGGAGTTGTGTCTCCGGTATAAACAGCCGACATCTCGTGGCAAAGTGCCATTTTTAATAGTTTTTCTGTATTAAGGCTTTTTTCTTTATTGAAAACCAAGGCCATTAAAGCCAAATCAAACATATGGCTGGCTACTGTTTCCGGATTTTT
>CAYHAF010000015.1:13936-15883 GCA_964354555.1 uncultured Candidatus Saccharibacteria bacterium
GCATAAACTTCACAAAGATCATGAAAAAGAGCAATTTTAATTGCTCTTTTTATGTTCAAATTTGCTTTTTTAGCCAGTAACCATGAAAGTATTGTTAATCTAAAAGTGTGTTCAGCAATTGTTTCAGGATTTTTGACCTTCATTAAAACCCAGCCAGTTCGCGGCGTTTCTTTTAATTTAGAAACTGCAATTAGAAAATTAATTACTTCTTTCATCCTGTTAGAAATTCTCTGTTTTTTAGTTTTTATTTTGTTTTTTAATCCCATAAAATTCTCATTGAAATTTCTAACGGGATTCATCAAAAAATATACTCAACTAATTGGATTAGTCGAGTATAATAAGGTTAAATATTTTTAAATATTTTATGATAAGTGATACTTGATTTTTTTAATTTTATAAACCACTTTTATCGGAGAAGTAATAATCACTTCTTCTCCGGTTTTCTTTCCCAAAAGAGCTTTTCCAACCGGAGATTCAGACGAAATTTTTCCCTCATTAGGATTCGCTTCTAAAGAATCCACAATCATAAATTCGTTGATCTGACCGTCTGGATCTTTTAAAGTGACGGTTGCTCCCAACCCAACGGTATCTCTTTGGCTTTTTATAGGAGTTTGGATCAGCTCGAAATTTTCTAAAATATTTTTCAGCTCGGCAAGTCGAAAATCAAGAAACCCCAAATCTTCCTGCAATGATAAATACTCAGGATTTAAATCTTCTGAATGTAAGATCTTGGGCATTTCGCCTTCGGTTTTCAGGGTTTTGACGCGCCTAAGATCTTCGTACTCTTTTTTTATCCTTTCAATTCCTTCTTTAGTTAGATAAAATTTCTTGTCCCTTACCATACCCGGTAGTAGAAATTCGACTAAAATTTATTTTATTTTGCTGCCCGGCAGCTGTTGAATTTTCACTCCCGGGCATACTATTTGAGTTTAAGGATTTTTAAATTGTTGTCAAGCCCCAACACCAAATAAAAAATGCGAGATAGACCTTTTTTTAAAACGAAAGTAAATAACGTTCTTTGAGCTGGGCTTTTCAATCCCAACCGCCCAAAGACCAAAGGAGTAGCCTCCTTATGGAATCCTCATTGACGCCTTCTATTATTATTCCTTTGTACCCCGCTTCAAGAGACAGGGCATTCAAAAGGAGACGTCAATGAACTATAATAAGTATAATGATACCATTTCTGTTATTATTGGCATCATTTATAGTTATTTTGTTCACGTCTTTAATAGAGATTCAAATTTTCTATAATCTCAAAAGGTTTGGTTTTCCGGAAGACAAAACGGCTCAAAAAATTTTAAACTTCTTTACTATAGGAGCGTTTTTGTTGATCGGAATAAACCTTTTATTGTTATTTTTAAGCTTAATGAAAAAATGATAATTTTAAGAGCGGACGAAAAAATCAATTCAACATATCGCCGCCATCGCATTATCCTAATTATTCAGTTTGTTCTTGGGGCAATATTTTTTTTATTAATAATTCTGCCGATGATATTTCTTTTTTTCAGCTCTTCGCCTTCCCTGCCAGACTGGATAACTAAAATTATTCCAGAGGCCTCAACGTTAAACCTACGTTATTTGTTTTTGTTTTTCCTTTCTCTTTTTCTTCCAATTCTTTGGCAGACTATTTTTTTAGTGGTGGTAGACTACTATTTAGATTGCTGGATTTTAACCAATGAAAGAATAATCAGCACCGAATCAGAGGGTTTGTTTAACCGAAAGGAATCTAGTATTACTTACGACAAAATTCAAAATATTACTATTGAAATTAAAGGGTTTTTGCCGGCTTTGTTTGATTTCGGAGATTTAACAATTGAAACAGCTGCCGAACTCGGAAAATTTACTTTTAGACAAATTCCTAATCCCGAAAAAGTGAAAGAAGTAATCTTTGAGATTCAAAAAGAGTCCCAGAAAAACCAAAAAAAAGATGGCCTTGTTTAGTAAAAA
>CAYHAF010000016.1:0-15057 GCA_964354555.1 uncultured Candidatus Saccharibacteria bacterium
GCAATGAAGATTTTATACGCCAAGATTTATCAGTTGGAAGAAGAAAAAACAAAAAAAGAATTGAAGGAAATAAAAGGGGATAGGGTTTCGGCCAGTTGGGGAAATCAAATAAGATCTTATGTATTACATCCTTATAAAATGGTAAAAGATTTAAGAACTAATGTGGAAACGAGCAACGCTGAGGTAGTTTTAGAAGGCGATTTAGAACAATTTATCGAAGCAGAGGTAAAAATTATCAGCGAATAACTAATTATTTTACGAATATACGAATTCGTTAATTCGTGACTGATTCGTTATTCGTTGATGATTATATCATGATTAAGTTCCAAAATGTAACAAAAATTTATCTTCCCAATACTACAGCTTTAGAGAACGTGTCTTTTGAAATTAAGCCAAAAGAATTTATTTCTATTGTTGGAAAATCAGGGGCAGGAAAAACAACTCTTTTAAAATTATTATTGGCGGAAGAAAGTCCTACTCAAGGGAGGGTATTTTTTGATGATCAAGATATCCATAAAATAAAGAAGTCAAAACTTTGTTATCATCGAAGGAAAATCGGGACAGTCTTCCAGGATTATAAACTTCTTCCTTTTAAAACAGTTTATGAAAATGTTGCTTTTGTTTTGGAGGTGACTGGAGTAAAAGATTTGGATATTAATTCTCAAGTATTCGAGGTTTTAGAGATTGTCGGCTTGAGCGATAAGGCCAAGAATTTTCCGGTCGAACTTTCTCAAGGCGAGCGTCAACGGGCTGCCATTGCCAGAGCAATAACCCACAGGCCAGAAGTTGTCTTGGCAGATGAACCAACCGGCAACCTTGATCCTTATAACACTTCGGATGTTATTAAACTTTTGTTAAAAATTAACGAGATGGGAACGACCGTTGTTTTATCAACGCATAATAGGGAAGTAGTCAACTTTTTGGAAAAAAGAGTGATAACTTTGGAAAAGGGAAAAATAATTAGAGACGAAGAAAAAGGAAGGTTTGTTTTGTAAAAAAAACCATATCGGAGATGGGTCGGAAGAACCATTCGGTTCTTCCGTGTAGGAAAACAGGCTTTCGCCAAAGGCGAAAACGTTAGAAACCAAGGGTTTCTAAAGAGCGGTGTTAGCCTGTTTCATAGGGTTCCCAAATTTGCGAAGCAAATTGGGATAATGCAGGCGTTCCGCGAATAATTTATTATTACCATACTATGTTAGCAACATTAAAAAGAATAATTAAATCGGGATGGTTAGGCTTAAGAAGAAATGGCATGTTCTCAATTGCTACTATTTTTGTTATGGTTTTGACTATTTCTTTGATTACTTCATTTTTTATTTTGCAAGGATTGTCTAACTTTTTAATTTCTAGCCTGGAAGAAAAGTTTGATATCTCGGCTTATTTCAAAAAAGATGCTCCGGAAGAAGAAATTATTAAGATTAAGGAAGAACTCTTAAAAATTCCAGAAGTAAAAGATGTTGAATACATTTCCCGTGAGCAAGCTTTAGAAAAATTTACAGCAAAATACAAAGATAATGCTCAAATGATGGAATCATTAGACGAAATCGGGGATAATCCATTTTTCGCCTCCTTAAATATAAAAGCTAAAGATCCTGAGAAATATGAAGAAGTATCCAGTTTCTTAGGGCAATCAACTTTCCAAAATATTATCGAAAAGATTGATTATTACCAAAAGAAAACATTAATAGAAGATGTCTTTTCAATAACTTCTGGAATTAAAAAGCTTGGTATTATAGTTGCTTTTATTTTTGGTGTTTTGGCTATTTTGGTTGTTTTTAACACCATAAGTTTGGCAATCCTAAACAATAAAGAAGAAATTTCAATTATGAGATTAGTAGGAGCCTCAAATTGGTTTATCAGAGGTCCTTTTATAGCTCAGGGAATAATTTCCAGCTTGATTGCTATTTTGGTTACTCTTTTAATTTTTACCCCCGTTTCTTATTTTGCTATTTCCATTTTTTCTTTTTTTAGCCCAAAACTAACGTTGATATTTGCTTCCGGATTCCATCCCTACAAATTTATTTTAAGTAATTTTGGAACTTTACTTTTAATCCAGATTTTAGTAGGAATAGGAATTGGATTCTTTTCTAGTCTAATTGCAATAAGAAGGCATTTGCAGGTTTAAAAATTGCGGGGTCGTCTAATGGTAGAAAATTTATGAGTTCTATGGTATAATCACATAATGAGTCGCTGTTTTGTGCTATTATCGAACCTGTTACCTCATGACGATCCTCGTTATAAACGATGGAGAAAAAGCTTGAAGAAAAGACCGCCACCTTGGAGTAAGGGCTATACAAAAGAAACCCATCCGAGCATTGCGAGGATGGTGGCAACATTTAAAAAGAAAAAGATTGATAATTTTAAGGAGTGGCGAGAAAGAATGAAAAAGGTAGGAAGGATTAAATCAAACTACCCGCCATTTGATAAAAATGGAGATTTGGCTGAATTAATCGGAGTTATTTTAGGCGATGGGAATATCTATAAACATCCAAGAACTGAAGAGTTAAGAATTTCTTCGAATTCCGAAGATAAGGAATTTATAAAACGATACGAGGGATTAGTGGATAAAACGTTTAAGAAAAGATCTAAATTAAATAAAGTTAAAGATAAAAAGTGTATTTATATTAGGATTTATCAAAAAGATATAAGTAAGAGATTAGACATTCCAGCAGGAGCGAGAAAAAATTTAGACATAAAAATTCCAAAGTGGATTTTTAAAAATAGGGAATATCTTAAAAGATATCTTAGAGGACTGTACGAAGCAGAAGGAAGTTTCTGTGTTCATAAACCAACCTATACTTATAAGTTTTTATTCAGAAATAAAAACAAATCACTCCTAGAAAATATTTTTCTGGCATTAAAAATTTTAGGATTTCATCCCCATAAAAGTAAATATCAAATCCAGATTTCAAGGAAAGAAGAAGTATATAGAATTAGAAATTTGATAAAATTTAGAAAATATTAATTTTCCGGGGTGGTGTAACTTGGTTGCACGTCAGGCTCTGGACCTGAAGATCTTGGTTCGAGTCCAAGCCCCGGAACAAAGTGAAAACCCCTTTATGGGGTTTACAGTTTGCTGTATTGGGCTTTAGTGAGAACCATAGCTCCCGAATTAGGCGGGAGCAATGTCTTTCGAGCAACTCTTCGGTCCAAGCCTCGTGTAAACTAAATCTCCAATCAGGCGATATTTTGGTATAATGATAATATTAATAAAATAACAATATTATTATGAAAAAAATAATTGGTGTTATTGGACACGATAAACATGCGAAACAAATTCATTTAGATATCGCTGAAGCGGTTGGAAAAGAAATCGCCTTAAGAGATGGCATTGTATTATGTGGAGGAAACAATAGCGGTGTGCCCAATGCTGTTGCAAAAGGAGCAAGGCAAAATGGTGGGCTAGCTGTTGGTATATCTCCAGGCTCTGATTTAACAAACGTTAGTAAGTATATGGATATACCAATTCTGACCGGCATGGGTTTTGCCAGAAATCAGATAATTGCATTTTCGTCTGATGCTATAATATCAATTGGTGGAGGAGTTGGAACGTTTTGTGAAATGGCCTATGGTTATGCTTATTCCAAGCCAATAGTAGTCATCAAGGGCCTTAAAGGATTGCCTGAACCTTTTATTGGCAAATATATGGATGATAAGAAAAAGGTAAAAATTCTCGGTGTAAATAATGCTAAAGATGCAGTTGAATTAGTTTTTAAATTAATAAAGAAAGAATAATTGTCTTACAAAATAATTGTTAAGCAATTAAAAGTAGAATATGAAATATGGAAGAAAATATAATTCAAGTTAAAAATCTCACCAAGAAATTTGGTAATTTTATAGCTGTGGACAATATTTCCTTTAATGTTAAAGAAGGAGAAATTTTTGGTTTTTTGGGGCCAAATGGGGCAGGGAAGACCACAACGATAAAAATACTGACAACGCTTCTTAATCCAACCTGGGGAGACTTAAAAATCAATGGTTATGATCCTGTTAAAGAAGAACACAAAACAAGGAGTTCTTTTGGTATTGTTTTTCAGGATCCAAGCTTAGACGATGAATTGACGGCTTATGAAAACATGAAACTCCACAGCGTGCTTTATAATGTGCCAAAAGAAATCAGGGAATCAAGAATTGAAGAATTGCTGAAATTTCTTGAGTTGTGGGACCGAAAAAATGATTTCGTGAAACACTTTTCGGGCGGGATGAAAAGAAGACTGGAGATTGCAAGGGGTCTTTTGCATCATCCTAAAATTTTATTTTTAGATGAGCCGACTTTGGGCCTTGACCCCCAAACCAGAAGCCATATTTGGAGTTATATAAAAAATTTAAATAAAGAAGAAAACGTTACAGTATTTTTTACGACTCATTATATGGATGAAGCGGAAAAAGTGGCTAATGTAATTGCGATTATTGATAAAGGGAAAATCGTTGCCCAAGGGAAATCAATTGAATTAGAGAATCAAACAAAAACTAAATCTTTAGAAGAAGCTTTTTTGGCGTTGACTGGCCGCGATATCCGCGACAGCGAAGTAGATGGTAGAGAACAGCTTAGGATGCGCCATAGAGTTTTTCATAGGTAAAAAATTATGAATGCAATTTTTATTCTTTGGTCACGACAATTAAAACGCTATTTCAGATCTAAGGCAAGAATCATAGGTTCTATAGGACAACCATTGCTTTATTTATTGGCTTTGGGTTTTGGCTTTGGTTCAATTTACCAAAGAGCAGGGGCAGGGAACTATATTCAACTTTTAGTTCCAGGAATTATATCAATGAGCATTCTTTTCACTGCAATATTTTCTGGAATTGAAATTATTTGGGATAGACAATTTGGATTTTTGAAAGAAACTCTTGTAGCTCCTGTTTCTCGTTTTGAGATAATGATTGGAAGAACCTTAGGCGGAGCGACTGTGGCTACCTTGCAAGGAATAATAGTTTTTATTATTTCTTTTCTCACTGGCTTTAAAACAATCAATATTACTTTATTACCTTTAGCTTTTGTTTTCATGTTTTTGATTGCTTTGCTTTTTACTGCCTTTGGAACGGCAATTGCTTCGGTTTTACAAGATATGCAGGGATTCCAGCTGATTATGAATTTTTTAATTATGCCCATTTTCTTTTTGTCCGGAGCTTTATTCGAGACAAATGATTTACCGAAAGTTATGAATGCAATTGTAAGAATTAATCCTCTTTCATATGGTGTTGATGGACTAAGAGGAACATTAATAAATCTGACCCATTTTGGATTAATGACAGATTTTTTAGTATTAAGCATAGCTTGTGTTATTTTAATTACTTTGGGCGGTTATCTTTTTTCGAAAATCCAGATCTAATTTTGGATAAAATTATACAAAAAGCAAAAAAGCGCCCTATGCGTTTACTCGCCGGGCGCTTTTTTGCTTGACTAACTATTTTGTGTTAAAATAAATGGAATCTCGACCCCCGAGATCCCTGTTAGAAGCTATTTTTTTCAAAAAATAACAAAAATTTGCATTAAATGCTTCTAACAGGGTTACTCCGTTAAAAATTTTGAGATTTTATGTGGTATGTTTATGTATTAAAAAGCCTAAAAGATAAGAAATGGTACACTGGTTTTACTGATAATCTTAAAAAAAGATTTACAGATCATAACAGGGGACTTGTATATTCTTCAAGAAAAAGGCGACCATTTTCATTAATCTATTATGAAGCTTGTTTAGACGAAAGAGATGCAAAAATGCGAGAGGTATATTTGAAAAGTGGAATGGGAAAAAGATATGTTCGTAATAGATTGAAATTTTATTTTAACAAAAATTTTTAACGGAGATGGGTTAAAATGTTTAGTAAAAAACAAAAATTTATATCTTTGAAAGAAGCAGCAAAGCTTACTGGTTATGCTCCAGACTATATTGGTTCTTTAATTAGAACGAAGAAAATTCGGGGCAAAAAGATTTACTCTGGAGTCTCTTGGTTTATTACTGAAGAAGACTTAAAAGAATACCAGCAAAGGATGGAGGCTCAAAAATCAAAATCCAATAAAAAATGGAAAGCTTTTAAATTTATTTCTGATAATTTTTCTTCAGCAAACATCCCAATTAAAATAAAAGAAACGGCAAAAAAAATCGCAGGGATTAGGCAATACAAAAATAAAAAAGAAAAGATTTTTTCTTTTTCCTGGAGGTTTATTTTGTTGATCATGATTTTTTTATCTTTTATTGGAATCGGGCCTCTGGAAATATTAAATAAAATTGTCGGCGCTTTGACCGGAGAAGAAAAGACAATGAATCTTTATTCAGTAACCTGCACCGGAGATTGGCTAAATCCCCAAAACGCGCAGGGCCAGCCGGAAGCGGGAGAGCTCGGAGATTTTAATTCTTTTTCTGAATCTAACTCCGCAGTTTACAAAGGCGGACCATTAAATCTTCTTTGCCAAGACTTTCAACAGAATACAGAAGAGATAAAAAACGAAGAGCCGGGAAATTTAAAAATTCAATCGGCAAAAATTAAATTTTCTTTTGCTATTGATGAAAAGAAACCAGATTTGGAAATTAATCAAACGCCTATCACAGAAGAACCGGAGCAGCCAGCTGAAGAACCACTGGCTCCAGCTGAAGAGCCGGAAAAAATTAAAGAACCATTAGCTCCCAATGAGGAACAGCCACCTTTGGAAATTCCCCAAACACCTGCTGAAGAGCCGGCAGCTCCGATTGAAGAACCAGCTGCTCCAGCTGAGGAACCGGGAGTAATTGAAATAACACCAGAGACAATACTGCCTTTGGAATTAATGAACAGTTCTTTTTCTAAAATTCCGTCAATTGAAAAAAATAAACAGCCAGCCGGTTTTTTAAATAAAATAAAAAAACTTTTTGGTATAAAAGCAGTCAAGGCCCAAGAGGAAGACGCCGCATCATTAGAAACTGAAACTCCACCAATTGAAACAATTACTCTTCCAATTGATGTTGATGCCGTCAGGTCGGCAATTGAAATTTCTGATAATTCTGTTGAAAAAATTTCAACACCAAACTTAGATAGCAAAATTATTATTTGGTATTCTTTTGACAGTGAAACTTGGTTTCAATTGACCACTATTTCCGAGCAACCTTTATCAAATTTTTTAAATGGCGGATATTTTTCCTATGAAGCACCATTTTTGAAGAGCTGGGATGATGTAAATAATTTAAAAATTAAATTTGAGGGAGTGATTGGAGGAGAAACAAATACAATTTCTTATTTAGATGCTATTTGGTTGGAAATAAATTACAATAAACAAGAAGAAAAAACTGAAGAAACAGAAAATATACAGAAACCAAAAATTAAAATCAAAGACAGTTCTTTGATTATTCCCCAAAAAGAAAAAAATTTCTCATCCAATGAAGAACCGACCTTCATTATTACTGAGCCCAATCTGAAAGTTGAGGAATTAATCAATTCTGAAAAGGGGGAGATTATTGAGGAAAATGAAATACCAAAAGAGAATGAAACGCCCCGGGAGGAAGAAAAAAGCATTTTGGAAAAAGTAAAGGAAAAACTTTTATCGTTTATTAATAAAAAAATCCTTCCAAGTAAAGTTGGGGCTCAGACAACTAAAATTAAAGCCAAAATTTTTGGACCCGATGGTTTAGAAACCAATATTTTACCTGAAATCAACTCTTTTTTAAAAAATGGGGAAGAAGTCTTTGAGCTAAAAATTCCAAAAATAAAAAGAGAATTTAAACCCGGACTTTATAAATTGGAAATTGAATTTGAGGCAAAAGATGCAATCTATGTCTTAGAACAAGATTTTACTTGGGGAGTACTGGCAATAAACACAAATCGATCTATCTATTTGTCAAACCAAGGGGCTTATATCCAGATGGGGGTATTAAGAGATGATGGGCATACTATTTGTAATGCTTCACTTGAACTACAGATTACAAGTCCAAAATCTGAAATTCAAATTCTGACGACAAAAGATGGGACAATTCAATATAGTAGTGAATGCGGGCCAAACAATGTCACCGATGTACCAGATTATTTTGTTTATTATCAAGTTGGTGAGTCGGGAATTTACGAGATGAAATTGATTAATCTTGATAATAACTATGAAATTACTGATTCGTTCGAGGTTCGCGATTCAGTTCCTTTTGATATTGAGAGGATTGGACCGACAAGGATTTATCCGCCGGTAAACTACGAAATGAAATTTAAGATAAAGGTAAACCAGGATTTTGTTGGTGAGGTAGTGGAAACGGTGCCAGCAAGTTTTGAAATTATAGAGACAAGTGATTTCAGTAGTACAGCAGAGTTAACTACGGGACAAAGCAAGAGGCAAGAGACAAGAAATGAAGAAAAATTGATTATTTGGGATGTTAATTGGAAAGAAGGAGAAAGTTACGAATTAATTTATCAATTTGACGCGCCAGATATTAGCCCTTACCTTTATTTACTTGGCCCTTTGGAAATCGGCGATTTCAAAGAAATACGGCAATGGCAGGTGGCAGCCGATATTCTCTCTACAAAATATCCAACCGTAGCAACAACAGCAGCAGTAAGTCCTTATGATGATGAGGCTTGGACTGGTATGACTAATGTATATAGCGATGATGGCAGTTACGCCAGTATTACTAGTACTAATTTTGACTTACCTGACCAGTCTCAAGTTTTAAAAGCAGTACATTTTGATTTTGCAATTCCTACTGCAACAACAATATTGGGTATTAGGGTAGAAATTGAAAAGTATGATGATGAACTTGAAGAAGCAGTAGATGTTTTAGTTCAGCTTACAAAAGATAACACTGCAGGGGTGGGAGACAACAAAAAATCGGCTGCTGCGTGGGCAACTACTCCTACTATTGCATCATATGGTGGATCAATTGACCTTTGGGGAACTACCTGGTCAGCAGCTGAAATAAATGCTGATACTTTTGGAGTTTGGTTTGCCGCTCAAGCACAAACGGCAAATTCTGATATTTATGTAGATTATATCAGGGTTAATGTTTCTTATACACTATCGAATGGACAACCATGTACTTCATCCACTGAATGTACCTCTGGTTTTTGTACAGATAATTATTGTTGTAATGGTACTTGTAGTGGAGCCTGTAATCGGTGCAATGTCGCTGGATCTTTAGGAACATGCACAGATGTAAATTCAGATTGTGCTGGGTCTGTAGCCGCCTGTTATTGTAGTAGTGGTACTTGTCAATCATGTCCTGATACTTACGGTTTATGTGGAGAGGCAACCTGCAGCAGTTATAGTTGCGGGAATTCTGCATACTCTATAGGTACAGACTGCGGTGCATTTTGTCAATCTTGTAATGGTTCAGGTGCCTGTATAAATACGGCAAATGGCTCTGATTATCAGACCGAGTGTCCTGGTGCAGTGGGAACTTGTGCTGGTCTTAATTGTAATGGTGCAGGTAATTGTCAGTATCTGACGGTTGGGCAGCAAGGCTGTGGCGCTTGTAAATATTGTACTGGTGCCAGTTATAGTTGTTCTAATGTAGCTGCTGATTCAGATCCTTATGGTGGTTGTACAGGTAATTGTGATGAGTGCAGTGGTGCTGGGGCTTGCAGAGCTGATGCGGCTACTTTTTGTACCGGAAACTGTGATATCTGCTCTGGTTCAGGTACTGCATATAATTGTGCAGCTGATAATACACTTTGTGCAAATACAGATGCTTCTTGCAATTGTTCCGGTTCAGGCACTGTTTTTAACTGTCAATCTTGCGGTCAATGTAGTAATTGTTCTGCATATTCATGTGGTGCAGTAACTTGTCTTGAAGATACAACCGGAACAACTTGTTCTAGTACGAATGTTTGTAATAATGCCGGAACTTGTGTGGCAAAAACCGCTAATGACGGTTCTTGTACGGTAGGGAGTTGTACTGCTTGTAATCCTTCGACTAGTTGCATTTTCTGCGCTATTAATTATTGTGCTGCAAATAGTACTTGTGGCCCTCCTACTATTACTGTTTCCGGCAACGCCTATGATGACGAAGGTGCAGATCCGATTGACGGAAGCAGCACCAACAAGACAGTTAATCTTAGAGTAAATGGAGCAGGTAGCTATACCGACGAGATTACAACTTCTGATGGCGCTTGGTCAATTAGTAGTGTGACCGCCGCTTCAGGGGCTATAATTACGATCTATTTAAATGATGAAACCGAAGAGGCAACAATAGTTTATGTTTCAGATGGTACCAATCAAACCAATGTTAATCTTTATAAAAATCGGGTCATTGTTAGGGCTGATACCGGTTCAATAACTAATGCTAATCTTTTGACTGGAGATGATACCGATGACGATATAAAATACAACGTTTCCGGAAGCGATCTTACTGTCGATGACGGATTTGAATTACATATTTTGGATGGGGATACTTTTGCTCCGGGAGGGCTAATAACTACCAGTCCGGCTTCAAGCCAGAGCAGTACTGACGGAGATATCCATATTGATGGAACCGCCGTTCTCAGTGCCGGAGGAACCATTTCCTGCGGTGGCGACTGGACGAATGAGGGAACTTTTACTCATAACAATAATGGAGCAACCTTTACTGGAACTACCACCGGCTTTGTTATTACTGATGGAGGAGAAAACTTTTATAATGTTACTTTTAATGGTTCAGGCGGCGGTTGGTCATTTGCTGACTCAACTACCATTGATGTTGACTTAACCATGACTGCCGGAACTTTATCTGGGACAAACAGCATTACTGTTAATGGAGGTGATGTGACAGGCGATGGTACAATCACCCTGACCGGAGGAACCTTCTTATTAGATGCGGCTGGAAACTTTGGAGGTGACACTGCTTGGACCTTCTTTAACCTCACTTTTGGAGATGGCGCAGATATAACAACCACAACCAAGACTGGTACAGGAGCAATGACTGTTTCCAATGTCTTAACTATTGCTGCCAGCCAAGTCTTAGATGCTGGAGACGATACCTGGACTTTATCAGGTACTGGTACTCCCTTTGTTAAAACCGGAAACTTTACTCCTAACGCTTCGACGCTTGTCTATACTGGTGTTACAGATGCCACCAACATCACAAGTACCACTTATTACAACCTGAACATCGGAGGTTCAACCACCACCACAACCTATACTGCAGCCGGAGACATCACGGTTTCAAATGTTCTAACTATTGTTTCTTCATCTGGCATCAATACCTTTGACGCTTCTTCGTATACCATTACTTTATCAGGAACTACTGGAACTCCTTTTGTTAATAACGAAACCTTTACTCATTCAACTTCAATTGTTCAATATACCGGGGCTAATGCTGGCGGCAACACCAATGTTGTGGCCATAGATTATTATGACCTCAAACTGAATGCTGTAGACACCTTTGATGCAGCTGGAAACATCGAAGTTTCCGATGTTTTCACCATCCAACATGCAAGCGCAATCTTTGATGCCAAAGTCACAACAGTTACTCTTTCAGGAACCACTGGTACGCCTTTTGTTATTACTGGAACCTTTACCGGTTCCACTTCAACTTTTATCTATACAGGCGATAACGCAGGTGGTAGCACAACTATCACTGCTTCAGCTAATTATTGCAATCTCCAAATCAACCATGCTGATGAAAATTATGTCTTAGGAGGCACTACAACCTTGAGCGGCGACTTTACCGCCACCTTAGGTACTCTATCAGAAAGCACTGATACTCTTACAGTTAATGGTGGAGATATTACTGGGAACGGAACCATCACTTTTACCGGAGGTACAGTTCTCTTGGATACAGCGGGCAACTTCGGGGGAGACACTGCCTGGACATTTTATAACCTGACTTTTGGAAATGGCGCAGATGTAACTACCACAACCAAAACCGGAACTGGAGCAATAACTGTTTCTAATGTCTTGACCATTGCTGCCAGCCAAGTCTTAGATGCTGGTGATGACACTTGGACTCTTTCTGGCTCTGGTACTCCTTTTGTTAAGACCGGAACCTTTACCGCCAACGCTTCTACTTTTCAGTATACAGCTTCCACTGGAGGTGGACTTAATTGGCTTTCGGGTTGGGATAAAAGAGTGAAATTAACTATTGACCAGACTGATATTGATGCTGACTTAACTGGCTTTCCAGTTTTGATTTATTTAGGTACTTCAGCTGGAAGAAACGCCGAAGACATATCTTTTGTTTTTGACGAACTTACAAACGATGAGAATAGAAAAAAGATCGCTGTTACTAAGAGCGATGGGACCACTGAGCTTTATGTAGAAATAGAAAAATGGGTTGATGCTTCAGAAACAGCTTGGCTTTGGGTAAGTAAATCTGATTGGGCGATTTCGGGCACTGTAGATACTGACCTTTATTTATACTATGACGCAGACCATGCAAATAATACAACTTATGTAGGAGATATTGACTCCAGTCCTGCTTACAATGTTTGGGATTCAAACTTTGTGGGTGTTTGGCACATGGATACAACAAGTCCAGTTGATTCCACTAATAACAATGACCTTACAGTAGGAGGGACAGTAGCTGCAGAAAGCGGACAAATAGCTAACGTCTCCCATTACGATGGTAGTACTGGACGTCAAGTAAAGAGTTCGCCAACAGCAGCTTTGACTTTAACCAATAATTTTAGCATTGAATTATGGACTAAACCCGACGTTTTAACTCAGGCTAATAGATATCTCCTTAGTAAAGTCAACGCTGCAGGAGTAGATAACTATTATTCAGTTGTTTGGGAATATGTCGACAATAATGTAGAGTTTTATTCTGGACTTTATACTGGAACTGCTCCCCGAACAGGCTCACAGATAGCGATTGCTGATACTAACTGGCACCATATTGTTTATGATTATAATGGCAGTACTTGGGAAGGTTTTAAGGACGGTGCCAATGTATTTACAACATCCAGGACTTTTAGTCTTAATACAACCGAAGTAGGAAATTTAGTCTTTGCTAACTTTCATCCCACCACTGCAAGTTGGTGTTTTGATGGAACATTTGATGAGATTCGTATTTCCAATGCATCTCGTTCAGATGCTTGGATAAAAGCCACCTACGAAACTGGAAGAGACGATTTGCTTGATTTTGGAAGCGAAGAAACTGCGGTAGTTAATCTTGTTACTGCCGCAAATTACAATAACTTAGAAGTCAAGCCTTCAGCTAATGGAATGACCTATACTCTGGCCAGTGGCACTGTCAAGACCGATGATTATTTAACCGTTGGCAATGGAACCAACACTGGAACTCTAACAGCCGACACCAATGACCCAACTTTAAACGTGGATGGTGCTTTCACTATTGCAGCCAACGGTACCTTTATTGCTTCAAACTCCGGAAGCTTTACTATAGCTGGCAACTTTTCTAACTCCGGCACCTTTACTCATTCTTCAGGAACAGTAACTTTTGATGGGGCAGGTATTTCCGAATTGACTTACACTGCCGCTACTACTTTTTACAACTTCACCGTAGCCACAGCAGGAAAAGCTATGGAATTTGATGAAACAGACCAGACAAACGTTGCAGGTCTTTTCAATATCCAGGGAACTAACTGTACTACAGGCAGAGTTTTTCTGGACTCAACTACCAATGACAACCAATGGGATATCTATGTTTCAGGCAGCACTGACATTGATTATGCAGATGTTGAAGACTCAAGAGCTGTTACCACTGCTTTGACTGCTGAAAACTCTACTGCAGACAATAACAGCAATACCAACTGGACAATCAATGCCGGAGCTTGCGGCGGTATCACCGTTTCCGGCACTTCAGATTTATCCAGCGGCACTGTAGCCGTTGCAGTTAATGCTGCCTTGCAAACAGGGAAAACTGGAACTATCTCGGGTGGGAATTGGTCTATTGCCAGCGTTTCCGTAAGTTCTGGCAATATTGTTACTGTTTGGGTGGATGGTGCCACTGATGCAAATGAATCTACTGGTGTTGGTAAATATGATGGCAGTGGAGATATGACAGGAATGGTTTTAAATCAGCATGTTTTATCTATTGGCAGCGTGGACGACCAAAGCTTGACTGTTACCAATTTAGGCCAATATGATAACGATGATGACGAAGATATTATGCACAGCGCCAATAGTTCGGTGCTCAACGTTGACGATGATAATGCTTATACTGATGAGAAAATTGATATTCTTTCTGGCGATACCCTAACTATTAGCGGTACCGAAACTTTAACCACTCATGATTTGGATATTAATGGAACTTTGGTTTCCGGCGGAGCAGGGACTTTCAATATTTCTGGTGCTTGGAATAATGACAGTGTTTTTACTGCCTCCTCGGAAACTATTAATTTTACTTCCACTACCAGCGAGAACATGGATTTTCAGGGTTCCTCTGACGCTAATAGCGATATTAACAGTGCCGTTTTTAATGGCTCTGGTGGTGCCTGGAGTTTAACCACTGCTTTAATTGTTAATGGTGATTTGACCACAACTGCTGGAACCATTTCCGGCACTAACGGCATTACCGTTTCAGGAGGTGATATCACGGGAACTAACGGTTCAATCAATATGACGGGGGGCACCGTGACTCTTTCTGGTACTGGTAATCTTGGACCAACTAGCACCGGAACTTACACCTTTTCCAGTTTGACTTTTTCAGGCACAACTACTGCTGTTGGAGACTTTACTGTTTCATCTGTTTTAACTATTTCTGATACTTATTCTTTAGATGCTTCCTCAAAAACAATTACTCTTTCAGGAACAGGCACTCCTTTTGTAAAGACTGGAACTTTCACTCAAAATACTTCAACTGTTAAATATACCGGAAATGGTGACACTAATATTACTGTCGCCACCTACAACAACTTGGAATTCAGTCCAACTATTACTGATGACAGAGTCTATACCGGAGCCGGGGCAATCACAGTTGGTGGTACGTTAAATCTAAATCCCAGTGCCACAGCCAAGTCTCTAACCTTTAATTTAGGAGGCACAACGTCTGTGACCGGCGCTACCACAATCCAGAGAACCAGTACCGCCACTTCAGTTTTGGATACGGTATTAGACAGTAATCATTCTTTTACTACCGGCAGTCTTACTATCAAAGCAGGCGGAACTTTGAATGGCAGAGCTTCGGCTTTGGATTCTAACGGCGATATTACGATTGAAGCCAGCGGAAC
>CAYHAF010000017.1:0-4799 GCA_964354555.1 uncultured Candidatus Saccharibacteria bacterium
ACTCCTGTTCCATAGACATAGGTCCCAAGAGTTCCTTGTAGGTATCCAGTTAGATTGTAATTACCAGAAGCAGTTCCTATGTCAAATCCTCTTTGGTCAGCATTTTGGCCATTAGTAAGGGTAATATTTCCATTTAAGATAGCTGAAGTTGATAAAAGGTTGGTGGCATCTGAAGTGGTAACAGTAGGAGGAGTAATGCCTCCTGCTGGCGTATAATCAACAACAATCCAAAATTCTGAAACATCTATCTCTTCATCTAATCCCAACGCTGAAGCCCTAGCGCCCACTTGCAAAGCATTTACTTCTGTCCAAGTCCAGGCTACATTTGTGTTTGGATTATTTAGCCGTGTTTGAGAATAATCTGTAAATGCTGTTCTGCTAATGATGAATGCGACGCTTTCATAATCTGTGTTGTATGTCCGCCAAAGAATATTAGCACCTTCTGTTGCCCCGATGCCAAAAGGAGCTTTGGCTCTTATATATGCCGTTACCTGACTTATTGTTCCAGTCTGGGCCGTATCCACTAAATTTTCTGTTTCTTTGCTGGTTGTGTTTAGAGTATAAACATATGAAGTATTCGATTGGTCAGATGTAGCCACCGGATGGGTTGAACCCACTAAAGTCCAAGCTTGGTAAGTGCCAGCCAGATTTGGTCTAAGAGTCAAGGTGTCTGGAGCAGCTTCAATTTTTTCAACTTCCCTGAAATTAAAAACCAAAAACCCAAAAACTGTCAGAAAAATTATTAAAAAAGAAAGAAATTTTTTAGACATATTTAAACAGATTTTAATTTCCTAAAATCTTTCAAGATTTTATTTAATACTTTCACAAAAGCAGGCAAGAAAGTTTTTTACAACTTGAATTTCAAAAAATTTTTATCTTTAATAATCAGAAATTTTTATTCCAGTCAAGTTTTGGTCTTCGGTTAAATTTCCCCACTTTTGATGATCAACTCTGGGAGCCGATAATCTATAAGAAACCTCGCCGGCCCTATCTCCATAAATTATTATTTTATTTCCATTCTTTTCGTACCAAACCTTTCCTTCAAACCCCGGAGTCAGCAAAAGGGCTACATCATTTATATTTTTATTAGATGTCTGCCAGAATAACCACAGGTCAGAACCCTTTTCCAAGCCATCAAAATCAATTACTGTTTTAGGTTGTAAGTTATCGGTTGTAAGTTGTATAGTTCCAGAGGTCTCAACTCTTGTTCCGCCGGCAAAATCAGCCATATAGGTAGCGTACTTTTTGCCATCGATATCAAAAATTGGGTCGATGGTTCCGACGTTAATTTTTCCGGCTCCCCCTACTCCTACGGTTAGGTCACCAGTGGCTACTGTACCATTAACATTTAATTTATAAGTCCCCGGTGTCGTCATCCCGATGCCAACGTTTATCCCATAATTTGAAGGGTCAATTAAGAAGACGTCAGAAGTAGGAATAGGAAAAGACGCCGCACTATAACCAAAAACAAAACTTCGATCACCACTCAAATTCATATACTGACCCATTGCTACAGAATTAGTGCCTCCAGCTGTATTATAATATCCGCCAGGAACTGTGGAAAAAAATCCTGAGGCAGTATTGTGACCTCCCCCTCCAATGGTGGAATAAGTTCCTGAGGCTGCGTTGAAACTTCCCCCTCCAATGGTGGAATAAGTTCCTGAGGCTGCGTTGTTGTATCCTCCTCCAATGGTGGCAGAATATTCTGAGGCTGTGTTGAGAGTTCCTCCTCCAATGGTGGAATACCATTCTGTTGCTAAGGTATAGAGGGTTCTGTTACCATATCCTCCTCCAATAGTGGAAGAGGGGCTTGAGGCTGTGTTGCCATATCCTCCTCCAATGGTGGTATAACCTGTTCCTGAGGCCGAGGCAGTATTGTTACGTCCTCCTCCAACGGTAGTATAAGCTCCTGAGGCTGTGTTGTTATCTCCTCCTCCAACAGTGGCGTAAGACATTTCAGAACCACTCAAACCTGTAGTGCTATCTACCCCCAAATTAACATGAGTAGCAACAGTAGCTGCCAGACCATAAAGATTTGTTCCTTGGCGAGAAATAGCACCATTTATTTGTAATGCTGCATTTGGGCTCGTTGTCCCGATGCCTACGTCACCAGAATCAGTAATTACTAAATCTGTATAATTATTAGGATAGATATATGTCCCTTGATCGGTCCATAACCCTCCTCCACCTCCTCCAATACAGTCTGCAAAATCAGCTCCGTTTTCAGAGCATCTAAATTTAGTTCCACTAAAATACATTATGCCTTTTCCTAGTTGCTTTGTCGGAACAGAACTAATAGGTGAATACATTAAAGCTCCATACCCTTCAATCCTCAATCGTTCTGTAAGAACATCATTATAGTTTGTGGAAAAAACCAATTCAGAAGAACGCCAAGGTGGCGCATCAGCGTTTTTCCATACAGACCCTATTTTGGCCATTTCTTTTTCTTCGCCCGATGTCTTTGTTTCTCCTCTAAAGGAAATGCCTGTACCAAAACCCGTGCTGCCAACCCCACCGGCATTATTATGAGTTAATGTTAAAAGAGTGGCTATTTCATTATTATCGTTAGATCGGACAGCCAATGGAACATAAAAAGATTGTGCTGCGTCAATAATGACACTGCCTGCAAAATTAGCGGATATGCCGCCCGTATTAGCTAGATCAATATAATAATCGCAAAGAGGGACCGAGGTTTCATCATTGTCGCAATATTTCTGGGCAGAGATATATCCAATTGAGATACCTATGCTATTAGGACCTATGTTCAATGCTCCGGTCTTTTGTTGACGATTAATTCCAGTATTGATTGGCGCTGAGATATTGTCTGCTGGCGGGGAAGCGGTTGGTTCCACCCAAGTAGAAGCAAAGACTATATACCCTACCAGAAAGGTCATAATAATAACACTTATAATTAAAACTATTTGTTTTGATTTATATGTATCCATATTTTTAAAACTTTTTAATTAATAATAAATTGGTATAAAACTTGGATTTTACAAATTCTCAATTTTATTAATAGAATTAACGATGAATTGAATTTTACCTCTGATATTTTCCGGCGCTTGAATACTGACCGAATCTCCTACTTTAAGATATTTTAAACCCTCTGATCCTTCATAGGATTTCTGGCCGTCATAAATAGAGGTTATGTCAATAACAATAAGAGTTATTTCTCTTGGTTTTTGATCAGAAAAATTAGAACCATTGCCCAAGATTATCAATTTGTCGCTTTTGATTTCTTTAATGGTGCCGATGGTATTTGAAATATTTTGAGGCAGGTTAACTACTGGCTCTTCATCTTCCTTGGGCTCCCCGATTTCTCCTGGCTTAAAAGGCTCGGCTACTTCTTCAAGTGAAGTTGGAGTCATCTTTTTTTCCTCTAACATTAAACGTAATTTTTTCAAGTTATTGCAACAATTCACAAAGCCAATTATTGCTATTATATGAACTAAAATTAAAATTACTATCAATACTTTTTTTTGATTTTTGTTTATCATATTTTTAGTTAAAATTTAACTTTAAGTTATTATACCAAAAATAAATTTAAATAAATAGGCCTTTTTTAAAGGCCTATTCTTTGGTTTTAATCACTTCGTCAACGAGCCCGTATTCTTTTGCTTCTCCGGCCGAAAGATAGAAATCGCGGTCAGTGTCTTTCTCCACCCTTTGCAGGGGCTGGCCGGTGTGCTTGGCCAAAATCTTGTTTAATTTATCTTTTATCTTGACGATTTGTTTTGCCGTGATTTCTATTTCAATCGCCTCTCCTGTTACTCCTCCCATTACCTGATGCAAAAGAATTTCAGAGTTGGGCAAGGCAAATCTTTTTCCCTGGCTGCCTGCGGCTAATAGAGTGGCGGCCATAGAGGCAGCCAATCCCACGCAGACAGTTGAAATGGGACACTTGACATACTGCATGGTGTCATAAATTGCCAAACCGGCAGTGACCGAACCTCCGGGACTGTTAATATATAGCTGAATATCTTTTTTTGGATCTTTGCTGGCTAAAAATAAAAGCTGGGCGATAACGGAATTGGCCACCGGATCTGAAATTGGCCCGGCTAAAAAAACAATTCTTTCTTTCAAAAGCCGGGAGTAAATATCATAAGCCCGTTCTCCATATTGAGTCTTTTCTATAACCGTGGGTATAAGATTCATGGGTTTAAAGGTTTAAAAAGTAGAAATGGTATAATATAGTAGAAATAGTAGGGATGGTAGGAATGGTAAATGGTTAATTATTTTTGAGTGCTTTTAGAAGTACAGCCGATAAAACTATTTAACATTCTTTCGACTTTATTTATTTGTTCTAGATATTTTTTAAAGTTGGTTTCTTCTTTAATATATTCGAAATCGGTGCATAAACAAATATCGTTTTTTATTTCACCAAGACATCCCTTCGCAATACCATAAAAATGGAGTCGCTCTTTCTTAAAATATCGGTAAAATCCTTCGGCTATATTAGCTGGTAAGCCTCTGGCATTTTCTTTTAAATGTCTTTTAAGATTATATTCTTCAGATTTGGGTAAATCGCTTGTGAAAGAGTAAATCATTTTTGCCAAAAACCTAGCTTCTTGCCATACCTGCAAATCTTCTAATTGAGTAATTGTTGGCATATCTTACAATCTCTACGATTTGTACCTTTTCTACTTTGTTAAACTTTCTAACCTTTGGAGGGTTTTTATTTTTCTGATTTCACCTTTAATATATAATTTTAGCTTTTCAAGGTCAAGCTCTTTTATTTTTTCAACCGGATGGTTCTTCATAATTTTACTGATTTCTTCTTTAATCTCGTCTTCTGAAAC
>CAYHAF010000017.1:4899-14221 GCA_964354555.1 uncultured Candidatus Saccharibacteria bacterium
ATTTCTGGGATAATGGTCAAACTAACCTTAAATTCAAATCTCCCATCAATGACATTGGTGGGAGGCAAAACCTCAATTTCTGGCTGAACGATTGGCTCAAGTTTATTTTCCGCAATCACTTTTGGGTAATGTTCCTCCATCAATTGCTTAATTGCTTCTTCTAAAATTCTTGTTTCGCCAATTTCTTTTTCAATCCTTTCTTTTGGTGCTTTGCCGGGACGGAATCCTTCTATTTTTATTTCCTGGCCGAATTTTAAAATTGCTTTTTCCCGGAATTTCTCAAATTCTTCTTTCGGGACTTTAAAAATTATCTCTACCTGGGAATTTTGCAATTTTTTTACCGAAACTTCCATCAGATTTTACCCGGTAGGAGAATTTCGGCAACCCCGCCCTTTCAGAGAAAGGACGGGGTAATTTCGCAAAGCCCCGTAGAACAGCGAAGCTGTCTACGGGACCGGTCCAGTAGAGAACTGCGTTCTTCTACTGGGCGAGCCGAAATTCCTCTACCGGGTTTAAATTAAAAAACTAACAATTAATAAGGCAACAATATTAAGTATTTTTATCATCGGGTTAATAGCGGGACCGACTGTATCTTTGCAGGGATCTCCCACAGTGTCGCCGGTAACAGCTGCTTGGTGGGCGAAAGATCTCTTTCCTCCAAAATTTCCTTCTTCTATATATTTTTTGGCATTGTCCCAAGCTGCTCCAGCTACGGTCATAAAAATAGCAATAAATATTCCCACCACTATACTGCCTATTAAAAGCCCACCCAAAGCTTCAACTCCCAAAAGAAAACCAATAACGATTGGGGAGATAACCGGAAGTATCGCTGGAAGCATCATTTCTTTTAATGCCGCCTTTGTCACAATATCAACGCATTTTCCATATTCAGGCTTTTGCTCCCCTTCCATAATTCCTTTTATTTCTTTAAACTGCCTCCTTGCCTCTTCCACTACTTTCAAAGAAGTTTTTCCTACTGCTTCCATAGTTAGAGCAGAAAAATAATAAGTAATCATTCCACCAATAAATAGCCCAATTAAAACCCTCGGGTCTTGCAAAAGAAATTGGGCCTTAACTCCGAGTTCAGCCAACTCTTGAGAGTAGGCTGAAAATAGAATAAGCGCTGCTAATCCAGCAGAAGTAATAGTGTAAGCTTTTGTTATTTCTTTGGTAGTGTTCCCAACTGAATCCAAGACATCCATTCTTTCTCTCACTTCTTTTGGAAGCCCGGCCATTTCGGCAATACCGGCTGCATTATCAGTGATAGGTCCGTAAGAATCCAAGGCAATAATTAAACCAGTTAAAGAAAGCATTGAAACTGCTGTTATGGCTAAACCGTAAATTCCTGAAAGTTTAAAACTTATTAAAATACTAATTGCAATCATAATAATAGGCAGAACAGTTGATTTCATTCCCATTGAAAGGCCGGTAATAATGTTGAAAGCGTGTCCTGACTGGGAAGATTGGGCAATAGATTTTACCGGCTGGAACTTTTTTGAAGTATAAAACTCCATGGCTAAAAAAATTCCTACTACGAGCAAAAGACCCAGAAAAGATGGAAAATAAAGATTAAAAGCTGGGATTTTATCAAAGTTTTGAGAAATCGAAGAAATTAGGATAAAAAAACCAATTGCCGAAAGAATCCCTGCTACCGCCAATCCCTTATATAGAGCATTAATTATGCTTTGGCTTTTGCCAAGTCTTACAAAAAAGGTGGAAATAATTGAAGATAAAATAGCCACTGAAGCCAAAAGTAGGGGCAGAAAAACTGCTTGAGTCATTTTGGAAAAAGAAAGCGATCCTAAAATCATAGTTGCTATTAATGTCACGACGTAGGTTTCAAAAAGATCAGCTGCCATGCCGGCGCAATCTCCAACATTATCTCCAACTTGATCAGCAATAACTGCTGGGTTTCTGGGATCGTCCTCAGGAATCCCTTTTTCAATTTTGCCCACGATATCAGCTCCGACATCAGCTGCTTTAGTAAATATTCCTCCTCCCAGTCTGGCAAAAACTGAAATCAAAGAAGCTCCGAAACCTAAGGCCACCAAAGCTTTCAAATCTTTAGTCAAACCATAAAAAACTGAAACTAAAAATAATCCTAAACCAACTACTAAAAAGCCGGTTACTGAGCCGCCTTTAAAAGATAAATCCAAGCTCTCTTTTAACCCTTTCTCGGCTGCTTTTATAACTTTTAAATTTGTTTTAGTGGAAATCGTCATCCCGATATACCCTGCTATAGCTGAAAAAAGGGCTCCAAAGAAAAAACCTATTCCTACTTTGAATCCTAAAAAAATACAGAGAGTAAAGAATAAAAAAATAGCTACAAAAGCTATGGTTTTATATTCTCTTTTCAAGTAAGCCATAGCTCCTTCTTTAATAGCCAAAGAAATTTCAGCTATTTTTCCTGAATCAGAAGGAGATTGGTTTATTTTTCTTATCAGAAAATAAGAAAAAGTTATTGAAAAAAGAGAAACAACAATAGGAAAAAATAATATCGTCATGATTTTTTGATTTAGTTACTAAACCCCGTTAGAAAGGACGAGGCTTTAAATCTGACTACCCTTTCTAAATAGGAAACTGACTTATGCCTATAGGTATTCATCCCGAAGACTAAACTTTCTAACGGGGTAAAAGAGGTTATTTTTTATTTTTCTTTTCTTCTTTTTTCTCCCCGCCTGCATCGCTATGCGAAGCATTACGGGCAGGTTTCTTCTCCTTCTTTTCGGGTTTTGCTTCTTTGTTCAATTCCTCCTCCTTTTCTTCCTTGACTTCTTCAACTCCAGCCTCTGAAGCCCTGACATCAATTTTCCAACCCGTAAGCTTGGCTGCTAATCTCACATTCTGTCCCTCCTTACCAATGGCTAAAGACAACTGGTCTTCCGGAACTATGGCCAGAGCTTTGTTTTTTGGCATTATTTTCACCTCCAAAACTTTGGCTGGACTTAGAGAATTAGTGATATATTTTGCCGGATCGTCAGAATACTCAATTATGTCAATTTTTTCTCCACCCAGTTCATTTATTACTGCCATAACCCTCGTTCCCCTTTGGCCAACAGCGCTGCCAATAGGATCAATCCCTTCAGTATTGGAAAAAACAGCGATTTTTGATCTGGAACCTGCTTCTCTGGCGATTGATTTTATCTGCACCTGGCCAGACGAAATCTCCGGGACTTCCAGTTCAAAAAGCTTGGAAATTAGTTTTGGGTAAGCTCTGGACAAAAAAATAACTGGTCCTTTTGGGGTTTTTTCAACTTTTAAAATATAAACTTTCAATCTCTGGCCCGGCCTGTAAAATTCTCCGGGCACCTGTTCTTCTCTTGTTAAAATCCCGAAAGTTTTACCAATGTCAAAAAAGATATTCCTGCCTTCCATCCTCTGAATTATGCCAGATATTATTTCTCCTTCTTTTGACTGGTATTCTGAAAGAACCGCTTCTTTTTCCGCTTCCCTGATTTTTTGTAAAATTACCTGTTTTGCTGTTTGGGCAGCGATTCTCCCATAGTCAGATTTTGTCTCAAGAGCTATTTCTAATTCTTCCCCAGTTTTTATTTTTGGTTTTATTTTTCTGGCTTCTTGAACCATTATGTGTCTTTCAGGATTAAAACGAAGCTTTTTTTCCTCGCCCTCTTCTGCCGCATCTGTCTTTTTTTCCCTTAACTCTTCCAACTCCTCTTCTGAAAAAATCATTGATTTATCAACAACTAATTTCACTTGCCAAAATTTAACATTGCCTGTTTCTGGTTCAAGCTTAGCTTTTATCATTTGCCCTTTTTCGCCATAATCTTTTTTATAGGCGGCGGCTATCGCCTGTTCAATGCTTTCAATAACCTTATCGTAAGGAATTCCTTTTTCTTCTGCAATCTGCGCGATTGCTGATGTAAAAGATTTGATGTCCATATTATTAGAAAATAAAAAGTAGAAAATAGAAAATTTTTTCTTCTACTCTCTAAGTTCTACTTTTTCTTATTCCTATTTTAAATAAAGGTCCGCTTTTACGGACTCGTTCTTATTTCAGTTTAACAAAGAAGATTGGAGTGTCAACCCCCCACCAACTTCGCGTTTGAAATGAGTGTTTTGGTTAGTATGTTGATTAATTAGATTTGATTTTTGCGGCACACTCCTCACGAATAATGAGGTCCTCCAGAGGAGGACTGGGCTATTCGCCCATCGTGTGCCGCCAATAACTTCTATGGCGAAGTTGGTGGGGGGTCAACCGGATAAAATCCCACGATTAAGGCTCCGGGACCTGTGTGAGTTCCTATTACCGGTGTTACAGGCAAAGTGAACAAAACCTTGCTTTTTCCGTCTTTTTCTATTGTTTTTCTTAATTCTTCCGCTGCTTCCGGATTTTTTGCATAAGAGATGGCAGCATTTATCTGTTTTCCTCTTGCTTGCCTACTGATTTCTTCCGCTAAAACATGGGATAGGTTTTTACTAAACCTCGGTCCTAAAAACTTTACTTTTCCATCTTCAAGACCTATCAAGAATAAAATTCCAATTTTTTGTATTAAAGAAATCAAAGGTGTCAAAATCTTGAATATTCTAATCCTTCCTCCCCGGACTGCATATTTGAAATCAGAAATTAATCCGATAAGTTTGACTTTAGGACAAAATTTTTTCAGTTCCTCCAGGATCTCTTCTATTTTTTTTCCTCCAGAAATTAATTCTTGGATTCTAATTATAATTAATCCCTCAGCTACCTCAGCCGTGAAACAGTCAAAAACAGATATATTCAGCTTTTCCGGTTTTTTAAAAATGGACCTGGCGATCCTGGCCTGGCTGTAAGCGCCCGAAAGTCTGGAAGGAAGAGTTATGACTAAAATTTTTTCAAACTTTTCTAAAGCCCTTTTGTAGCAATTGAAGTAATCATTAAAGGTCGGGGCCGAAGTTGTCGGCAGTTTTTTCATCTTCCTTAACTTTTCATAGAGATTATCCGTTCTTAAATCTTCTTTCCCAAAATTATTTATCTTAAACAGAACGCATTCAATCTGGTTTTGCTCCAGAAATTCTTTTGGCAAATTAGCCGTTTCTCCAACTACCAAACCAAGGCTTTTTTTCTTGATTGTTTTTTTATCTTCCACACTAAGCGCTTCTTCTTGCCAATCAATTATTTCAAAATCATTCATTAGCTCTTTGATTTTTTCCGGCCAGTTGGTATGGATATGAATTTTAACTTTGTCCTCCAACTCCAATATGTCAATGCTTCCCCCTAAAACAGCCAAATCATTTTTTAATTTTTCCAATTTTGCATTCTCTCTTTTTATAATAAAAACGATTTCGCGGCTGTATTCGGACTCCTTATTTTCCAAATTATTATATAAGGATTTGGCCGAGGGCTCTAAATCTTCTCTAAAACTTATAGTTTCTCCTTTTAGACTTTCTAACCAAGCTTCCAAAATTTTAACAAATCCCAAGCCGCCGGCATCAACAACATCATTCTGTTTTAAAACCTCCAGTTTTTCTTTAGTTTCTTCCAAGGCCTTACGGCTTACTATCAAAGCTTCTTCTAAAATTTTAATTATGTTTTTCTCTTTTCTCGTCTTCGAAAATTCATGTGCTTTTTTGCTTGCGTCCCTAAGAACATCTAAAATCGTACCTTCCACCGGATTTAAAATGGAAACATAGGCCGAGCTTGTGCCTTTTTTCATGGCAGAGGAAAAATTCTCTCCATTAATCACCTTAAGATCCTTTATCTTATTTAAAAAACCGATTAAATACCCGGTGTAGATCATGCCGGCGTTTCCTCTGGCGTTTATCATTGCCCCTTCCCTGATATCTTTTGCCAAATCAGAAAAAGAACCATAATCCTTTTGAGCGATTACTCCTTCAATACCCAATAAAGTTGCTGCCATATTATAACCAGTATCCTTATCAGCCACTGGAAAAACATTAATGCGATTTATTTCTTCCTGGTGCTGGACAATTTTCTGAGCTGAAGCTTTCATCATTTCTTTTAAATCTTCGGGTTTGATTTCAGTAACAACTTTTTCTGAAACTCCAAAAATAAATTCTATTGGTTTTTTTACTGCTCCCACTCCTACTTTCACTCCGAACTTTGCCACCTTCCAACCAATTTTAGGCGGCAACATAATGGAGTTGGCTATAAATTTTAAAAACTTGTGATCATCGATTTTTTTCAAAATCCTGTTTATGCGAAGACTGAATAAAGCTTCATTATTATCAAATAGGAATCTGTTTCTGAACAGTAAAAACTTTTCCTTTGACCTTATTATTTCTTTGATCGGACTCAATCTTTTAATAAAAACTGGTATTAAAGAAAAAGTGGTGAATAATCCAACCGTCTCAAACTGGTTAAAAAGAGAAGAAAGTAATATGGCTGAAAATAAAAATAAAAGCGTACCAATTGAAGAATTCCAAATGATAGCAAAAATGAAAAAAGAAATTAAGGATATTAAGGATATTTTAAAAGAAAAAGCTAAAAGGCATCCAAAAAGAGTGCCGATTCCCCGGCCGCCGGCGAATTTTATAAAAATGCTCCAGTTATGGCCGATAACCGCTGCTAATCCTGAAAAAACTTGTACTCCTTGAGAAAAACCAAGTTTTTGAGCTACAAAAACAGAAATAAATCCTTTTAGCACGTCAAAAATAGCTGTCAAAACTCCTGCCAATTTCCCAACATTTTTAAAAACGTTAGAGCCTGAAGTTTTTCGCCAGCCTATTTCCAAAATATTTTTTCCGTAAGCTTTGGCAATCAAAAAACCAAAAGGGATGGAACCCAAGAAATAACTAATTATTATCCAGGATCTTTCAGTAATCATAATAAAGCATAATTATTACGAGTCCGGGTCTCGTAATAATTATTACAAGGATTTAAAAAACGGCATTCTGAAAATGCCTAATTTTAGCTTTTTTAGAGTTTGAATGAATTTCAACCGAAATAACATCTACTTGCCATTTTGAATCCAAGGGAATCTTTTTTTCCATCAGCCAATTTTCAGCCGTCTTTAATATTTTCTTTTGTTTTGCAAAATTAACCTTATCTTCAGGCAAAAATCCTTGTCCGTCTATCAAAGTCTTAACTTCTATGAAAGAAATAGTGTTTTCTTTTTCAGCTATGATATCAATCTCGCCTCTTATCGGGCCAGAAACCCATTTAGAAGAATAATTTCTATCTAAAATCCGGTAATCTTTTTCCTTAAGATATTGAGAAACTATCTTTTCTCCCATATCTCCCAATTGCCTTGAATTTTTTAGTTTTTCTAACATCGGTTCTTTAAAATATACCATTTTTGAAAAATGGCGACAAGAAATAAAAAAAGCGTTGAGGCGCTTAAAAGTGGTGGACCCACCGGGAATCGAACCCGGAACTCAGCAATGCGAATGCTGCGTAATACCGTTTTACTATGGGCCCTCATCTGCCACGGGCAGGAATTTCAAATTTCTAATTTTAAACATTCATCTGTCGGGGTGGAGAGAATTGCACTCTCGATTTCTTGGTCCCGAACCAAGCGTCATAGCTACTAGACCACACCCCGTAATAGAAATTTTTAATTCTAAATTTTTAATTTTTAAATAATTTTAAAGTTCTAATTTCAAAAACAGTTTTAGATTTTAGTCATTTGGATTTATTTGGAAATTAGGATTTCAGATTTAGGATTTCCAAATTTCAAAGAAATTTGGCTACGTCACCCAATATTTTTTCTTTGTCATTTCGTCTCTTTTTATTTCAATAATTTCCCTGGCTTTCCTGGCTTTTTGGGTCAAAACTTTTAACTTCTCTTCTGACAATTTCCCTAATTTTTTTATTTCTTTTTCTAAAAATTCTTTTTCATTTTTCTTCGGGCTTTCCAAAACATAACTGAGCAAAATATCTAAAACCTGCCCGACTTTTGGTCCTGGCTTAAGTTTTAATATTTTCATTATGTCCTCTCCATTAACCTTTATCATTTTGACCGAAATCGGGTCCTGGGAAACCCTGTCAATTATATACTTTAAATGTCTTAATTTATAAGGTTCGGCTTTGGGAACTCCAGAGCCTATTCTGTCAGCCATTCTCACCTGGAGCAATTCTTCCATGCTTTCCGGACCGACTTTCCTGACCAGTCTCCTGACCGAAGATTCTGAAACTTCGTCCACGTTATAGTAAAAAAGATGGTATCTGACAAGCTTTGTAATTTTCTCAATATCTTTTTTGGGAAATTTTAATCTGTTTAAAATTTGAACTGTCATTTTAGCTCCAACTATTTCATGATTGTAAAAAGTGGCGTTTTGACCTTTTCCTTCTTTTACCCTGGGTTTTGCAATATCATGCAAAAGAGAAGCCAGTCTGACATGTTTGTTAAAGCTTTTTTTAGCGGCATATTTTAAAGATAGGATTGAGTGCTGATAACATTCATATATATGGTGCTTGTTTTGAGAAACGCCGTAACCCTCTTCTAATTCAGGAATGATATATTTTAAAAGCGAAAGTTTTCTTAAAAGTTCAACGCCTTCATCAGCTCTCTCTGACATAATAATTTTTAAAAACTCACCCCTGACCCTTTCTTTGGAAATCGCCTGAAGCCAAAGAGAATTTACTTTGATGGCTTTTTCCGTTTTGGTTTCAATCTTAAATCCCAAAGTCGTTGCAAACCTGACTGCCCTCATCATCCTTAAGGCATCTTCATTAAACCTGTCTTTGGCTTTGCCCACTGCTCTGATGATTTTATCTTCCAAATCCTTTTGTCCTTCATAAGGATCAATAATTTTTATTTCTTGTTTCTTGTTTCTTGTCTCTTGTTTTATGGCAATAGCATTTACCGTAAAATCTCTTCTGGCTAAATCCTCTTCTATATTTTTCGCCCACTTTATTTTATCGGGATGGCGCTTGTCGGTATATTTTTCGTCAATCCTAAAAGGGGTGATTTCAATCTCTTTTAATTTCGGGTTTTCACTCCCGGTCAAAACCGTAACTGTCCCAAATTTATTATTGGAAAAACTTCTCAAAAAAACTTTTCCAATTTCTTCTGGCTTGGCATCAGTGGCCACGTCCCAGTCTTCGGGCTCTACCCCTCTCAATAAATCCCTAACACAACCGCCAACAATATAGGCCTTAAAATTATTTTCTCTTAATTTCTGGGTAATAAATTGTACTTCTTCTGGTATTCGCATAGGCCCTACGAATTACTAATTTTTATGAATATATGAATTCATTTTCATTTTAATTCAAAATCTTGTTTTTTTCAATTTTTTTGCTAAAATAATTTAAGGACATTCCCAATATTAATAAAAACACAAAAGGATGCCCCCGTGGTGTAATGGACAACATGTCTGCCTTCGGAGCAGAAGACTGAGGGTTCGAGTCCTTCCGGGGGCATAT
>CAYHAF010000018.1:0-3087 GCA_964354555.1 uncultured Candidatus Saccharibacteria bacterium
AATCCTTTGATCCAAATCACGGGGGTTTCAAATCATTTTACTTTCAGTAAAATTAGATTGGAGGCCCCTTTATATATTTATTAATCAGAGTCCATTTTTAGGGCTTTTCTTTTTGTTCAAAAATACGTACAATAAAATAGTATGCCCAGTAGAGGAATTTCGAACAGTCCTACTGGGCTAATCGAGAAAATTCGAATAAATTTTCTATTCGAAATTCTCCTACTGGGTATGGCTACAATTGACGAACTAAGAAAAAATAGAATAAAAAAACTGGAGACTATCCAAAAATCCGGGTTTTTGGTTTATCCAGAAAAAACAAAAAGAACCCATAAAATAGGGGAGGCGCTGGAAAATTTTGGCAAACTGGAAAAATCAAAAGAAGAAATAATCATATCAGGCAGAATAAAATCAATAAGAGTTCATGGCGGCGCAACTTTTCTCCATTTGGAGGATGGAACGGGAAAAATTCAGATTTTTCTCAGGAAAGACGGGATAGGGGAGAAGGCTTATAAATTTTTCTTAGATCATTTTGATATTGGTGATTTTATAGAAGCAAGAGGTAATTTATTTCAAACAAAAAAGGGAGAGAAAACATTAGAAATTGCGGATTTTAAAATCTTAGCTAAGTCGTTATTACCTTTACCTGAAAAATGGCATGGGCTTCAGGATATTGAAGAAAGATATAGAAAAAGATATCTGGATTTGATTTTTAATCCCGAAGTCAAAAAGAAATTCGAGCTTCGTTCAAAAATTATTAGTAAAATTCGTGAATTCCTAGAAAAAGAAGGTTTTTTGGAAGTGGAAACCCCGATTTTACAGCCGATTTATGGCGGGGCAAAAGCCAAGCCGTTTAAAACCCATTTGAATGCTTTGGATGTTGATTTATATTTGAGAATTGCTCCGGAACTTTATCTTAAAAGATTATTAGTTGGAGGATTTGAAAAGGTTTTTGAAATCGGCAAATGCTTCAGGAATGAAGGCGTGGACAGATTCCATAATCCTGATTTTAGTATGCTTGAGTTTTACTGGGCCTATGCTGATTATAAAGAAATGATGAAACTAACGGAGAAATTATTTGAATTTTTATTAAAAAATGTTTTTCGTTCAACTAAAATTTCCTACCAAGAAAAAGAGATTGATTTTAAAATTCCCTGGCCAAGAATAGAATTTAGCCAGTTAATTAGAGAATATACAAAAATTGACTTGGATGAAATTAATCGCGATGCGCTATCTAAAAAAGCGAAAGACTTGGGAGTAAAAATAGAAACGGGGGCGGAAAAAGCTGAAATAGCCGACGAAATTTATAAAAAATACTGCCGACCTAAAATTTGGGAACCAACTTTTGTAATTCACCATCCTTTAGGATTTCAGCCTTTGGCAAAAGCTTTAGAAGATAACCCTCAAAAATTAGCCAATTTCCAGTTAGTGGCAGCCGGATTTGAGCTATTAAATGCTTTTTCAGAACTTAACGATCCCTTAGAGCAGAAAAGAAGATTTGAAGAGCAAGAAAAAATGCTGAAATCAGGTTTTGAAGAGGCCCAAAGAATGGATAAAGATTTCCTGGAGGCTTTGGAATACGGAATGCCTCCGGCAGCTGGCTTTGGTATGGGAATTGACAGGTTAGTTTCTTTATTAACTGATTCTCATAGTTTAAGAGAAGTTATTTTATTTCCGACTATGAGACCAAGATGAAAAAAATATTAATTGCGACAAATAATCCAGCAAAAATTATAGAGTACGAAGAGATTTTCAAGCAGTTAAATTTGCCAATAAGCTTGGTTTCGTTAAAAGACTTGAATATTAAAAATAAAGTAGAAGAAGACGGAAAAACATTTGAAGAAAACGCGATTAAAAAAGCCGATTTTTATTCCAAGCTAAGTAATCTCCCGACCTTATCAGATGATGGCGGTTTGGAGATTGACTATTTAAATGGAGAGCCTGGGGTAAAATCAAGAAGATGGCCAGGCCACGAAGCATCAGATGAAGAGTTAATTGAGCTCGTTCTTAAAAAAATGGAGGGAGTACCAAAAAATAAAAGGACAGCAAGATTTAGAATTATTGTGGCATTATCTATTCCTGATAATAAAACTTTCACCTTCGGAGATATGCTGGAGGGCATTATTATGGAGAAGGCTTTGTCAGAGAGAATGCCGGGTTATCCCTTTAGAGCAATTTTTTATTTACCAGAAATTAAAAAGGTGTTTGGGGAATTAACTTTAGAAGAAGAAGTAAAAATTGGGCATCGGAAGAGAGCAGTTGAAAAGGCGCTCCCGGTGATTAGAGAATACCTATGTTAAGCGGAGCATAAAATCAATGACCAGAGAAGAAGCTTTAAATTTAGTAAAAGAAAAAATAAAAAACCAGAATTTAATAAAACATTCTTTAGCTGTTGAGGTTTCTATGAAAGAATTGGCTGTAAACTTTAATGAAGATAAAGAAAAATGGGGATTAACCGGTTTACTGCACGATATTGATTATGAAGAAACAAAAGATGACGCCAATTTGCATTCAATAAAAGGAGCTGAGTTTTTGGAAAAAAGGGGGTTAGATAAAGAAATTTGCCAGGCAGTGAAAACACATAACGAAGCTCACGGAATTTTACCGGATAGTCTTTTGGGAAAATCACTTTTCTGCGTTGATCCCTTAACTGGATTGATTGTTGCCGCGACTTTAGTTTTGCCGAGTAAAAAAATAAAAGATTTGACATCAGAAAGTGTTTTAAATCGTTTTGGAGAAAAGTCATTTGCCAGAGGCGCAAAAAGAGAAGTTATTATAAAATGTTCTGAAATAAATCTTTCTTTGGAAGAATTCGTAAAAATTTGCCTTGAGGCAATGAAAGAAATAAACGATTCTCTTGGCTTATAATTAATATAAGTTCTATTTTCTACTTTCTAAACTTATGCTGGACATTAAATTTATAAGAAATAACCAGGAAAAAGTAAAAGAGGCCTGCAGGAAAAAACAGGTCAAAATTGATATTGAAAAACTCTTGGATATTGATAAAAAAAGAAGAGAAGTATTGCAGGCTATTGAGGAAATAAGCGCTAAGAAGAACGAAGCTTCGGATAAAATTGCAAAATCTAAATT
>CAYHAF010000018.1:3187-13707 GCA_964354555.1 uncultured Candidatus Saccharibacteria bacterium
GAAGCGGTTCAAATCGAATTTGCTTTAGTCGCTTTTGTTTTTGAAAATTTAATTAAAAAAGGATTTATTCCGGTTTTGCCGCCAGTAATGTTAAAGGAAGAAATGGCTCGAGGCACGGGATATTTTGAATCGGCTGATATAAAAGAAGCTTATTTTATACCGGAAGATAATTTATACTTAGTGGGGACATCTGAGCAATCTTTGGTAGCAATGCATTCTGAGGAGGTTTTAGAAGAAAAAAATTTACCAAAAAGATATCTCGGATTTTCTACTTGTTTTCGCAGGGAAGCAGGAGCTTACGGAAAGGATACCAAAGGCATTTTAAGAGTTCATCAATTTGATAAGATTGAAATGGTAAGCTTTTGCCATCCGGAAAAATCAAAAGAAGAGCACGAATTCCTGTTATCTTTGGAGGAAAAATTAATGCAACTTCTTAAGATACCTTATCAGGTAGTTAAAATATGCACTGGCGAGTTAGGCAGGCCGGCAGCTGCAAAATATGATATTGAAGCCTGGATACCTTCTGAAAATCGCTATCGTGAAACTCATTCAACATCAAATTGCACTGATTTTCAGGCAAGAAGATTAAATATCCGTTATCGAGGAAAAGATGGAAAACTAAATTTTGCCCATACCTTAAATGGCACTGCTTTTGCTATTGGCAGAACCTTGATTGCCATAATAGAAAACTACCAGCAAAAAGATGGAAGTATTTTAATACCGGATGCATTACATAAATACCTTCCATTTAAAGAAATCAAACCCAAGTAGGACAAATTAGACTTGCTTTGCAATATTAAGTTTTTTTAGAAAACCTTGTCGAATTTGCTCTATTGGGCAAAAAATGACAGAAAAAAAGATTTTAATTGATAATTTGAAGGTAAATTACAAAATTAATGGGGAAGGATTTCCCTTTTTGATTTTGCATGGCTGGGGAGGGTCTTCAAATTCCTGGTCAGAAGTTCAAAGGATTTTGTCTAAAAAAGGATTTATGGTTATAACCTTGGATTTACCGGGTTTTGGAAAGACGTCTTCTCCGATTATACCTTGGGAGATAAAAGACTATAATGATTTTTTATTAAAATTTATTGATAATTTAGGCCTAAAACAGATGATTTTATTGGGTCATTCTTTTGGCGGCCGGATTTCAATAAGATTTGCTTCTTTGTATCCGGAGAGATTAAAATATTTGATTCTTTGCGCTTCAGCCGGAGTCAGACTTCCTTACACTTTTTCCCAGTTTATAATTTACAGTTTTTCCAAATTCGGTAATTTTTTATTATCTCCCAGATTTTTAAGAAGATTTAAAGACTGGGTAAGAAATAATTTTTATATGATTATCCGCCAGACAGATTACAGAAAGGTTAAGGGTTCAATGAAAGAAACATTTAAAAAAATAGTAGTCGATGATTTGACAGCTGATCTTCAAAAGATTAAAACCAAAACTTTAATTTTGTGGGGAGAAAAAGATAAGTCCGTCCCTATAAAAGCCGCATATATCATCAAAGAAAAAGTTTCAGATTCCGTTTTAGAAATTATTCCCAAGGCTTCTCATACGCCTCATTTGGAATTTCCGGAAAAATTATCTGAAATTATATTAAAATATTTAGAGGCGGAAAAATGATATGTTGAATTCGTTTAAGTCAATTCTGGGCATTTTTTGGCTCGTAAGAACTGTAAAAAATACATTTTTTTGTCTTTATCTTTGGCAATTAAAGGAATATCACATCGGTCGTTTTATAAGTCATTTTGATACCGAAAAAGGCAAAAGATTACTGTTAAACCCTCTTAATTTTTTGAAGGTTGGTTTTTTGTTTCTTGTCAATGTTTTTTTTATTTCTCAGATCCTTTTGATTATTTATATATTAGAGTCATTCCAGGCCGTTAAAAATTTTTTCCAGAAAAAATTAAAATTGCCAGTTTTGACGAAAAAAATAATTTTTTTAGCTTTAGTATCAATAGTTTTAGAGATAACCTTTCTTTTTTCAGTATATTCCTTCTCAACTCCTAAATTTTTACAATATCTTTTAGTATTTGATATTTTTACTCTGGAAATTATTTCATTAATTGTTTTATTTTTCCAGCCATTAGCTGCTCTATTTAGGCTTATGATTACCAAAAGAGCAGCTACAAAAAGAGAAAAATTCAAGGATTTAATAGTTATTGGGATTACCGGTTCTTACGGTAAAACTTCAACTAAAGAATTTTTATCAACTATCTTGTCGGAAAAGTTTTACCCTGTTAAATCCCACGAAATGGGAATTTCGCCAGAGGCGAAATTATTTAACAGGGTAAATGTTTTAAAAACAAAAGAACACCAAAATTCAGAGGTCGGGGTATCGCAATGTATTCTTAAAGAATTAAAGCCGGAACACCAAATTTTTGTAGTTGAAATAGGAGCTTATAATAGAGGGGGGATAAGGTTGCTTTGTGACATCATAAAGCCAAAAATCGGTATTTTAACCGGAATTAATGAACAGCATATGGCTACATTTGGTTCGCAGGAAAATATAATTCAGGGGAAATACGAATTAATTGAAAGTCTGCCCGAAAAAGGAATAGCTATTTTTAACGGGGGTAATAATTATTGCCTTGAGCTTTATGAAAATACGGAGATTTCAAAAAGAATTTCAATGTCTAATATCTCTACAAAAGAAAAAATAATAAAAGCTGATGCCTGGACTGACAATATAGTAGTAGAAAAAGAATTTTTAAATTTTAAAGTTTATACAAAAGACGGCCAAAGTTCCAATTTTAGAGTCAATTTATTAGGTGGCCAAAATGTTGAGAATATTTTAATGGCTGTGATAGCAGCTAAAGAATTAGGAATGAATTTGAATGAAATCTCAGAAGCTTGCAAAAAAATAAAATTGGAGCAAGGAGGAATGCGATTAATAAAGAACAAAGGGTTCAACGTAGTAGAATCAACTTATTCATCCAATCCCGATGGCGTGATTGCTAACTTGGAATATTTAAGAATTTGGCAAGGAAACCCCGAAGGAAAGCCCTCGGCTTCCTACGGTGCAAGGAAAGTGATTATTATGCCTTGTTTGATTGAATTAGGAAAAGCCGCAAAAGAGGTTCATAAAAGAATTGGAGAAAAAATTGGTCAGATTTGTGATTTAGCGATAATAACAACAAAGGATTATTTTGAAGAGATAAAAGAAGGAGCAATAAAATCAGGCATGCGGGAAGAAAATATTATGTTTTCAGAAGACCCTGAAAAGATTTTTAAGAGAATTGAAGAAGACTTGTCCTCCGAAGCTTTAGCAAAGGAGGGTGTCATTCTTTTACAAAGCCGAGTGCCAAAAGAATTAATAGATCTTTTAATAGGAAAATCCGGTAGTGAAATTTGATTGCTTCGTGCTTACAATGTTTTATGAAGTAAAACATTTGTCAAATTTCTACTACCGGGAATAAAAAAAGAGGTGCCTTATTCTTTTTTGAATTCAGCACCTTAGATTTATTCTTGGGACTTCCTATAGTTCAAGTAGAGCTACTGCGATTACCCAGAGCGGTTCAAATACTGCAAGAGAAAATACAGCTGCCGGAAGTGCCCAGTCTTTTTTTACTCGTTCCACGCATATCGCGAAAGCAGAGGAGCATATTGCTGCTGCTATTATTGCGCTGATCACGATAACTACATTCATTTTCGATCACTTAGATAGTTTATTATAAAAATGAATTTTTGTCAACAGTTAAAACCCATTTCTATATCTTTATCGCCGAATGTTGAGAAGGAGGATATCCGGTTGGCTTTGAAATTGATTAGAAATCCAAAAGAATGGAAAATCGGCGCAAATCAGCTTACTGATCAGCGTCAATCAGCTTCTAAAATTTTAGAAGAAGAGTTTAAAAAATATTTGGGAATAAAATATGCAATTTCTTTTAACAGCGGTAGATCTTCTTTTTTGGCAATTTTAAAGTCTTTAGATTTAAAAGAAGACGACGAAATCTTGCTTCAGGCATTTACTTGTAATGCTGTTCCTAATCCAATAATCTGGAGTGATCTTAAACCAGTTTATGTAGATTGCGATGAAAAAACTTTCAATATAGATATTGAAGACTTAAAGAAAAAGATAACTCAAAAGAGTAGGGCAGTGGTGGTTCAGCATACTTTTGGTTTACCGGCTGATTTGGATGAAATTCTGGAGATTTGCCAAAAAAATAACTTGATTCTGATTGAAGACTGCGCCCATTCTTTAGGCGCAGAATATGGTTCAACAAACTTACCACAAGTCAAAAGAAAAAAAGTAGGAACTTTTGGGAAAGCTTCATTTTTCAGTTTTTCCCGCGATAAAGTTATTTCTTCAGTTTATGGCGGAATGGTTGTTACTAATGATGACAATTTAGCTAAAAAAATAAAAGAATATCAAGAAAAATTAAACTATCCTTCAGATTGTTGGATTCTACAGCAATTGTTACATCCGGTGTTAATGGATAAAATAATTTTGCCTACCTATTCAATCTTTGGCAAATATTTTTTGATTTTATTCCAGTGGCTCCATATTTTATCAAAAGCTGTGCACTGGACGGAAAAAAGAGGCAGAAAGCCGGATTATTTCCCCAAAAAATTACCAAATGCGCTATCTTCTTTAGCTCTAAATCAATTTAAAAGATTGGATAAATTTAACGAATATCGCCGGGGAATAGCAGAATTTTACTATGAAAATTTGAAAGATTCAAAATTTGAATTACCGCCAGAATTTGAAGACAGAAAGCAAATTTTTCTTAGGTTTACAATAAAACATCCGAAAGCCCATCAAATTATAAGAATTGCTTGGCAAAAAAATATTTTGATAGGGGATTGGTATGATAAAGTTATTGCTCCTCATGATACGAAATTAGATAGAATGGAGTATAAGATAGGTTCTTGTCTCAAAGCTGAAAAGTTGGCTAATGAAACATTTAACTTGCCGACGCATATAAATATTTCAAAACAAGACGCCGAAAAGATTGTTAATTTTCTTAAAGAGGTATAGTATCTTTCTGACGATCGTCAAAAACGTGCTATAATATTATTGTATGACATTTCCACTTACAGATAAATTTCTTTGGAATTTATATAATTTTATTGAAAGTATAGATAAAACTTTTGATTTATTTGCACCTCGCACAATGAAGGAAGTGTGGTGTCCCGATATGTATAAACTAAAAAGAGAATATGAGAGAAAAATAACGAGAAAACAATTTAGTCAATTAGTTTATTATCTAAAAAAGAAAAATTATATAAAAATAGAGAATTTAAAGAAAAAACAAGCGGTTATTCTTACACGAAAGGGAACAGAAAAACTTTTAAAAATAAAATTTAAATTAAAAAATAAAAAAAGAAGGACGGACGGAAGGTGGCAAATGGTTATTTTTGATATCCCTGAAAGAAAGCGTGATTTACGACATTTATTTAGAGAATATTTACAAATTTTAGGATATAAAATGTTACAAAAAAGTATTTGGGTTTGTTCATATGATGTTTCGAAGGAAACTGAAGGAATTATCAGGCGATATTCACTTGATTTATACGTTAAATTATTTTTAATTGAAGAAATTGAAATATAGTACAAATTTGACGACCGTCAAATTTGTACTACTACGAAATATTATCAAAACATGGGAATTATATCAGGATTAATAAGTATGCTTGGATGGGGGACCTCTGATTTTTTAGCCGCAAAATCAAGTCGGAAAATTGGTTTTGTTTTAACTTTTTTCTGGGCTCAACTCATAAGTTTTTTACTGGCTTTGTTATATTTTATTTTTAACTTTCGGACATTTGATCTCAATAGCGTTCCAAAATTTATTTTTATTATTATAATTTCCGGTTTTCTGTTTTTAATCAGTGCCTTGGCTTTCTATAAAAGCTTAAGTATAGGAAAAGTTTCGCTTGTTGGCCCTATTACAGCATCTTGGGCAATGGTTACAGTCTTACTCAGCGTACTTTTTCTAAAAGAAACATTAAAAACAAACCAAATTTTTGCAATTATTTTAATAATTTCCGGAGTGATATTAATTTCATCTGATCTGAAAGAATTTTTTCAAAAAAATAAACTTATTTTTTTAATCGGAGCAAAAGAGGCAATTATCGCTATGTTTGGTTTTGGAGTGGCCTTGTTTTTGTTAGCTATCGTTGTTAAATCATTAGGATGGTTTCTACCGGGTTTTTTATCTAGATTGTTTATTTTAATATTTTTAATTTTATATTTTATTTTTAAAAAACAACCCATGAAAATAGGGTTTGGACCAACAAACTGGATCATGATTATTGTGATTGGTTTTTTGGATATAATAGCCTTTTTTGCATATAGTATAGGAGTAAGCACCGAATATGCTTCAATTATCGCTCCAATTGCCGCTTCTTCTCCTTTAATAACTACAATACTGGCGCAGGTATTTCTAAAAGAAAAAATACTGTTAAGCCAGATTTTCGGAATAATTATTACAATATTGGGAATTATTTTGATTTCAATATAATAAAATGGAAATCAAAGAATTAAAAGATAAAATGATTTGGGAAGTTTTTTTGCAAGAATGTGAGGAAAAAACTTTTCTGCAGTCTTGGAATTGGGGAGAATTCAACAAAATGATGGGGGATAAAATCTGGAGACTGGGAATTTATGATAATGGACAATTAATAGGAACCGTTTTCTTTTATAAAATTCAGGCCAAAAGAGGAACGTTCATGTTTGTGCCACATGGGCCGAATCTAAAGAAACAAACGACAAGTAACAAGCGACAACTATTAGAAATTTTACTTGAAGAATTAAAGAAAATAGCTAAAGAAGAAAAATGTGATTTTATTCGGTTAGCACCGATTTTGGAACGAACTAAAGAAAATATAAAAATTTTTAATGAAATAGGTTTTAAAGAAGCATCAATTCATATTCATCCGGAATTGACTTGGGAATTGGATATCACACCGTCTGAAGAAGAAATTTTAACCGGAATGAGAAAAACCACACGATATTTGATAAGGCAAGCCCAAAAGAATCAAGAAGTTAAGATAATTATAAATCAGGAAGTAAATGATTTGGAAAAATTTGATGAACTTAATCGAAAAACTGTGAATCGTCATAATTTTGCGCCTTTCTCTTTAGATTATTTAAAAAATGAATTTTCAGTTTTTTTGCCAGATAGCCAAATTTCAATATTTTTGGGAAAATACAAAGAGAAGTTGGTTTCATCGGGAATTTTTGTATTTTGGCAGGGAATTGCTTTTTATCATCACGGCGCCTCTTCTTTAAAATATCCAAAAATCCCGGTTTCTTATTTATTATTATGGGAAGCAATAAAAGAAGCAAAAAATAGAGGATGTAAAAAGTTTAATTTTTGGGGAATAGCACCAGAAGGAAAAAAGAATCATCCATGGGCAGGACTTTCTTTATTCAAGATGGGGTTTGGCGGTTATAAGAAAGAGTACGTCAAAACCCAAGATTTTCCTCTTTCTAAAAAATATTATTTGACTTATATTTTTGAAAGTATTAGGAAAATAAAAAGAGGTTTATGAGAAGATATAGGAAACCACATAAAATAAGAAGGAAAACTTCAATTTTCAAAAAGAAATTCTTTTGGATTTTTATTTTAGTTTTAATATTTTTTTTCGGCTCGGTTTATTTAGTTTCTTTCGCTTCTTTCTTTGATATCAAAGAAATCAAAATCTCTGGTAACAAGAAGGTTTCAACTAATGATATAAGTGAATTAATAAATCAAGAAATTATTAGGAATTTTTGGAAATTTTCTTCAAAAAGCATTTTTTTAGCTAATGTAGGCAAAGCAAAAGATGATCTTTTAAAAAGATTTCCTCAAATTGAAGATATAAATTTCAAAAGAAAGTTACCCGGTTCTTTGATTGTTGAAGCAAAAGAACGAACGATCGTTGCTATTTTTTGCCCGGATTCGGATTGTTTTTCAGTAGATAAGAGTGGGGTTATATTTGAAAAAATCGATGTAATTTTTTCTGAATTTCCAAAAATAAAAAATATTCAAGGCAAACAAAATTTTTCATTGGGGGAAAAAATTATAGATGAAAAGATTTTGAGTTTTATTATTGATGTTAAAAACAAATTAGCCACTACTTCCAAAATAGCTATTCAAGAATTTAATTTGGTTTCGGATCAAAAATTAACCCTCAAAGCCAAAGAGGGTTGGGAAGTTTATTTTAATCTTACAGAGGATTCCGACTGGCAAGTTGAAAAGCTGGTTATAGTCTTGGAAAAAGAAATCCTTCCTGAGAAAAGGAAGGATTTAGAGTATATTGATTTAAGATTTACTAGAGTCTATTTCAAATATAAGAACCTTTCGCCTTAGGCTCAAGAACCTTGATTTCTTACTTCGTTCGAAATTGCGCTAAAATTCATTTAACTTTATATCTGCTAATTATTATCCATCCCAAGTGAGGATATGCGTCTTGGAAACCCTTTTCATCTTCTTTAACCCAATTATCGGGAATGGTAGGTTGGTAATTTCCAAAACCAGTAGTATTTATCATCCAGACGATATCGTCTTTTTTTGTTTCTTTATTAAAATCAGTAATAATATCTTCTGGTGAAAGAAGGGCGGTGCCTGAATAATGAGGCATATGGCCCGGAGCATAAAGACGGGGATTAGTATTTGTTTGGTTATAATATTTAAAAGTAAAATAGACAAACGACGATCCTGCAAAAATTTTTTCATTCGGTTTAAATTCCTGATTTAAATAGCTGGAGGCACCAGCCATTCCTGGTTTTTTTTCTATGTCAATTTTGTTCCAACGAACAGGAAAAGTAATTGAAACTCCTAAAATAGCAATTATTATTAAAAAATCTTTCGCTCGTTTGTTTTCTATTAATAAAATTGCTCCTGCTATAACTATCCAATAAAAAGGAAAACCGAAAATAAAATAACGATCAACATATATCGGTCTTTTAATTGAAAGAACAACCGTTAGCAAAAAAGGAATAATTAATAAAAAGAAAATCAGCCATTTTTCTCGTACTTGGTTTTTCTTTAAAAATAAAATGATGGCTAAAAAAATCATTGCCATCAAAAATGCTAAAACGTACCAAGATTTTGCTGGGTCAACAATTTCACCACCTGTCATTTTGGCAAATGTATTTGGAATTGACCAAATGTTGATTGGCGGAATCCAATAGTCTTGTTGTACTTGCGCAGTTTGTTTTATAAATGTTCCAAGCCAGGGTATATAAGAAACAGTAACCAAAATATAGCTGCTTAATCCGAGTTGAAAATTTTTATTTTTCAACCAGGCGGCAATACTAAATTTTGCCTCTTGATAAATCGCATAAATCAAGTATAGTCCCTGTGCGAAAATCCAAAAAGCTACAAAGTAATGGGTATAAATTCCCAGACTTGTCGCTATGGCATAAAAGAGCCACCAATTCCATTTTTTTGTTTCAATTGCTTTTAATAAAAAATAACTGGAAATTATTACTAAGAAAGTTCCCAAAGAATACATTCTCCCTTCTATTGCGTATTGAATCTGAAAATAACTTAAAGCAAACAGCAAAGATGAAAAAAGTGCCAAATTGCGGTTCTTAAATGCTTGTTTAACAAAAATATAAATACTAATTGTTGCCAGAATACTGAATAATACACTAAAAAGACGCAGAGAGAATAAAGAATTTCCAAAAAAGAAATTCCATACTCTCAAAAGAATATAATAAAAAGGAGGGTGGACGTCCATTTTGATTCGCACAATCATTTCATTAAAATTGTATTTTATCAAAAGAGCAGAAAAAGACTCATCGTGCCATAAAGAAATGGCAGTAAGATTATACAATTCAACGATCGTGACAGCCGTGATTGTTAAAAATAGTATTAAAAAAGTTTTTTTAGCATTCATATTTTAATTTAGTATTTATTAATATTCATATACGCGCATAATTTCTTGGCCAAAGCGGTTGTAGGCCTGTTTCTTAATTATTGCCTCATAATGATATTCTTCAAATTTTTTAGCATCAAAAATTGATGATTGAGTAAAAACAATTTGATCTTTTAGATTTAATATTGTTTGGTAACTATTAGCCGGATCAACTAAGATGTAAGGTTGATTATATTTTGAAGTTAAAAATTCCGGAGTTTGAACTGAATATTCATCCAATACCAGATATGTTTTTTCTTTAAGATTCCTTTGGTTTAAATATTCGCTGGCCACTGTTAAATCGGACCTGTAAGCATAATAAAATTCCGGAGAATTGGCGCTTATTCCAAAATAAAGGTGATAGTCATAAAACAGATTAGTAATTATAATCAAGGCTAAAAATAGGTTTATTAGTAATGAAATATTTCTTGATTTAAAAAAAGATTCAAATTTTCTTAAAAACATATCTATAGCCATAGCGGCAAATAAAAACGCCACCGGAATTGTTCCTATCGCTCTTAAACCATGAGGAATACTTTCAACTGTTAGAAGTTCTGGTGCCAGCATTCCCAAAAACCACATAATCATAAAAAAATAAACAAACCAATTTCCAAGATAATCTTTTTTAAACAAAGTTTTTTTGAAGAGATTCAAAATAATGATTAAA
>CAYHAF010000019.1:0-13195 GCA_964354555.1 uncultured Candidatus Saccharibacteria bacterium
AAAAACTCTCGGGCGGGCAGTCATTTTATTTTATCTAAATCACCATTTAGAATTATCGGTTGCATCACTTCTATTTCGTCTTTATAAAATATATCGGGAAGTGCATTTAACAAGAATATTTTTTTATCTAAAACATGAGCAAATCCCATTTCAAGAAAAACATTACCGCCGATATAATTTTTAATTCCCTTTTTATCAAAATTTAAAACTAAAATAGCATCAACTTCTTTGATTTTTTCAAAATAATATTTGAATGAGCCCTGTTTTATCGCCCGGTTTGATATTTCGCCATTTCCTTTCTCTTTCATAATCTGATCAAAAGTCACCTCGCCATTCAAAATCATTTCAGCGGTCTGTGGAATCGTCACTCTGTGGCCTAATTTTATTAACCGATCTGATAAATCTTTTATTTTTGGCACGAAATCCAAACTTGCACAGATTGCAATTTTCATAGTTTTCTTATTTATTTTCAGCAAGTCGTATGTATTTAATAAGTTTTTGTCCGTTTATTAATTCTATTGGCTTGTCTTCGGCAAACTTTTCCGCTTCTAAGGTAAATTTATTGGTGGTTATAAAATATCCTTTACCCTTAGCTAAGTGATCGGTAATAGCTCCATAAAAGTCTCTTACTGCTCCGACACTAACTACTTGGGTAATAAATTTCTTGCATTGGATATAATGCTTTATACCGTCTTTTTCAGCCATTACATCAATTCCTTCATCGTGAGAACCACCAACAGTCTCTGTTTTATATCCTAATTTGGAAAACAAATCGGCGATATATTCTTCAAATTCTGCTGGATGCATATTTCTTAGTTTCAATAGCAGTTCTCTATCTGAAAGAAACCCTTGGACATGTTTAAATCTTGATTTTCTTCGCCAAATACCGAATAAAACAATTATCGCAACAAGGCCAAATCCATAAAAAAGCCATTTCCAAAAAGCAGCTCTATTTGAAAACCACCAGTATAACATAGCTAGCATATACAAAAGAATTAAAGGTTCTAAGATATCAAGTATTGCATTTAATAAATCTTTTCTTTTTGGCATGTTAAATTTATAAATTTATTAAAATAAATGAGACAATATAAGAAGGTTACACTTTATTAAAGTTCGAAGCGTTTATATTTCTAATTTCAAAAAATTCTTTAGGGACCATAGAAATAAAAGTAGAAAGATTGTCTGTCCTTCGCTTAAACTTCTTATTAAATCTTTTATCTATGGAAAGAATTCTTAGTGATCTTCTTGCCCGAGTTAATAGGACTATAAATTGACAAGCCTCGTCATTAGAAATATTAGTAGGATCTTTAGGAAAGATACCATTTTCTAATCCTAAAACAAAAACGTGGTTAGCTGACAATCCTTTAGCACCGAGATATGTTGTTAATTTAATCTTTATTTTTTTATCTAAAAAGTCTTCTGAATTTTTGGTTTCCTGAAAAGAAACATTCCCAATCTTTTCCTTATGTTTGTTTATATATCCTTCTGGTAAAAGATCTGTGATGGATTTACCATTAAGACTTTCTTGAATTATTTCCCTATCTTTTTTAAGAGAAGAATCGATACGATCCTTATACATAACTATTCTCCAACCAAGATTTGAATTGCTATCTTTTTTAATAAATTCGTAACCTTCATTTATAGAAAGTTTTTTAGATTCTTTTTTGAATTCAATTTCAAAAATATCTTTATCTATCCTTTTATCTTTGAGTAAACTTTCATTTACGTCGCGTAAATAATGTGAGATTCTTGGAGGACCAACAATCAAAAATTCTGGTTCATCTTTTTCACTAGGCTGGGTGTTTTCATCTTTAATAATCGAGAGAATCTTCTCATTGATATGCTTTGAAACAACAGAGTCGGCAGAGCATTTCCCAAGAAATATATTTGGATATTTTTTGCTATCTAAGAATTTATCTGGCCAATAGCATTTGAATTCTTTCTCTATCCTTTCATTTAGTAATCCTTTTTCTTTAGCTTTCAAAATAAAAACGCGGGCAGCTTTTACTAAAACCGAGGTACATCTTCTGCAAAAGGGCAAAAAAAGACTTTTAAATTGTTTGTCTTTATAAAGCTTACGAATAAAATCAGGAGATGCGAATTTAAAACGATATAAAGCTTGATCATCGTCTCCAGCAATCATTATCTTGTTTTTTTGGCTGATTAATTCAATCAATCTCGATTCGAAAAGATTAAAATCTTGATATTCATCAACTATCACCTGAGAGTATTCAGGTATTGCTTCATTGTTTTCGCTAAGATATAAAAATACCCTGTAAACAGTATCGTCGTGACCTACAGAGTTATAATACGTTGATCTAGATAAATAAAATTTTACTCCTTCATTCTCTTTTTCTAGATTTACAAATGCTTGACTAAGTTTTCTTTCTCTAAAGTCGAATCCTAATAAAGAAGCGTCATCTTCAATAATTTTCGGTAGTTCGGGAAAGTATTCATATGGATGTATTTTGCGAAGAAGAAAATTCTTACAAAAGCTGTGGAGGGTTCTTACTTCAATCTTGTGATTAGAAATCTCGCTGAGTCTTTTTTCTAGATCATCTACTAAATTATTTATAAATGTTATTACGAGAATACTAGTATTCTCGGGAAGGTTTTCTATAACATTTTTAAATAAAAAAGTTTTGCCAGTCCCCGGACCTCCTAATACTAACTTATTTTTATGCTCTAAAGACAATATTTCTTGAAGACTTTTTTCGCTCTCTTCGAAGCAGTCCTTACATTGTTGACAAACAGAAATTTCTCCATCTCTAATGTTTTCGCAATTCTTGCGAAAATCACTAGCCCTCTTTATAAAAAGAGTTGTGGATTTCTCGCCACAATTTTGACAATAATAATTAGACATAAAAACAATCTAGTTTATTTTTTAGCTAATTTTAATAAATCTTCTTCTTTTTCTTCATCCGTTCTATCTGCATACAAAAAATCTCGGCCAATCTCTCAGCCGCTTTATTTATAAACTTATTTTTTTCTTTTGACTTCTTGGATTCCATTTTTAGTTAATATTTTATATCTCTCCGGAAGATTTTTAAAATCTGTTCTGTATATTATTTTATTTTCTAAAATGGGCTCAATCAAATAGTTATGTATCTCGACTAAAAAGTCGTCCAAATATCCAACAGCGATTTGATCAAATTCTTTTGCTAACTCTTTTGATTTTTCTTTAATTTCTTCTTGGTTCCAAGTTTCCCAATAAAGATTTTTTATAGATAAATCTTGTAGATATTTATGGTGTTTATATAGATTCTTGGTTAATTCCTGTAGTTGCACCTCAAAAAATTCCTTATACATTTCTGATAATTCTGGCATTACACCTATCCACATTTTAAAATGTGTCCAAAGTTTATGATATGCACCAACAAATAAATATGTCTTTTCACTTAAATTCTCAAGGTATTTTCTCCAAACCTCTAGGGCTTTTAAATTAATCTTATCGGGAGGGATAGATCTATCCGAATATTTCATTTCAAGAAATGGAATACAGAAAGGATTAAGTAACAAGTCTAAACTTAATGCTGCTTCATCTAAGTCTTTTTTATAGTTATACAATTCTTCATATATTTTCATTTTGGCCTTATTTTTTAAATTTTTTTTCTCACCATAGGAATTAAGTAAAAATATTAAAAACCAGCCTAAAATAGTAATAAGCCCATAATATCTATTTGGGAATTCCAATATTTTCTTAGAAATAATTTCGAAACTACCGCATGTCCATATGGCAAAAGTTAAGAAAAATAAAAAGACTAAAAAAATAATAATAAAGCCAACTTTTGAAGAAATTTTTTTATTTTTAAAAGTTTCCATTATTTTTAAAATTACTTAAATTTTTCTTAATTTCTGGATAAAGCTTATTTATTTCTTTTTGGATTTTAATTTTACTATTCTAACATTGTGAGTGAAACCGTCTTTTTCGCTCTTACGTTTTGTATAAATTAATGGTCCAATTCGTTTTGATTTCATTAAAGGTTTTTTAACTTTAGCCATATTTATTTTTATTTCTCAATTAATTCTTCGAGTTCTTACCCCACGAAATCGCACAAAAAATTAATAATTTTCTTGATTATTTTCTTCTTAACGTCTGCAATTATCATTAACCTCAGCCTAAATTTTGATTATTAATAGCCCCTGCGCTTCATCTTTGTATTGATGGTCATCTTCTCACCGGGCATTCTCACAAAGACCACTTTCCTATTATAGGATTCTCCAACCTGTTTAACAATAAGTTGTTCGCCATCAATCATATCTTTTAGTGTTTCTTTAGCTAATTTGTAACCGCGTTCTCTTTTTTCTGGCGTATCTATTTCAGCTAAACGAAAAAATCTATTCCGTGTATCTTGAAACGTATCGCCATCAAGAACCTTTTTAACGTTTACTCTGGCCATGATATTTACTTATTAATTATATTTAGTTATTGTCGACGCCCCAATAACCATTATTCCAATATAGAACAAGCATTAGAACAAGTCAAGCTGTTCTTGACTTAATCCCTTGCCTGTCTTAAAATATAGTAAGAGATAATTAACTGTGGATAACTATGAAAGTAAAAAATCTTCATCCAACTCAAAAAAAACTTTTAGATATTCTTGTCAAAAATAATGATGATCCTCCTACAATTAGAGCAATGCAGGACATTTTAGATATATCTTCTCCCAGTGTGGTCGCCCACCATTTAGATCAATTAGAGAAAAAGGGCTACTTAAAAAAGAATCCCTATAACCCACGTGATTACCAAGTACTCAAGGGTGCGCCAGAAAAAAAGATTACTTATCTTAATTTATATGGTCTCGCCCATTGCGGTCCGAATGGGTCTATATTGGATGGAAACCCAATTGACCGAATAGCCATATCGACTAGACTATTGACTTTCCCCTCTTCGGAAGCATTTATGGTAAAGGCTAAGGGTGATTCCATGGCCCCTAAAATAAACGAGGGCGACCTTGTTATTGCAAAAAAGAATGATAATCCTGAAAGTGGGAGCATCGTCGTCTGTGTTAATAATGGTGAAGCGCTAATTAAAAAGATTGAAATTGAAAAAGATAAAAATAAAAAGAGATATATTCTTATATCTCTGAATTCTAAATATCCCCCATTTTTAGCGAAATCTGATTTTAGAATTGAAGGAGAAGTACGAGGAGTAATTACCTCTAAGTTCGAATAAGCACGTTATTAATGTTATAATTAATTTGGAATTATGAATCGGAAAAAAGATTTAGAAAAAATAAAGAAATCAATTGCTTTTTCGGTTAAAGTTTCTACCTCAAAAGCCTTACTTGCTGAAGGTGATTCTTTAAACTTGTTAAGATCATTACCAGAACATAGCGTTTCTCTCATCCTCACAGACCCTCCTTACCATACAACAAAAAAAGACAATATCCGGGGCGATACGTCTTTTAAAGAAGATGGTCATTATTTAAAATGGATGGAGGAATACGCAAAGGAATGGAGACGTATTTTAAAACCGAACGGGTCCTTATTCTGCTTTTGCTCTCCAGCAATGGCGGCACGATTAGAGGTTTCCTTTTCTAAATATTTCAATATTCTCTCACAAATCGTTTGGACAAAACCTAATGATCCGGGATTCGATGGCTGGAAACAAAAAATGAAAAAAGAGGCCTTGCGCCAATGGTACGCCCATACAGAAAGAATTATTTTTGCTGAACCATCTTACAACGGTAATTTATATCGTTCTTATTTCGGAAATTTATTACGCCATATGCGTAAACAAGCTAATCTAAGTATGCATCAACTTACAGAATTAGTTGGAGCTTACGGTCATATCAACCATGGTGGAGCAGTATCAAATTGGGAGGCTGGCAGGAATATTCCAAGTCTAGACCAATATAAAAAACTTTGCGATGCCCTAATTAAAACTAGGAAAATCAAGACGATGCCACCTTATGAAGATACTATCCGTCCATTTAAAGTTGATGCATCAATTGAATTTACGGATGTTTGGAATTTCCCATCTGTCAGGCCCTTTAAAGGTAAACATCCCGCTGAAAAACCTATTACCTTACTTGAACACGCGATTGAAGCAACCACTTATCCTGGCGACATAGTACTCGATTGCTTTAGTGGTTCGGGCAACACGGCTCTTGCGGCATTAAGGCTGGGACGCATGACTGTCCTAATGGAAATTGACCCACTATGGGTATCACGCAGTGCATCAAAGGTAGAATTTAAGACTTTAGGGGCCCGATTAGATAATAAAAAAACCGCGACACTTTCCATCCAGAAAATACGGATTCCCCAATCCTCTCTTCTCTTCGAATTATAATAATCCCCTCTTGATATTTCGTTGAAGAACCTCACTCATCCATTTTAGAGTTGCTCTGATTCCAGCATCTTTTGTTACTACATTGCAGTGGTGATGACCCCATCCGGCATTATATGGACGATGATTATATAAGCCCGTTCTTAATTCTTCAATATGAAAAAGGTTTATTTCTGTAACAGTTAGGTCTGAAACTTCTCTGCCTACTGCTTGCTGCATACGACTAAAAAATCCTTCTCCAGATAACTTCTCAAGGCACAATGGACAAATCGTTTCATGTTTATCATTAATGACTCGAACTTTAATTAGTTTTTTATAATTCAATAACCTACTCCCCGAGCATTCTCTTAGGGCTTGCTTTTTTCTTGCCGATGCATCTTTGGCGGCCATTCCATTTTTAGAAACAACTTTTTCCGCATCAAAACAAAGCCAAAACAAGGCCTCTAACTGATCACGGCATGCTTTAATGTTTGCAGTGCCGGCGTATTCGTATACTCGGATGCCAGCTCCCTTACTCAATGTCGTAATAAACCCTCGGACAATTTTTTCTCCTCCATCCATTGCAGTTGTAGCTGGTACTCGAGCAACGTAATAACCACCAATTGGCGCTAATCTCTTTTGGGCCGGCTTCCACCTTAATCGTTCTGGATTATATTTATTCCACTGTTCTCTAGTCTCATAAAAAACGAGGCAATTTTGTCCAATCTTCAAATTGTTCTTAGTTAATTCCTTATCAATTTTGGGAGTTTCAAAATATTCGTTTGGCGATATTAAAACAATAAAGCCGTTCTCGAATGATTTTTCGCCAGGAGGAAATTTAAATCCATTTTTCCAAAACACATAAGGGATTAAAACCGTACTATTCCTTGCTACTCTGTTTTGATATATAACATCGTCATCCGCACCTCGCGTTTGGCCTGTTTTATAAAGTTTTCTATCGAGTAGTTGTGGTAACCTAAGTGATTTAATAACCATGCTATTTCAAAAAATAATTGCTTTATTTTTTTATAAATTTGGGAACCATAAAAACTATCTTAATTATGCCATTTTGGCAGTTTTTTGTCTACCCACGGAATTGGTGAAGAATTTTAGGTCGAAAAGTTACCAACAGTTTACCAACTAGGGGGTCTGGACTCCCTAGGGCCTCTGCGTCATCCCTTGTATCGAAAGGTCGAATACTAAGAAATCAAAGGAAAAAAACTATGGAACAAACAGCAACGGCACAACTCAAAAATTCCTCTCCTTCTGTTCTTATCCCTACTCTTAAGTACTGTCTGTATGCCAGGAAATCAACTGAAGCTGAAGATAAACAAGTCTTATCAATAGAGTCGCAGGTAAAGGAAATGCTAGCTTTAGCTGAAAAAGATAATCTTAAGGTAGTTGAGATTAAAAAAGAGGCTCACTCCTCAAAAGAAGTCGGTCAAAGAGAAATCTTTAATCAAATGCTAACCGATGTCCGGGAAGGAAAATATAACGGTATTCTCACCTGGGCTCCGGACCGTCTTTCGAGAAATGCCGGAGATTTAGGATCTCTGGTAGACTTAATGGACCAAAAGCTTCTGCTGGAAATAAGGACATATGGACAAAGATTCACTAATTCCCCTAATGAGAAATTCCTGCTGATGATTTTATGCAGCCAGGCCAAACTGGAAAACGACCATAAAGGCGAAAACGTAAAACGGGGATTAAGAGCCAAGTGCGAAATGGGCTGGCGGCCGGGAATGGCTCCTTTAGGATATCTTCATGATAAATTCGCCAAAAAGGGCCAAAAAAGAGTTCTCATTGATTCTGATAGAGCGCCGGTTATAAAACAAATGTTTGAGAAAGTGGCTTTTGAAGGAGCCAGTGGCAGAGATCTTTTAAACTGGCTTAATAAGGAAGTTGAGTTTAGAACCAGAACCGGGAAAAGAATCGTTCTCAGCAGAATCTATGTAATACTAAAGGACTCCTTCTATTACGGCGAATTTGAGTATCCCGTAGGAAGCAACAAATGGTACAAAGGAGGCCATGATCCGATTATAACCAAAGAGCTGTTTTTGAAAGCTCAGGCTGAACTTCTCGTTCCTCCAAGGCGTCACCCAGGCACCAATGACTTTGAATTCACCAGGCTTTTATACTGCGGAAGCTGCGCTAGCGGGATTTGCGCCGAGGAAAAGTTCAAGCATCAGAAAAACGGCACCACCCATAGATACGTTTACTATCACTGCACCAGAGGCAAAGACAGAAACTGCAAGGAAAAGGCCATAAGAGAAGAAGAACTGCTTAATCAGCTCTTACGCCTCATTGATAAAATCGACATCTATGAAATCGGGACCAAAGAAAAAATCATCCAGGAAGTCCAAAGATACAGAAAATTCAGCTACGGAGTTTTGAACCAGGAAACCAACTTTAATCAAAGACCGATCAATGTTGATATTAGGAATTATGCCAAATACATTCTCACTGAAGGATCGAAAGAAGAAAAAAGAGAATTGCTGTCCTGTCTGAGAAGCAGACTGGAAATAAAAGAGAAGACGGTTTACTTAAAATTCCAAGGGAAAGAGAGTTTGGAAAAATAAAAGAGAGAAGGTATAATAAAAATAACAATTGAATATCGCCTAAACTTTATAGATCTCCTATAGAGCATGGCATCTAAAAACCGATCAAGGTATTAAGCTCGTCGTCAGAGCACCTTGATCGGTCATAGCCTGAAAGGGTTTATGGGTAGCCGAAAGGCTATCACTGACGGCGAGCTTTATGTTTTCCGCCGTCGATAAAAAGGTCGAAGATAGAAAAAGTAATGCACGTAAAGAAATGGAAAACAAAACTAAAAAATGCAAACATTGTCAAACAGATATCCCGTTTAATGCCAAAAAATGCCCAAATTGTCAGAGCGATTTAAGAAGTTGGTTTGGCCGCCACCCGATATTAACTGTTTTAGCGGTAATTATCGGAACACCTATTCTCTTGGGAATTATTTTCAGTGGTTCAAATAACGGGGAAACACCACCTCCTAAACCAGAGATTACAACAGCAATCGAGACAAACAAGAAAGAGCTAAAGACAGCTGAAGATCAACAACTTTTGGATGAGATTATGCAAAAGGTCACCACTATTTCGGGATTGGCCGCTCAAAGCGATGGAAAAAACACCTTCAGACAAATATTTCTTGACCCATTCGAACCTAATAGTCCGCTCGAAAAAAAATACGGCCAGAATGCTCGTTATGTAACGATTGAAATGAATTCAACCTGCCAATCATCGCTTAGTTGCGTTCGCGGGACGGGTCGTTGGGCATCAGGGGAAATTCTTCAAAGAGTGTTTCCGATAAGCCAAAATATACATACGGTCTTTATCGATATATTTATCACCACAAAAGATGCATATGGCAATAGCAAAGATAGTCAATTTATAAGTCTGGCTATGAATAGAGAAATGTATGATAAGATCAATTGGTCTAATTTTGACTACAATAAAGATATGCCGACTCTGCTTCAAAGAGCGTCAGACAATGGAGATCTAGAAAATTCCTATTCTGAAAATTCAAAGATAACTGAATAAAAGTTTGCGATTATAAGCACGAAACAAAAACACCCTTATTTCGGAGTGTTTTTGTTATTAAGTAAGGCCTAAAGATTCTAGGTTTAGAATCTCTTTAAAAACAAAAACTGCCTGATTACAGACAGTTCCTGCGTTTTTCCAACCCACAAATATCTATGGGCTCGAAAAAAGAAAAGGGGGGGAAGGCAAGCTTAGCCTATCGTCGTTTTATGTCGAAATCAACGGAAATAGGAATTTGTACCACAATGAATCCGTTTAGGTGTTTTAAGTTGCTAGCGTTTTTTTGCATTATAGTCTCATTGTTGAATGGAGGAGTCTGAAGCATCTCTTCGATTGAATGGGTGTTTTCGATATGCTTGCGGACTTTTGCTTCAATATCAGAAATCTTGTCCCTCGCCCCTATTTCAATACGTTGCTCGCAATTAACAATTGGACATTTAAATTCCATTTTTTCTCGCCTCCTTTAACCATATATGCGAGCTATCCACCAGATAGTCTAGCGGACAAGTCGCATACATGGTTTTCTCCCTTTTATTTTTATTAAAGAACAAACTCCTTTTTCCAGCTCACAATTTCTTGCGGGCTTGAAAAAAAAGGGAAAGAGAGATAGATGTTGTTCTTTATTTGTTCCAAAGAATCTCTTCTTTAGACCATTCCAAGATTTCCGCTCCCTTAGGATCGTCATTTGCTTTTAGACCAGGAGTAGACCACCAGAATCTTCCCTTAGATTGAAGAGTACGTGATGTTATCTTAACGACCTTATCAGTCGTTCCACCACTATGTGGATTGACTCCTGGATCATGATGAAGCTCTAGGGTGGCTTTTAGGAATCTGTCAAGATCACTTTGGGATACTAAGTAGGCTGAAGTTGATCCGTTTTCAAAGTGTACAGTTACTTCTTTCAATTTAAAACACATACTTTTTTCACCTCCAGACAAGAAATCATTTTTTGATTTCCTTTCCGGAGGTGAAATCTTCCTTCCCCCTATAAATTTATAAAGAACTGTTTCCTTTTTTGAACCTGCGATTTTAATCCCGGGCTCGAAAAAAGAAAAAAGGGGGCGGTCAAAAATTAGAAATCAGTTCCCTAATTGACACGCTGGATACGGTTCTGTCGGTTCCCGCTTTGCATTCATGCTTTCTTTACGCATGATGATATCGAATCTAAGCCGACCGAATCTGTCGCACTCTGGCCCATTTCTTCCTACTGTAAGGAAAATGCAACACTTGTCTGTGCCTGCTCCGCATTTCTTAAGATCGGCAACTGCATTCTCGGGACCTATCATTTCAAGATCTTCTGTGGGCGTTCCCATGCTTGTAGTATCTCTTTCATAGACTACGGGCGTTTCTTCATCAGAACAGCAACTAAGTATTCCCGGCGTATCGTCTACCGTTACTCCTTTTTGTCCTGTTTTTTTGTTACGAACTACCATTTGTCTTGGAATTCTTTCCATTTTCTTTATCACTCCTGGTCTGACGACCGAGTTATCTATTAGAATTTTTCTAATAGACATTTCGGTCGTCGGACACACCCCTTTATAATTTTATCAAAGAGCTATCTTATTCTTATAACTCTATTATACACCCAAAAAAATAATTTGTCAATAGTGCAATGGCTAATTAAAAAATCGCTATATAGCGATTTTTGGTCTCCCCTCGGCGCAGCTAGGTCGGGACTATTTTTTATAAACCAAAATTAAACGCGGCTCGCCATCTCCGTAATGATTATCTTCCCACGATTCAATAATAAACCCAAGGGAAAGATATAGCATAATAGCTGGATTATTATGCGGGTGCACTGGTAAATCAATCCTCTTTTTATCTCTTAATTCATCTAATAAAATCTCTACTGCTTGTTTTGATATGCCTTGATCACGATATTGGGGTTTTATTACCAAACCATTTATATACGCGTGATCCTGAGTTTTCATTTCATAAGAAATCGTTCCAACGATAATATTGCCTCTTTTTATGAGATAGACAATATCATTGTTTATATAATCTTTAACTTCTTGCTCAGTCCGTCTGCAAAAATATATTTTCGAACAAGCAACACTTTCTATATCCAAAACTTCCTTCAAATCTTCTAACGTTGCCCGTTTTAATAAAATATTTTCCATAAAAATTAGATTGTATTTTTCGTTGTTCCTCGCCGACGCGGATCGGTCTCTCGATAAAAATATTTCGTGCTGTGGGCCTTGGACGATGTTAGAACTTGTTTGATGGCGATTTAAACATCTCTCCGTGGCCGGGAATAATATAATCCGCAATTTCTAAAACCTTCTTTCTGCTTTCTTTTAATTTTCCCTTGTCGCTGGCATAAGGATCATCTTGGGGGAAATTCTCTTTCCAGAAAACATCACCACATATAGCAACATTGCCCTTGTCTGTTTTAACTAAAAGAGTAACATTGTCAGAACTATGGCCAGGAGTTTTAATAATTTTGAGGTTTTCACTGATATTTTCGCTGGCTTCTTTCCAAATATCTCCTTCCCACCAACCCCAAAAATCCAAAGTTTTAGCTTTAGGAAACATTCCTATGTTTCTGTAATGATCCACGTGAGAATGAGTTATAAAAACAATATTTATGTCGTTTACAGTCAATCCTTCTTCTTTTAATTTTTCCACGAGCAAGTCTTGATTAGGCAGTGTGCCAGGATCAACTATCATTCTCATGTCTTTATCCCTTATCAAAACAATGGTTGAACAGGAATGTCCATTTGTATCTGTTGACGCATAACCTTTAATTAAAATTTTGATTTCTGCCATAATGTTATTAAATTATATCAGAAAAAAATCATCAAGAAAACAAAAAAAGAGAGAATAAGAAGAAAATCAGATGATTTTTTCTTTGCTCTCTTTGGCTAAGGTGCTATTTGTTTAGTCGGCGAACTCTATTAGTTCCCATGGGACGCCAAGCGTTTCGGCAATCATTGCGTTCTTGAGACCGAACTGGACCGGGCATTCTTTTTCATAGTTGAAGATTCCGCTACAGTATGGACCTTCTTCTACGACGCCGACAGTGCCGGCAGGGACAACTGGTTTAGGCTTACGAGGACCCACTCTTTTGATCGTGGATTTTCTCTCTCGGATTTGCAACACATCGCCTGGTTGTAGATCTACTGGTCCTGATGGTACTTGATACTCTTTTACCAATCTGACTTTTCTTCCATACGGAATACTATTTGGTCTATTCATTTTGGTTCCTCCTGATACTTCTATTATAGCACCTCTATAGATTTTGTCAATAACAAAACCCAAGAGAAAGACTCTTGGGATATTAACTCTAGAGATTGAACTCTGACTTCGAGTTCGATACCCGTCTCCAGTAAGTACCAAAGACAGGAATTAGGTTCTATACCC
>CAYHAF010000020.1:0-12906 GCA_964354555.1 uncultured Candidatus Saccharibacteria bacterium
GTCCAGTTTCTTATAGCTCTGCCTAGTTCTCTCCAGATTTCCTCCGGTGTTGATCTTGTTTTAGCGATGATTGTTTTCAGATCTACATTCTCAATGAACACTCTTCCGGCCCTTTCGTATCCTCTGCATTTATACCCAGGCTCGCCCTTGAATTCAACTGTTACCAGAATCCAATTGTTGTATCTGGTAAAACCCCAAATGTGCAGCTTACCGTCAGGACAGCTAACTCCGCCTAGCGGTGCTTGATAACCGCTGCCTAAGATTCTTTCAATACCAGACTTTGGACAACAGAAGATGCCTTGAGCGTTGAGATTAAACTGAGAATCTCCTATTGTGGTTCCAGTAAAATCATCATCCCATATGTCGTGAGTATCATTGAGTCCTGTTCTTAGACACTTGAGATTTCCAAGTTTTGAGAACGTAAACGAATTAAGGTGCGGCTCGAGAAGAGAACAACGAGCTTCTATAAGGCTGAACCAGTCATCATCAGTTAGCGGTTGCTTACGGACAAGTAGTTCCAATCCTTCAGTGTCGGGCATACCCTTCACCTCCTTTTCTTGTATATCTGAAAGGCGTACCTTTCAGATAGATCATCTTTTCATGGTATAGTTTTTATGTCAATATTTTCCCCATTTGAGCGAAAATTCAAAAGAAAAAAAGAGGGACCACGTAATTTTGTCCCCATTATTTTTGAATTGCAACTTTGAAATGAGCTAATCTGTTTTACGAGATCTTTTCTTTGGTGATTTTACTATCGTTATTATCTCTTTTTTGATCAATCTTTTGATTTTGAATGCCAACTCTGATTGAATCTTGAAGCCATTTCTAGTCAATTTTTGTGTTGTTTTGACTATATTTTCGCCACCCACTATGTGTAAGATGTCGCCCTCTAAACCGTGTCTTAAGGCATAGGCGATGTCATCCATCGCCCCAGCCATTGCCCGTCGTGTAATGAGCTCCAATGCATCTCTCATATCATCTGCTGGTACTCTTTCATTTACTCCTGTCATGATATCACCATAAATCAAATTTATAAGTAAAATTAAAACCTGTCAAGTAAAAATTCAAATAAAAAAAGAGGGGTTGTATTATCCTCTTTATGAATGTTAATCTTTATTGGTTTTTTTCAACTTTTTAAGTTGATGTACTGCTACTGCTAGAGTGCAAATTCCTAAGCTTATTACTACAAAGGGTACGCCGGCTTCCAAGAAAAGAATAAGCTTAGATAACCATAAATAAGTGATCGTCATGCCCAAACCAATCAAGATATATTGGAGCGACTTGTCTTTGTAAAAGTACTGAAGGCAGAAAACAGCTACAGCCATTCCAGGCTCAATAAACTTTAAGGCTTCACTAATTTGCGTGGCCGGTAGTATAAAGTATCCTATGCCGAGGAACAACCAAAATGACCAGAAAAGACCAATAGTTATCGCTGGAACAGTATTGCCATCCCGAATGTTCAAATATAGACCTATAGTGTGCGGCGGAACAACAAATAATAATATGGCTAGAGCACCAGCTAATAACGGTATCAGTTTAAAACTTAAACCTGGGAATATTGTACACGCCATCCAGATGGCAAAAAGAACGAACGCTACCGTGCTAAAGTTTTGTTTTCCTTCTTCCAACTATTTCCCTCCATATTAAAACCATAATAAATTAAATTATTCCTGTCAACGCCCCAATCGGCCGCGGCCGATTGGGGCGTCTCTGCGCCGTTCCGAATAAATTCAAATAAAAAACAAAAACTGCCTGATTACAGACAGTTCCTGCGTTTTTCCAACCCACAAATATTTATGGGCTCGAAAAATAGAAAAAGGGGGAAGAGAAAGTTATTATATTTTCTCTAATTGTGTGATTTCTACTTTCTTTTCTTTCTCTTGAAGTTCAGCAAATCGAGCTTCAGCGTCGTTTTTAGCCCATTCGACAGTTATCATTGGAATCTTTCCACCAGCTTTTTCTAGGTATTTATAGCAAGGCCGATATTCTACTACCTTCGTGAAAGCTTCTATCAGTTCTGGAGAATAACATTCTGGTTTCATGCTTACCATTAAGAGTATCTGATGAACCCAAGATACCGTGAAAAGTCGTCCGTCATATTGTCCAGCACAAAAATTTAGTCGCACACTGAATGGGTCTATTGCTACATTCTTTAGTCCTCCTTGCTTTTCCAGGTCTGCCATTATAGCAGCCCATGTCCATATTCCGCGTTTGTTTAATGTTTCCATGTCTATTACCCAAACTGACCACCAAAATACAGATGAACAGTTTGGGTAATAGAATGTTCTTCCCCCTATGTTTTATCAAAGAACTATTTTATAACTCTATTATATACCTAAATAAATAATTTGTCAATGCTTTAGGTGCCGCCCTCTCGCCCGCGGGCGATTGGGCGCCTATCCCCCATTTGAGCGAAAATTCAATCGTTCGACGAGCTCACGATAAACTTAAAAATCGCCCGGCCGTCAGGCATAGGGCGATTTTTTATTATTACAGCAATGATTGTGAGACGTAAAAACCGCCCAAATAAATAGGCGGAAATCGGGGCTCCCCTTAATGGACGATGCGAAGTCCCGTAGTGAAGCGAAGCTTCTACTACTGGGGTTAGAACCAGATTAAACCAATAATAAGAAGCCTTTTTAACTGATTTTTTTAGTTTTAACGACTGGAACCGCTTTTACCACTTTCTTGATTTTTTTTTCTGCAACCAGAGGCTTAGTGCTCGTCATAGCTTTTACTGCATTAATAAGTATATCCATTTTTCCATTTAATATTTCTAACTGCTTCTTCACTTCATTATTATTTCCCTTACCAATTTCACTTCCAAAATCCGACTTAATAGGAGCATTATATCTGTCATAATTCCTTTGAGAAGATCTATCCCTATCTCTATTATTTCCAATTTCTTTTTTACCTCCAAAACAAGAATTGCAATACACCGGCTTGCCACTAGTTGGCCTAAAGGGTACCTCACATGGCTTTCCACATTGGTCGCAAATCGCTTGGTGCATAATGACTGGGCCACGATCTCTACCTCCGCCGAACCCACCTCGACCACTATCTCGTCTGCTAAATCCGCTCCCATGGCCACCGAAACGCTTTTCGCCGCCTTTTCTAAAATCTCCCATATGAATATTATTAAATTTACTTAATTTTTAGAATGGTTTGACCTTTTAGTCATTCTACCAAAAAATCGCCTTCTTGGCGATTTTTCGTTGTCTGATTTTACAGAATAGATTCTTAAATGCGAGTTACGTTTGTCGCATTGGGTCCTTTCGGAGAATCAGCTTTCTCAAAAGATACTTTGTCTCCCACTTTTAGCTCTTCGTAGGTCACTCCTTTGACTTCATTCTTGTGAAAAAATAGATCTTTCTCTTCTCCTTCAACGGTAATGAATCCAAACCCTTTGTCTGAAACAAGAGTTTTAATTGTTCCTTCCATGTTTATAGTAAATAAATTAATTCTTATATTTTAAGGTCTTATCCTAAAGTTTAGTTTCCCGAATAAACTCGACTAAATTTTTATTAGGCAACTATCTTACGTATGTAATATTAGCACATAAGAAACGTTAAGTCAATCAATACGGCCCTGAATTATGCGACACAAATAGGGATTTTGGGTTCTCGTTCAATGATTGTGCGAGCTAAATAAAAAATCCTCTTTCAAGAGGATGATAAGTTTGTTCAGTTATAATGTATTAAAATATTGTCTCTGTTTTTTCAGAAAAGTATGTTTTGATATTAGGTCAACTAATTTTCATTTTAAGCTGTTTGTTGCACATAACCACATATAGGACATTTCTTACCGGAAATAACTGAGATTTGTTTTTCTCGGATACAATTTCGGATACAATTTGGATTTTTACATTTACAAATGGCGCATGACTTCCATGTGTCGTTTATTATTGTATCTTGCTTTTGTTGGCCACATTTAAGACATATGGGACAATTTATTTCAAATTCGTCGGTCATATTCTTAAATTTCTATTTAATTTACTCGACCTTTGATGATTTCCTCTTTTTTAGTTTATATCGCTTATTTCTAGAGAGCTGGCTGTGAGGATGAATATTTAATCTTTTAAATACTAATTTGTATCCTTTCGTGCCTCTTTTCAGCCATCTAGAACCTCTAGCTACTGTTGTTGAGCTCAAGCCGGTTTCTTTCTCAACTTGAGAATAGGGAATGTTTTTGCTTAGCATTTTGGCTACTTGCCATCTTTTCCCAAAGTCAATAATCTCCTGCTCGGTAAGCAGGTCACGGAAAAACCTCTTTGCTTCATCAGTAGTCCTTAAGGTTAAAATAGCCTCCATTAAGTCTTTCGTTTTTTTATTATCCCATTTTGACATATTATCACTTTACTACAGTAAAGCACTTTACTTAACTAAAGTGTAGCAGACCAAGAAACCTTGTCAAGTGGAGAACTAAAAAATCGCCTGTTTGGCGATTTTGGGAATATTTTATACTGTCTTTTTTCACTTTACCCCTATTTGAGCGAAAATTCAAAAAAAAAGAAGAATTTCTTTATTTAAACTCTTCTTTCGAGGAATATTTTTCCAACTCTTAGAGCTTCTTGCAATTTTTCGTCGGAAGGTTCTCTGAGGAAACGATTGCCTTCCCCGCAATGAGAAATATTACATGGTGCATTCTTTAAGTTCTCAATCGTCAATTCTTGGCCAACAGATAAGACATTAACGAGCTTATGTTCAACAGCGTGCCATTCCTGAAAGTCATCTCTGAATTTAGGGATTTTTAATGCGATCCGTTCGCTGAAAGTCATTGTTAGAAAAATGAGAATAAAGAATGCGATAATACCAACTGGATTAGGTAGCCAAAACATCAAAATCGCACCAACAGCTACTCCTGTCAGTTGAATTCCACGAAGCAAAGCCAATCCTCTATTATAGTTTTTGCTCTTTATTCCGAATTTAAGAAATGGGTCAGTTGAGACCATGAATCCGTAAGGATTACTACCTCCACCTATTTTAAGCTCTTTCAATTTGATTCCTCTTTCTTGAAACGAACAAAACTTTATAATTCTTACAAATATTGTTCTATCTGTCAAGGTTTTAGCCCCCCTCGCCCCGCGGGCGAGGGGGGCTACTCCTTCTTTTGAACGAAAACTCAACTTCAAACAAAAAAAGAGCAGTTTATTTAAAACATGCTCGAATCTAGAAGCAATAGGCATAATCGCCGTTTCTTTCGTTTCGCAGCGCTTTCCAGCTTATGAAGATCATGAAGCACGGAAGGAACCAGCAGAATATCGCTAAGTATAAGAATATGCCGCCTAATTCTACAAAGCCAGGAAAGCGAACCGGACAGTAAGCCATTGCTACTAAACTAATGGTGGCAAAAGAAGCAACCAGACAAAAAATTGAAAACCATTTACCATATGCCTGGCGAGCGTATTCTATTGCTCCCATATTGTCTAATTTTTCGATCGCGCGATCTATTTCTTCAAGGCCCATTCAATCACCTTTGTGCTGTTTTGATTATAGCAAAAGTATTATTTTTGTCAATCATTCGAAAAAATTCAAAAACAAAAAAAAGAGCCCGTAAGGGCTTGAGTTAAAGAGCTAAGTTTGTTTAGTTTTTTTGTATCTGTATTCGCCTGTCGGACGACTTAATACCTTGTCTCCTTCCGGATAATATTCTATCACTTCTTCTGCTACCAGATTCCCCAAACGTATGTCTTCTTCTATCTCCTCTTTCTTTTTCCACTCAAATTCTTCACCTTCAAAGTGAACTTGAACCAAGACTTTTCCTTGCTCTCTCATTTTTCTAAATATTTCAACTGTTGACAGCTTTTCTCACCTCCTTCGTTTCAGCTATTTTAAAATAGCACTACCAAAAATTAAGTCAAGAAAACAAAAACCCGAGAAATTAATCTCGGGATTAACCCCTCAATAAAAAATCCTATAAAACAGGTTTTTACCTCTACTTTCTGGGCTTTCTATGCCTTCTGCCTGTTTTAGCTTTTCTTTTTCTCTTATAACCTAACCAATGCTGTTGTTTCATATTGCTTAATTATAACATAAAACAAAGGTTAGTTTCCAAATCAGAGATGACAGGAAAAAACAAAAACTGCCTGATTACAGACAGTTCCTGCGTTTTTCCAATTCCCCACTTTTTGCAAAAAGTGGGGGGCTCGAAAAAAAAGGGAAGAAAAGGTCAGGAAATAATCTCTATTATTTTTTGAATCACTTGAGAATCGGTTCTTAATTCGGAATGGTCCAAGTCTTTGAATTCTATAGTGATTGTTTTTGGAAGTCTAAATATATCAGGAAACCTTACAAAACGGTTTCCGCCTATCTGGAAGTATCTAGTTTTCAGCGCTTTTTGTCGTTCCGGCCAATCTTTATTAAGTTCTCGGAGAAAATCGCTGCCTTTTAGCATATCGAGAACTGAAGGCCATTCTGGAAACCCTAACTCTCTTACTCTCATTAAGGTAGTGCCGAGATTTGGCGTCTCCAGCATTATCAGCGTTTTAATGCCGAGATCTTCTGTGGAAGTTTCGATTACTTTTCTGGCGATTAACCCGCCTATAGAATGAGCTATTATTCTCATTGGTTTTATTTTATCTACTTCTTCTTTCACTTGATTCACATATACATTAAGAGACTCCTGCATTGGTTGACCGTTACTGTAGCTTGATATGCAAACCCTGAAACCTTTTTCTTCTAAGGATTGTTTAAACTTTGCTCCTTTTTCTGCTGGATCAAATCTTTCTTTTTGAAATCCTGGTAGAAAAAGAACGCATTCTTTTTTCAATCTTACGCCTCCTGTAAAGAAAAAACTATGTTTGATTTTCTCTTTACAAGAGGCATTTTTCCTTCCCTTTTTATAAGTTATTTCAAAGAACAATCTTATTCTTACACCTTCTATTATTGTGGCTTCTCCACATAATTAACTTTTTATATAGGTTCCAGATGTATTTTAATTATAAGAACCTTTCACTTCGTTCAAGAACCTTGATTCTTTCAGAATTAAGAACCTTTCACTTCGTTCAAGAACCTTGAAATTAAACTTTTATATAATGATTTCAAGGTATTTTAATTATAAACCTAAATAAATAATTTGTCAATGTTTCACCCTCTCGCCCCGCGGGCGGGGGGACAACACGTTCTCCCATTTGAATCCTTCGACAAGTTCGATAAACTCACTGCAGGCAAGTTCGATAAACTCACTGCAGGCAAGTTCGATAAACTCACTGCAAGCAAGACTCGCTTCAATTTCACTCAGCGTAAACAGGGCAGGCGAAAATTCAACCCGGATAGAACAACTTAAACCTGCTTCGCAGAATAAAAATTAGTCCAAGTTGTCTACCGGATTTACCTAAAAAATATTGACAAATTTCATGAGAAAATATAAATTCAATAGAGGCGAAAAATTATGGGAAAGACAAAACCGATTGAAATAAAGTGCTTTGACGTTCCGGATGAAAGAATAAGAAATCTCACTAAAGATACGGTTGAGATACTCCATCCAAAGATTGACATATGGTTAGAGCGTAAAATCGTTCATTGCTTCGAAGATTGCCCTGTTTGCGGAAAATCTATGCACGTTATAGCCATAAAGGGATCAATTTGGCTGGCTTTCTGCTCTAAAGAATGCGAGGACAAATTCGCCGAAATGGAACCAAAAATAGGCGACTTTTACGAGACGCTAAGATATTTCAGAAAACAAAGAGGAGCCAAATAGAAAAAGATATTCTAAATAGTACGTTCAAGGGGTTTAATCAAAAGGTTGACCCCGTTTTTATTTCCTCAAAAATTCAACTCGGGAAAAACCCAAATAAAAAAGCGTATCTTTTTTAAGACACGCCTGAAAGCTAAAGAAGCAGCAGAAATAAAAATCTAAAGACAAAGGTCAATGGAATCCATCCGAAGATTACCAACCAAACAGGAACACTGTATTTCCAACTTCCAATCTTGATATTGGGAAGTTCATAGAATGTTAAAAGCGAAATGGTCACTAATATAATAGCAAGTGCCATGTCAACGCGGATCCAGTTTAATGGCATGTTTATTAGCATCCCGAATACTCCCCAGGCAGGAACTACAATCCCAAAATATTCTACTGTGAGAAATGTCTGTCTTGGATATTTCCATAGTTTTAATATCCCAATACCTATGCAATCAATAGCGAAACCGCAGAAAGCACTAATTACAAAAGTCAAAAATGCAATAAATGATTCGCCTTTTAGAAAAGCGATGAAAAACAAGATAATGCCTGCGGATAGACTAATCCACCTGGAGATTCCTTTCTGATTAGCTTCTTTTTTATTTTTATTGGAAAGAACCAATTGAAACACCTTTAAAAATATATCAAATTTTGATTATTTTATCAACTATTTAATAATCCACCAATAAAAAAAACGCCCCGAAGGGCTTGAAAACAATTTAGTCGGGCTCGAAATTTAAATCTAAAGAACAACATTTGGGGCATGCCTTGCTAAGATTAGCCGGGTGCCAATCTTGTCCGCATTTAGGACAATGGGCTTTCCTTCTATGAAGATACTCTAGTTTAGTGTTACAGTCTGGACAAATAGTGTCTCCGACAATTGTATGACATTGCCGATCTGAACACACTAAAATAGCTTTTTTCATCAATTCACCATCTTTGTTAATGTTCTGCAGTTTCAAAATAGCACTACCAAAGATTAAGTCAACCAAATAAAAAAGCTGAGGTTGTCTCAGCCGATTATTTGGATTTATTTTTTGACAGAGAATGGCATCAGAATGCCTTTACCCATTTTAAGATAGATAAAGAATCTCACTGGCCAAACAGCAATGTAGTAAATCAAGCCAGAGAACCCAGTAGTTCTTATGATTGTCAGAACAGATTTCACCGTGTTGATATAATACTTCAGAAATCCTATCGGATAATTGTGCATTAATTCTTTTTCTACTTTTTGACGTTCGATGACTTCTGCAGCGTAAAGCATTATCATAATTTGCAGACGAATTGGGTGGCTAACTATATGGATGCGATCTCGCCATTTTTCTAAAGTCCGAAGGTTCGGTTTCATTCTTCTATCACCTTTTTGAAATAGCTGATTTCTTTATATCAGATCCTCTAAAATCTGTAAACTAAAAAAGCCCCTCGCGGGGCTTTTTGAAAATATTTTTAATTCATCTTCCAGATTGTAAAGTTTAAAAATCCAGCAAAGGAAACCCAGAAAATATATGGAATCAATAAATAAGCTGCGGTTTTGGAAACGCGGTAGAAATTGGCAATCGTATATAATATCGCAAACCAAAGCATCAGAAGTTCAAAAAAGGCGAAGCCGGGCAATTTCAGGCCGAAAAATATTATTGACCATAAAATGTTTAAAACCAGCTGAAGAATAAAAATGGCAATTGTATTTTCCTCCCGCCAAGTACCTGACCACAATTTCTCGGAAAAGCGATTCCAGGCTCTGCGTTCCGGCCTGTTAACCGGAATATTAATTTGCCAGTTCTTTGACCATACTAAATATAAGGAAATTCCCATCAGGAAAAATAAAATAACCCAAACCAATCCGATAAAAGAACCCGGAGGCGTAAATGAGGGCTTGTTTATTTTTAGGTACCAACCTTTGATCGCCGGCGTTGTAAAAACCGAGCCCAAAACTCCGGCCATCTGGCAGATAACTATGCTTATTACAAATTTTAAGATGTTTTTCATAGATTAAAACATTAAAGTGCGTTATAAAGCAAAGACACATCGTCAGCTCTATCTGCGGAATAAAACTTTGCCACTTCTTCCCTCAACCCCAATAAAATCCGGGAGTCCTTTTTCCATTTTAAGTCAGCGAGCGTCAGATCAATCAATTCCAAAGCGCGCCAAAGCGCCGATATGAATTTTTCATTGTCTTTTTCCTGCCAGGTTTTGGCACGAAGGAATTCAGAGCCAATCATCAAAAGCTGTTCCCTTTTACTAAATTTTTCCCAGCGATTTAATTCCATTAAAAAACTAATTCTTTAATAATTTCTTCAACTTTTTTTCTGATATTCTGATCTTTAATGTCCATAGATCGGTTATTCGCCGCCGGCCTGATGTTAATCAAGGAAATAAAATCAATCTTTTTGTCTTTTGGATAAATATTAGCACCCCACAAATTAGAATAAGAGGAGTCCTGAGCCATAAGATCTTCCGCACAATCGGCGTGAAGTTCGCAACCAACTGAAATAATCTTTTTCTCTATGTCAACAACGGCTTTAACGAATGAACCGAAAGATTCAATAGATTTTTTTTCTTTGATAATCATATATTTCACTCTACCCCCATTTGAGCGAAAATTCAACCCGGAAAAAACCCAAATAAGAACCCTCGTTGCTGCGCCCCTTAGAATCTTGATTCCTTCGGAATTAAAAAAGAGGCGAAAACGTTTTTCGCCTTTATCGGAATACTATTTTTGGCATGGGTGGTATGGCTTGCGAAGTTTCTGCTCTTCGATTTTTTTTAGTAAAGCCACAATGAGTACATCGAGAAACAGGTTTTGGTGCTTCTTTGCCATTCACAGAATCAGTTTGCCCCTTAGGAATAAGCGATAAAGCTGAGCCCATTTCTTTTCCACATTTCGGACATTTTGGCATTATTCCCTTCCCTCTATTAATTAAAGGTTCTATTTGATTCTAATTTATTCCAAAAAAAAGTCAAGTCTAAATAAAAAAGCCCTTAACGGCTCTTGAAAATGAAAGGAGAGAGGAAGGAGATTTCTCACGAATGAGGTTTCTCCGAGATATCATTTTTAGCGCACCGTCGACAGCATCGACAGGTTCTATCAGCCCTATGGGCTTTTTGGTCTTTATGGCCACAGATGCATACTTCAGCATCTTCAGATTTGTGTCTTCAGACACCTACTAGCATCGCTAGAAATGATATGCGTGGACAATATGCAATGTCTCGCCTGGTGGTTGTCAGCTTGTGGGCTTTCGTCCAATAGGTCTCCCTACTTAGGAGTAGAAAGAAGCACGAGCCCGGGATATTACAGCTTGTCCTCTCCTTCCTCTCGCGCTTCAATATTAGCAAGCCAAAATACCCTGTCAAGCACAATTGAGGAAAACCTGTGGAAATCTTTTTTCTCACCTGACTAAAAACAAAAGACGGACGTGTAGGCGCCCGTCTTTTGTTTTTAGTCATCACTCAATTATTCCTCCACCGAGAAGTTGATCTCCCCTATAAAAAACGGCTGACTGGCCCGGAGTTATGGCAAGCTGCGGCTTGCGGAAAATTAGTTTGTAGTTGTTAGTTTTTAGTTTATAGAGGGTTGCTGGGACAGCTTCATGGCGATAGCGAATTTGGGCCTTTACCCTGTTAAATAACCCAGCCTTTTTTGAAAAAGGCTGGGTTGCCGCTCCGCGGCATTTAACAGGGTGAATCCAATTTACATTTTTGGCAGTCAGTTCTTTTTTTGCCAAATCTTTTTTGTTTTTAGAAACCACTAAAATATTTTTCCTAAAATTTTTATCTATAACATAGTGAGGCCCTTCAGGCAATTTTATCCCTTTTCTTTGGCCTATTGTATAAAACCAGAGGCCTTGATGTTGGCCGAGAAACTTTCCTTTTTTATCAATAATTCGGCCCGGTTTTTCTTTGAGATATTTTTTCAAAAAATCTTCAATTGTTTTGGGAATAAAACAGATTTCCACTGATTTTTTTGCCGAGAGCACCGGTAGCTTAAATTTTCTTGCCATAGCTTCCACTTCCCTCCTGGTGTAATTCCCTATTGGAAAAAAAATCTTGTTTAACTGATTTTGGTTCAATCTCCAAAGAAAGTAAGATTGGTCTTTTTCTTTATCCTGTGCCTTAATCAACGAATAACGAATTCGCCGCGAATTTCCGAATTGACGGATTCGCTTATTCGTAATATATTTATTATTCGCTGATAATTTAATTCTCGCATAGTGTCCTGTTGCCACATAATCTGCATTGAACTCTAGGGCTTTTTCCATTAATAGCCCGAATTTTATTTCTTTGTTACAAACCACGCAGGGGTTAGGAGTTAACCCTTTTTTGTATTCTTTTAAAAAATATTCAACAATTCTCTTTTTAAACTCTTTTTCAAAATTAAAAACGTAAAATGGAATTTTTAAAATTTTTGCCACCTTTCTGGCTCTTTTTTCACTGTCTTTTGAAAAATTATTCAACTTCATAAAAACGCCGGTCAAATTAAAACCCCTAAATCCCTTCGGGGTCGGGCGACCAAAGATTTTTTTAAAATCTTTTGGTTCAGCCGCTCTTTTTAAAAGAGTGGCGGCCACTGAACTATCTACTCCACCAGACATCGCCACGAGTACTTTTTTGTTTTTTATTTTATTCATCATGATGTTTGTGCACTTTTTCTTCAATGTCCAGCCAGTCCTTGTATTTTTCGTCTATCACCTCAATTTCTTTTAAAATCCTTTCATGTCTTTTTTTAAGTTCCGGAAAGATTTGTTTCTTATTTTTTAACAAATAATCATATATGGCTTCGGCCAAGGCATCTGAAGCCAAAACAGAACAATGAATTTTTATTGGCGGCAAACCCCCTAAAGAATTAACTATTTCATTCTTATCAATTTTTAAGGCGCCTTCCAAAGTCTTTCCTTTGGCCAAATCGGTTATAATGCTGCTGGTGGCTAAAGCAGCCACGCAGCCAAAAGTTTCAAATTTAATATCCTTGATTATTTCTTTTCCCTTTTCGTTTTTCCAGACTTTAATATAAAGCCACATCACGTCGCCGCAAATAACGTTTCCTACCTTGCCTACTCCGTCCGGATTTTTAATCTTTCCATAATTGTGGGGGTTGCTGAAATGTTCAATAACTTTTTTTGTATAGAGTTTATTTTTAGCCATGTTTGAATGGAGATATTTTCCTTAATTTTTTAATAATTTTTGGCAAAACTTTTAAAACGTAATTTATCTCTTTTTCTGTTGTCCATC
>CAYHAF010000021.1:0-12535 GCA_964354555.1 uncultured Candidatus Saccharibacteria bacterium
TCGGAAAATGTGATGTCGCCTTTGGCAGAAAAGACGTATTTTTCTGACTTGATGCATCGCTATGCCGAAGGCCTGCCTTTCAAACGTTATTACCAGGGATTGAGCTATTTTGACCAGATCGAGGAATTGGTCACCCAGGCATATAAAGCCCATTTTAAGGCCAATTTTAGCGATTTAAGGCCTATCTCCGGCACTCTCTCCAATATGGCGGTATTTGCCGCTTTAGCCCAAAAAGGCGATAAAATTATCACTTTAGGGATAGAAGGCGGGTCCCATGTTTCCCACGAACCGCCAGGAGCAGCCGGCCTTTTGGGATTAAAAGTTTATCACTTTGATATTGATAAAGAAAAGCTGAATATAGATTTAGAAAGAGCAAGAAAACAAATTTTGAAGCTCAAACCAAAATTAGTTGTTTTGGGCGGATCGGTTATTTTATTTCCCCAGCCAATAAAAGAAATAAAGGAGATTTGTCAGAAAACCGGCACGAAAATTATTTATGACGCAGCCCACGTTTTTGGTTTAATCTCCGCAGGATTTTTCCAAAAGCCCTTAAAAGAAGGAGCAGATATTATTACTTCTTCAACGCATAAAACTTTTCCCGGTCCCCAAGGAGGTTTAATTTTAGGAAATATTGATGAAGAAACGAGAAAAAAAATCCAAAGGAAAGTCTTCCCAGGGGTCTTGTCTAATCATCATCTTCATAGAATCCCTGCTCTTTATATCACTCTGATGGAGATGAAAAAATTTGGAAAAGATTATGCCAATCAAATAATAAAAAATGCAAAAACCTTAGCCAAAGAACTTTTTGATTTAGGCTTTGATGTTTTTGGTGAAAAATTAGGATTTACCAAAAGCCATCAGGTTTTAGTTGAAGTAAGCACTTTGGGAGGAGGGGATTTTGTGGCGAAATTATGTGAAAGGGCAAATATAATATTAAATAAAAACGTTCTATTTACTCAAAAAATTGATATTAAAAATCCCAATGGCATCAGAATTGGGGTTCAAGAAATGACCAGATTTGGAATGAAAGAAAAAGAAATGAAAGAAATCGCGCGCTTTATGAAAAGATTAGTTTTAGATCAGGAGAGCCCTGAAAAAATCAAAAAAGAAGCAATAAATTTTAGAAGGAGCTTTCAAAAAGTAAAATATTGTCTTAAAGGATAAAATGAAAAAAAACAAAAAAAGAGGAAAACCCAGCACCAGAGCGAAGCTCAGTACTGGACTAGTCCCTCACCTTTTATTCGAAATTCTAATATAACCTATGTTTAGTAAGAAATTTATTACCTCAAATAAGAAGATAATTAAACATCGTAAAAAAGGTGGGGGGTTTATTGTCCTTGAAGGAATTGACGGTTCTGGGAAATCAACTCAAGCAAAATTATTGGCAAAAGCCTTAGAAAAAGAAGGTTATAAAATTTCTTTTATTGATTTTCCGCAACATGGCCAAAAATCAGCTGGTCTCGTTGATGAATACTTGACTGGAAAATACGGAAAAAAAGCTAAGGAAGTCAGTCCTTATCAGGCTTCAGTTTTCTATGCTTGTGATCGTTATGATGCTAGTTTTAAAATAAGAAACTTATTAAAAAAAGGATTTATTGTTATAGCTGACAGATATATTGGTTCTAGTGTTGGCCATCAGGGAGGAAAAATTAAGAATCTGAAAGAAAGAAGAAAATATCTAAGATGGTTATATGATTTAGAATACGGAATTTTTAAAATTCCAAAACCGGACATTAATTTTATTCTAAAGATAAAACCTGAAATTGCCCAAAATTTATCTAAAAAAATTTTTGATAAAGAAAAAATTATCAAAAAGAAAGCTTATTTGGGTCGCAAAAAAGATATTCATGAAAAAGATTTAAGTCATCTTCAAGATGCTGAAAAAGCTTATTTGTTTGCTGCAAAAGAGTTCCCTAAAGATTTTAAAGTTGTTGGATGCTTTAAAAATAAAAAATTATTATCCCCGGAAATTATTCATCAAAAAATCTTAAAAATAACTAAAGAAATTCTATAAAAAATAATTTAAAAACCGAGGCGGCCGCCTCGGTTTTTAAATACGAATCAGCTTAATCTTATTTTCCTAATGATCTAATCCCTTCAAGTAATTTAGAAATCGTATCGGCAATAGAAGCCATCATTTTTTGTATTGTGTTTAGAGAAGAAGCATTCTGGCATTGAATCAAGTCTGCCAAATTATACCCCATATACTTTGGTATATAGTTCTGGTCAATGCTATTTACGCAATTGTCTCCATTGACATCACCTCTGGCATCATATTTGGCATTACCTGAACAAGTATTTATGGAATTGCTTATTATTATTGCATCAAGGATATCAATTTTCTTGTCTCCGTTAAGATCTGGACATTTGTAATTGGTATCAGATGCGGTGACAGTGAAACCATTATCACTTTCATCGTATGTTCCACTTATAGCTTCTGCTTTTCCTGTTTGAATCGCGGAACCGACTGTAACCTTATATTTATCACACATAATTATAGAAGAAACATCAATCTTCCAAGAAAATTTCCCTAACGATGCAGATACTTCTCGAGCTATATTGGGAGTTGAGAATAAAGGAACTAATCCTCCTTCAGAACATCTTACGCCAATATATATTTTATCTAATCCCGAAGATTTCCAAGTGATATCATGTGTATCTTCAGCCTTCCACGTCTCTCCGCCATTTGGAGAAAGAAGGGTGATGAATAGTTTTTCAATTATAGAGAAATAGTTGCTATCAGCAACAAAGTCTTGAGGATAGGATAATCTAGAAACACGAATTGAATATAAGGATCCTAATGGCTGATCAGCAGGGATATTCCATATCCATTGCCCATAACTGTCTGGTATTGCTCCCGCTAGTGGTTTTTGGTAGATACCTTCTTTATATAGACTAATTATTACTGAACTTGAAGGTTTCTCGTATGGTGTCCATCGGATAACCTGAGATGTTCCTCGTTGCCATGTTTCTCCTCCAACAGGTGAAAGTATAGGAGCAGGAGGAGTGGTGGTAGAAACAACATTGTAGACTGTAGTTAGAGTTTGTGTAGTCTTAAGCGAAGAGGAAACATATGCGATTTGAACTGTAATATTGTATAGCCCCGCAGAAGCTCCGACTGGAGGAGTAATATGAAGACCAACTCCAGTAGCAGCCGAAATAGGTTGTTCGAGAACGCTGGATAGACCTAAACTACAAGTCCAACCAGATGGGCAAGTAGTTACACTTAAATTAATTTCGGCAGGAGCACAACCATTAGTAAGATTATTATTCTTAATACCAACGTTATATACTAACAATTTTCCAGGGCTGCCTGATTGAGTAACAGGAGTTAGTGTAACTGTTGGAGCAATATGGGTACAGCTAGTAGCTGATGTATTAAACGTCCACATTTGTCCATAATTCCAGCCAGCTGAGTTATGAGCTTTGGCTCTAATGTAGTAGGTTGTGCCTGGATTTAAGCTTAAACTAGTCCAGCTAAAAGCTCCTATGCCATAGGCATAGCTTCCAGCTATTCCTTCTGTATACCCAGTTAAATTGTAAGTACCATAAATATTCCCTATATCAAAACCTCTTAGGTCAGCATTTTGGCCATTGGTAGAAGTAATATTCCCATTTAAAGTTGCTGAAGAATAGGCGACATTAGTATAGACTGAAGTAGTAACAGTAGGGGGAGTAATAGCAGCAGTAGTGCTTGGAGTAGTTATAGTGCTCTGACATCCGTAGAGTGAGTTCAGTTTTGATCTAGTTGCAATACCAACATAGCCTGTTCCGTGTGTGAGACCCAAAGGAGTTAAAATATTAGCCGCATATTTTTCCTGAAATCCTATTACGGCTAAACGAGTACTTTCTCCGAAATATTTATTAGTTTTTTCATTAATACCTATAGTGAAAAACTCTTTCTCTAAAGCAATTTGAAGAGCTTCAACTTCGGACCCACTACTATCTTGACTTAAATTAGTGTTAAAATTGTGGCACCAAGTTGTAGCATCTTTTTGCATTTGAGCTAATTGTGCTTGTAGGGTTGTTAATTGAGTAGCCAAAGTAGCAATCTGAGCTTGAAGTTCTGCAATAGTTATAGCTTTGGTATCTGAGAATATTCCCAAGGATAGGAATAAAATAACTATAAAAGTGATGATTTTTTTGTTTTGCATATTTTTAGATACTTATTTAAATTATTTTATTTTTTGACCTATTAAAATATTATTACACTATTGAAAAATATAAGCAATGAGTGTTACTAACAGCTCATTTATGCGTTGTTTTCTTTGTTTAATTTTGTTAAGATTAAAAAACCCCCACACCATAACAAGCTTTGCGCTTTGCGCAGAATTTATTATACGTGGTATGGGGGACTATTAACCGCAGGTGAAATTTCTAAACCTAACTTTAGTTTTAGAATATAAGCTTGTTTGGTGTGGGGGTGAAAAATATAGAAGTTGAAGTTAGAAGTTTTATTAGTAGATCTGAATACAAAAAGCTGGAGAAGATATTAAGAAAAGAGGCTAAATTTATAGATTCAGTAAAAGAAGAAACTGTATATTTTGGAGTAAAAAATAAAGATTTAAGACTCCGAAGAAATAATAATAAGGCCTACATCATACTAAAAGAAGGTAAAATTCATGATGGCTCTAGAGAAGAGATAGAAATTAGATTGAAAAAGGAGGATTTTGAAAAGATAGAAAAATTATTTAAAAGATTAGGATACAAAGATGAGATTAGGTGGTTTAGAAATAGAAGAATTTATAAATGGGGAGATTTAAAAGTTTTTCTTGATAATACAAAAGGTTACGGTTTAATTGTGGAATTAGAAAAAATCGGCACAATTAAAAATAAAGAGAAAATCCACAAATTCTTAGAAGAAAAAATTAAGTCTTTGAGAATAGAGATAACTCCTAAGAGTATTTTTGAAAAAAAATTTAAATATTACAAAAATAACTGGAAAAAAATTTTAAAATATGAAAATAAATAAAATAATTGATCACACTAATATAAGAGACGAGGCAACTTCAAAAGACATTAAAAAAACCTGTCAGGAGGCAAAACAATACGGCTTCCGGGGAGTTTGCGTAAAGCCAAAGTGGATAGAATTAGTTGCTAAAGAGTTAGCTGAAACCAAAATTAAAACAATCTGCTTAGTTGATCCGCCAATAGGTGACAGTCCGCATAAAAAAAGGGTTAAAATTTCTCAAAAGGCAAAAAAAGATGGAGCTGATGAGTTAGATGTGGTTATTTCAATCCCCGATGTAAAACATGGAAGATGGGATAAAGTTTTAAAAGACTTGAAAGAGATAAGCCAGGTTTTACCTACAAAAGTGATTATCGGTTCTGGTTATTTGACTGATGAAGAAATTATTAAAGCTTCCCAAATTACTAAAAAAGCTGGGGCAATTTGCGTAAAAACAGCCACTGAAAAAGATCCTCTTGAATATCGAGAGCTTAAGGAAAAATTTTTGCATTTAAAACTAATGAAGATAGGGGCTCCTGACCTTTTAATCAAGGTTGCGGGAAGCATAAAAAAGACATCTGACGCTGAAAAAGCAATAAAAGCCGGAGCTGATATTATTGGCTCAAGTTATAGCGTTGCAATAGTAAAAGCAAAAACGTCAAAAAATCAAAGTCAGGGAGAATAACAATTAATCTATGAATTATAAACCAACAATTGGCTTAGAAATGCATATTGAATTGAATACTAAGTCCAAAATGTTTTGTTCTTGCCCGAACGATTCAGAAGAAAAACAACCAAATAAAAATATTTGCCCCATTTGTATGGGGCATCCCGGAACTCTACCGGTAATAAACAGAGATGCCGTAAAAAAGGTGATTAAAACTGGCCTTGCTCTTGATTGCCAAATCCCAGAATATTCAAAATTTGATAGGAAAAATTATTTTTATCCTGATTTGCCAAAAGGTTATCAGATTTCTCAGTATGACCTCCCTTTTTGCAAAGAGGGTTATTTAGACTTAGCGACAAGCGACAAGGAACAAGCGACAAGGAAGATTAGGATAAGAAGGGTTCATTTGGAAGAAGACACAGGGAAATTAATTCATCAAAAAGGTTATTCTTTAGTTGATTTTAATCGGGCAGGAATCCCTTTGATGGAATTAGTGACTGAGCCAGATATTAAACAAGCCGAAGAAGCAAGGAAGTTTGCTGAAGAACTGCAGTTAATTCTGCGCTATTTGGATATTTCCAACGCCGATCCAGAAAAAGGTGAGCTAAGAGTAGAAGTGAATATTTCGTTATCTTCTGACGATAAAAAATTAGGGACAAAGGTAGAAATTAAAAATCTTAATTCTTTTAGAGCGGTCGAGAAAGCTATTGAGTATGAAATTGAAAGACAAGTTAAAGCTTTAAATGCCGGAAAAAAGATCATTCAGGAAACAAGAGGATGGGATGATGCAAGGGAGATAACTGTCAGTCAAAGAGAAAAAGAAGAAGCTTATGACTACAGATATTTTCCAGAACCAGACTTGCCCCCGCTTTATTTTAAAAAAGAAGATATTTTTGAAATTAGAAGAATGATCCCCGAGCTTCCTGAGCAAAAAAGAAAGAGATTTAAGAGAGAATACGAAATTGATGAAAAGAGTATTGAAATTTTTGTACGTAATAAAAATTTAGGTGATTATTTTGAGAAAGTTATAAGCGAATTTGAACCGAGACTATCTCATGGAAAACTTTCAAACCTTATAAAATTAGCATCAAACTATTTGATCTCCGATTTGCAAGGTTTATTAAAAAGAGCATTAGTTTCAAGTGATAAATTTTTAATTACTCCAGAAAATTTTTCCGAGTTTATTAACCTTATTCATAGCGGAAAAATCTCCTCAAAAATTGCCAAAATTGTTTTGGAAGAAATGTTTAAGACAGGAGCAGATCCGTCTAATATTATCAAAGATAAGAATCTTGGTTTGATTAGCGATGAGATGGAGATTGAAAAAATTGTCAGGAGTGTTATTTCTAAAAACCCAAAAGCTGCTTCAGATTTCAAACAAAAAAAAGAAAACGCCATTCAGTTTTTGATCGGTCAGGTTATGAAAGAGACAAAAGGCAGGGCTAATCCTCAGTTAGCCAGGGAGATGTTGATAAAGATAATTGACCGTATTCTTTCTTAGATTTATAATAATTTAACATTTGCACTTTTTGCACTTTTCAAAAAAATTAAAGAAGATAAGTTTTTCGTCCCGAGAAAATCGAAAGGAGAAAAAACATTCATTCACCTTCTCTCTTTCTCCCCTTCTTCCTTTCTCTGTTTCTCCTATATTCCGGTGATGAATTTCTCCTTAAAATCTTGATAGGACTGAGAAACAATATCTTCTTAATTTTAGGAAGGCATGATTATTTTTGTTTTTTGCCTTCCTTTTTTATTACTCTTTTTTAGAAACTGTTTTATTAATTTTTTTGCTTTTCTATATTTATTTACCCATTGTATTTTTTTCTCTTTTTTTCCGCCCACGGCGGATCCGCCTTGGGCGGAAAACCAAGTCATTTGGCGCTTTGTGAATTGGATAGTATGGAGTTTAATTTTTTCTTCAACCTCTTTTTTACTAATTTTATTTTTAAAATAATCACGCCATTCTTGGTATCCGATTGTTTGAATGGCTGAAGTTTTCCATCCATATTTTTTGATTAATTTCTTTGCTTCTTTTTCCAAGCCCGCTCTTAACATTTTTTCTACTCTTATTTTTATTCTTTTATTTAACTCTTTTTTGGGTAAATTTATTCCAAGTATTAAAAAATCGAAAAGTGGCTTTTGTTTTTGCCTTTGGTTCCAAAAAGGCTGTTTTGTTATTTTTGAAACCTCAATGGCCCTGATCAATCTTCTTTTATTATTTTTATCAATGAATCTGGCTCCTTTTGAATCTAATTTTTTATAAATTTTAAATAATTCTTTTTCATTCTTTAGCTCTAATTTTTTTCTCAAGATTTTATTAGCAGGCACTTTTGGGAAGCTTATATTGTTTGTAATTGTTTTAATATAAAGTCCAGTTCCGCCGACTAAAAAAGGAATTTTACCGCTTTTTTGAATTTCTTTTATTGCTTTTAAAGCTAAATTTTTATAAACAGCTACGTTGAATTTCTGATTCGGATTAATTATGCTAATTAAATGATGGGGGACTGCTTCAAGTTCTTTTTTTGAAGGTTTAGCTGTTCCTATATTCATTTTTTTATAAATTTGTCTTGAATCAGCAGAAATTATCTCGCCATTAAATTTTTTGGCAAGTTTTATAGCCAGATCAGTTTTTCCCGAAGCAGTTGGGCCGAGAATTACAATAATTTTCGGTAACTTTTTTAGCATTGTTATTTATAGTTATTATCTACTTAAATTATAACTTTAATTGTATTTCTGAAGAAGCAGATAAAAAATAATTTTTAGCCTCTTAAAATTATAAGACCCAAGATTACTTTCGAAAACTATTGACATTATTGGTGATTTTGATATTTTAATTTAGTACTTAAAAAGGAGGCTGTACCTTAAATGGTAGAAAAAAAGAAAGAAAATTGTATGAAATGTGGAACAAGGGCGGCTACGAAGGATGATCATCTTTGTGATCCTTGCAGATTTACTCAAATGTTGGAGAATATGATTTCGGATAGGAAAGAATCTGAAAAACCCCGATAGTGAAATATAAAAATGGCTTTAACTTTTTGAGTTAAAGTCTTTTTATTTGGATTTGACAAAATATTTAGATTTTATTATAATGAAGTAGTTCCTTGACAATCTAATAACTGATTGGTTTGATTGAACCGATTGTTGGATTGTGAAGGAAAATAAGAAAGAAAAGAAGGAAAGAAAAATGAAAAGAATGAAAATGGTAGAAATATTAGCAAGCGTAATGTTAATGGCTACAGCGATATGGGTTGGGACAGAAGTTTATGGATACAGCAATCATTTAAATTCTTCAGGACACCATGTTATTATTAATGCAAACCTATACATATCAGATGTTCCGCCTCCGGTTTGGAACACAACAGAAGAGTTGGGAATAATCAAAGTATATGAGTATGAATACGATAACGTTACTATATATCTCGAAGTCAAAGATAAAGAAAAAGCAGATTCTTTGAGAGAGTTGCAGCCGACACTTCAGTATAATGGCACATTCTACAAGGTTGATCCATTAGAGACATCCTACCCAGTTCCACCAAATCTCCTGCAACAACCTGTCGGAGCTGCCTTCTGTATAATGGGCTGGTGCGCCACCGGAATACTCTGGCTGAAATGGAGGAAGGAAGATGAAGCGACAAATCGTAGTTGAGCTGCTGATCTTCGCACTGATATTTCTTGTTTTTTCAAGCGGGTTCAAAGTTTCAAAAGCTAATGTTGATTTACTGACCGCATACCCAGTACCAGAAGGAATCTGTGACGTAGAACCAATACCAGCAACATCCGAAAACTTCAATGAAGATTACTCAAACACCACGAATCCTTATTCCAATACGCTATCACCAATGTCAGCAATTGACGAAGTTGATGATATAGAAGCTCATCACCCAATCTATGTGTTAGTGGCTGGAGATGAAGAAGAGAGAGCAATCTGGCGAACATTTGGTGGATTTCATAATTGGATTTCCTGGGCCAAGCTTCAAATCGAACGAGGCGACGAAGCTTTAGTGGCAAACTTCGGAATTGACATAAGGATTCTCGGTTTCTTGGAATGGGACAGCGATGACAGTTTAACTACAATGACAGGTCTTTGGTACGATTTGGAAAATAAAACTTCGCAGTATCTCCGTACAGTATACAGTGGGAACGGCTGGAGAAATTACGTGGACGCAATCATCGGAATAACCGCCCAAGCAACTCCTCAAGAACCCAACATACCGGGAAAAGCTCCTCCACCTGAATACTTAGACCAGGGAAGGGTGTTTATTCTTCTGAAATGGCAGGTCTACTGGATGGACGATAATATCGTCCAACACGAAGTTTCGCATCTATTCTACGCAGACAACCATTGGTATGACTGCTGTGTTATGGCGGGACACACGCACCCTCAATATTTTATTTATGAAGACAGTACATGGTGGGTTGGTGCAGATATACCTTGTGCATACACTGATAATTCTTGGGACAATGATTGCTTTACAGTGATGGAGCAACATAAAAGCAAATACCAATCTGATGATCTTCCAATTCTGATAGACTGGTGGGATGTATTCGAATGGATATGCATAACAAGATACCTTTGGTTGAACGAAACAACGAATATCATCTGGATAGAAAATAAGGGTATTGGTATGCCCGTTGGAGTTTTACGTCGCTAAATCTCGTTGCAATCTCCTATAGATTGCAACAATAGAAATCATTGCAGAGGAAAAATTTCCTCCGACCAATTCCCAATTTTCTACAAAATAAATCCCATAGGCCCTTAGCAAATGTTTAGCAAATGCTTTGGGCTTTTTTATTTTAAACTTATACAATCAAAATCACAGTGGGCTTGACAAAATTTATAATTTTATGGTATTATTAAAGCAGCTCTTTGAATTTGATGATAAGAGTTTGAGGAGAAAGAAGCGGGCTGAAAAACGGATATAAAAAATGGAGGAATGTAAATGGGAAAAATAGCTGCTTTCTTGTTGGCAACTGTGGGTCTTTCGCTGGCAATACTGATTCCGGTATACATCAACTTTCAGATAATCGCAGCAAAAATTGGAGAGCTCGGTTTAAAGACATTTCCTAACTTCTGGCAGGGATTTGCATTGATATTCTTTGCGGTCGTAGTATCTGTCGTAACGCTGATGGCGTTGATAGTTTTTGGAGGCGAGAAAAGTGTGGTGCGATGACTGCGGTGATATAGTTACAGCAGCGAAACCGATAATAGTTGCTTATCCAAGCGGCAAAACCAAAAAAGCTACAAAAGACTTAATTGAGTTGGCTCAGAAATTTGGCTTCGATGTATTAGAAATCTTAATTTGTCCACAATGTTGGGAAGAGCACTTCAAAGACAGCCGAAAAAAACAAGTGGCATCAATGATTAGAATTCTGACAGAAGAATGACAGCCCAAAAAAGAGAAAGGAGAAGGCCTTTTTCTAAAATTCCTTAATTGCACATTCAAGTTTATCTATATTACAAAGCTGGCTAAAGCCGGCTTTCGTTGATTTTAGAATGAGTATCCTTTCAGACCCCAAGATGAGGCGTCAATGATTTTTATTTTAACAAATTGGCCAACAAGATTCGTTTGTAGTTTGTAGTTTGTAGTTTGTAGTTTAACGGTTTTATAACTTCTTGTTTTACCTATTAAAAAATTGTCTTTTTTTTCTTCTACTAATACTTCAACTTCTTTCCCAATATATTCTTTATTTTTTTCTAGGGCAGTTTCTTTTAAAATCGCAGTCAATACCTTATATCTTCTCTTTTTTTCTTTCATGGAAACGTTATCTTTTAATTTGTTTGCAGTTGTTTCAGGTCTCGGCGAATATTTGGCGATATAGGCCATATCATATTTCATTTCTTTAAAAAGCTTTACTGTGTTTTCAAATTGTTTTTTTGTTTCTCCTGGAAATCCGACGATGATATCGGTAGAAATAGCGATTTCAGATTCTATTCCTTTTCTGTATTTTTTGAAAGCTTTTCTAATTTTTTTTACTATTTTTTTATACCTTTCTATTTTATAAGGTCGACTCATCCTTTTTAAGACTTTGTTGTCTCCGGATTGAGCCGGTAGATTCAAATAAGGAGTCATTTTTTTGCATTTAGCCATTGTTTCAATCAGTTCATCGGAAAAATCTTTTGGATGAGGAGAGGTAAATCTAATCCAAAAATTACCTGATATACTATTAACCATTTTTAAAAGTTTTGGGAAATTGATAACTTTATCCGCTTTCGCTGAGGCTACAGCGGATGAATTCTTACCAATAGATTGGTAAGAATTCACATTCTGGCCCAAAAGCCAGACCTCTTTATAATTTTTCTTAATCAAACTTTTTATCTCATCTAAAACTTCTTTAGCTGGTCTTGAAACTTCCCGACCGCGAGTGTAGGGGACTGCGCAATAGCTGCAAAAATTATTGCAGCCAGTCATTATGGGTATCAAACCAGAAAATGAACTTTCATATTTAGGTTTAATTTTAAGATAATCTTTATATTCTGTAGTGTGTTTTCTACGGCCGTTGAAATCGTATGACAATAATTTTGGCCAATTTCCTAAATCTTTAATGTCTAAGATTAGGTCAAATTTTTTCTTAAACTTAATCCTATCTTTTTTCAAAACACAGCCAGTCAAGATAGTTTTGATGGTTCGACTTCGCTCACCATCACCCTGAGCTTGTCGAGGGGTGAGTTTATAGTTTATAGTTTTTAGTTTTTTGAATCGCGTCGCTATTCCATAGACCCTATCTACAGCTGATTGTCTGACAGAACACATATTAACAAAAATTAAATCAGCCTGCTCAATATTTAAAGTCTTTTTGTACCCAATTTTTTCTAAAACCGAAGCTATTCTTTCGGAATCACTTATGTTCATTTGACAACCGTATGTAATGATAAAATACTTTTTCATTTTATATTCATCCTTGCCCCGTAGTATCCTGAG
>CAYHAF010000022.1:0-10596 GCA_964354555.1 uncultured Candidatus Saccharibacteria bacterium
AATTTTAGGTAAAGTGTAAGGAGTAAGTTGCAGGTTCGAGTCCTGCCACCGGAGCTCCGAAAATGAAAACGTCCTGAATGGGCGTTTTCATTTTCGGAGCTCTGTTTGGTGTGGTGAGAACCTGCCTCCCGAATTGGCCCGCCGCAGGCGGGAGCAATGTCCTTCGGGCAACTCTTCGAGTCCTGCCACCGGAGCCCCGATTTCCGCCTATTTATTTGGGCGGTTTTTTGTCCCCTTTCGCTATTGACAAAATAGATTTAATTTGCTATAATTGAAGTGGAGAGAATGAAAAGAATTCTTTCCAAAATAGCACCTTGAAAACCAAATGATAGGTGCAGAAAGAAAAAAGGGAGGTGAATGAATCATGGAACGTGATGAACAACTCAAAATCTCTCACGAGATGGTGATATACATACTCGGCCAACATGGTGTCTTTCTTAACAGACAGTTCCCAAAACAAATAGACAAAGCTTCACGGGAAACAGGAATCTCGCAACAAAAGCTCGTAGAATGGGCAAAAAAGACTCTCGCTGAATCAGCAGACCGCTTCATCGTTGAGAGAAAAATATAGATAGAAGAAGGTGAGGTCAAGACGCTTGTCTTTTAAAGGGGTAAATACCGTTAATACCACTTATCCATTGATTTGGATATTGGGAGGTAGGATAAGAACCCTTTCCAAACTTTCTTCTCTCACACCCACACCCTTTTTTCTATATCGCACTAAGTGGAGAGCAACAAGAAATCTTTCCAGATGCGTGAATCATCTTATAAAATTCACACATTCTGAAATCCGAAAGATTTTCTCTAGCTCTCCTTTTACATTACACTGTGTTCAAATATCGTCCGCTAGACCGCCCAAAATTAGTTTTTAGTTGTTAGTTAATTCCGCCCGAGAGTTTTTCTTTCGGGGGTTTGCTTTATGATATAATTAAACAATATGGAAATAGAAGGAGAAGAAGTTGTTTTAGTTCCGATAAAATTCAAAGAAAGAAACGAGTTTTATAATTTAGCTACAAAATCTTATGGTAGTAAGTTCTGGTACGATAAAGAGACAAAAAAGAAACGTACAAAGAAAGAATTTTTTAAAGATTGGCACGACGGTTATTTTAATCCCAGAAAACCAAAAGCTGGAAAGTGTTTGTGGATTATTGTAAATAAAAAAAGAGTTGGCCAAGTTACTTATAACGAAATTGACACCAGAAATAAAAAAGTTGAACTTGATATTATTATCGGAGATAAAGAATATTTGGGAAAAGGTTATGGAACAGATGCTCTAAAAACCTTAATAAGATATTTATTTAACAACTTCGATATTAATAAAATATGGATTGAGGCGAGAGCAAATAATCCCCGAGCCATAAATGCCTATAAAAGAGCCGGATTTAAAAAAGAAGGGTTACTTCGTCAAGAAGATTATTTTAGAAAGAAATTTGTAGACTGTCTTAGGTTTGGAATTTTGAAAAAAGAATTCTTTAAGAAATGACTTTCTTGAGCTGGAAAAAGTTCAAAACGCCCGATTACGGGCATTTTGGATTAAAGATATAGTGAGTAGCAGGGTAGGGTAAATCAAACTAAGGCTAATAATTGTCTTACTTGGCTAATAATCAATTCAGGGGCAGGGCAAGCTTTCTCCCACTCAAATGTTCGAAAGCTGTCCTGCCAAGCGAGCAGGCTTGTGCTAAGTCAAGTGACCGGGTTGCGTCGTCGTTTTCCGAACAAAATTAGTGTTCGGTTCGAGTCCGAGAGACGTGACCCGTCTAGGATTAGAACTTTAGGAACAAAAAAGAAGTGTCAAAAAATCGCAAAAGAAGCGATTTTTTGATATAATGAGAGAATGAAAAAAAGAGTTAAGAAAGACAATCGCAACAAAGGGCAGACCTTAATTGGTATTATTATTGTTCTAGTTATTGTTGCTTTATTTTCAGGTGGCCTATATTATTATCTTTCAAAACAAACCCCAAAAATACCCCAGAATACTCAGGAATCAAATGAAGAAGCTGTTAAGTCGCCAGACGCTACCCCTTCGCCAGAAGAAGAACCAACTCCCTCACCAGAAGAAGAAAAACCAATTGTTCAAAAATGTTCTGACGGAACTCTTTATAATCAATGCTCAACAAATAAGCCATTCTATTGTGAAAATGGGAACTTAATTGATAAATGTAGTATCTGCGGTTGCCCCGCAAATACCGTTTGCCAAGATGGAAACTGTGTTGTTCAGCAAAGATGTTCTGATGGGACTCTTTATGGGCAATGTTCTACTAATAAACCAAAGTATTGTGATAATGGAAATTTGATTGATAAATGCGCTACCTGTAATTGTCCTTCTAACCAGGCATGTCAAACCGACGGTTCTTGTAAAACCGCAATTACCTGCCAAAATGAGTGTTCTCAAATTGGACTAAAAGGATGTTCTAACAACGGTTATCAAACTTGTGGAAATTACGATACTGACGAATGTTTAGAATGGAGTTCGATAACTGATTGCCTTCAAAATACTATTTGCCAAAATGGAATATGTATCCAACAAGAACAGAAATGTGCAGATGAAACTCCTTATAGTCAATGTTCAACTAATAAACCAAAATACTGTGAAAATGGGAACTTGATTGATAAATGCTTAATTTGTGGCTGTTCTTTAAATTATTATTGTGACGAATTTTCTGGTTCATGCAAAGTCGCAGAAAAACTTGATATGTTAATCTTTATCTCCCCACAATACGCAGCAGATACTCAGATACAACAAGCGATTAATGAATATATAGATGCTGTCAAAAATGATGTTGGTTGGGATACAAAAACCATAAATATAACTCCAGAAATAAACGATTTTATAAAAATAGACAAAATAATAGAAGATTATTATGGTAAATCGGGTGCCAGACTTAAGGGATGCGTAATGGTTGGTGAAGATATAGATACGGCAGTAAAAGCAGAGGCATGGGGACAGGAAGCCCCAAGTATTATTCCATGGGCTACCAACGATGATTACACAATGATAAGAGTACCTGAAGAGATGGTAATAACGGATGACATTGATAAAACAAGTGAAACATTAAAGGGTTGGAAAGTAGTGGGAGGGCTTAAAAGAGTAGATGTTGCCATTTCTCTTTTATATCCTCCCCATAATCTAGACTATCAAACACGGGCTCAGCTAATCAGTTCTGTTTTTGAAAAGTTTAGTGAAAATAGAAACAAAATTTATCCAAAAAAAACTGTAATTTTTGTGGATCCTGCGATATGGAAAGAGCTTCCTCAAACTCTATTAGATTTATTAGATGGACACAGTGAAACATATCATAAAGAACCTCCCATACAAGAAGAAATTGAAGGAACATTAAATGGAGAGTATATGTTATATGTAGTAGAGGGTCACGGTAGGCCGGATGAAGTAGAAACCTCTCCTCCCCCAAACCGTTCTGACTTTTATGCTAAATACCTTTCTTCTTTAAACACCCCGCTTTTTTTGGCTGGTGGTTGTTATACAGAGGGATGGTGGACTAATGATTACTCGTGTAGTGATTATTGGTGTAATGGCCAGCTTGATTACAGTATTAACGAAAATTGGTTTGGGGCAAAAATATTTACTAATCCCTATTTAAGGGTTGAAGTTCTGAGTGATCCATTCCAAGGGGGCGCTGAGTCTCCGCAAAGAAATTTTATTGGAATGGCAATTTCTGATTTAATGCAAAATAAAACTCTGGCTGAGTCCTTAAAAGGAGATTTACTCTGGAATATTGATAGTACAATTATCTATGGAGATTTGACCTTTCATTATAATTTTTGAAAACAAAATTAATGGGTAAATGGTGCCAATTCTATTTTTAAGAATAAGAAAAATGAGAAATCGGAGTTTTTACGGGTCAACTCTATTCTAGAAATAGTGAGTAGCAGGGTAGGGTAATCAAACTAAGGTTAATAATTGTTTTACTTGGCTAATAACAACTTCTGGAGCAGGACAGGCTTTCTCCCATTCGTATGTTCGAAAGCTGTCCCGCCAAGCGAGCAGATGATTTCTGTGAAACCGACCCGTCTCTATCCAGATTTTAATCACAAAACGGAGACGGGTCTAGAACCTAATTCCCATCCCCGGTGCTTACTGGAGACGGGTATCGAACCCGAAGTTAGAGTTCAATCTTTTTTAAGAACCCAGCATTAGGCAGTTTTTATCTCTTGAAATTTTCTAAAAAAAGGATTAATATAAAAAAATAGTTTGATACAATCCCAGTAGTTAAAGAATAAAATCAAAGGTCGGAAGTTAAAATTGAATATTATTAAATTTAATAAATTTATGGCAAAAACAACAAAAATAATAATTTGGTTAATCGTAGCCATTATCGTTATCGGCGGGATTTGGCATGGAGTAACAAAGAAGCCGGTAGAAAAAAGTGCAATAATTAAAATTGGTTTTATTGGACCCTTAACAGGCGAAGCGGCTATTTATGGCACAAGCCCAAAAAAGGGAATTGATTTAGCCGTTGAGGAAATAAACGCCAAAGGCGGCATTAACGGCGAAAAATTGGAACTGATTGCCGAGGACTCAAAATGCGACCCAAAAGAAGCAGTTAATGCCATCAGTAAGCTTGTTAATGTTGACAATATAAGATTTATAATTGGCGGGATGTGCTCTTCCGAAACTTTAGCCGCCGCTCCAATTGCCGAAAGTAACAAAGTTATTATGATTTCGCCTGTTTCTACTAATTATAAGGTTTCGCAAGCAGGAGATTATATTTTTAGAACCGTGACCTCGGATGCTCTACAGGGCAAAAAGGCAGCTGAGCTGGCTTATCAAAAAGGGTTCAGAAAAGCGGCTATACTGTACGTTACCACTAATGATTACGGCCCCGGTCTAGAAAAGGTTTTCAGAGAAGAGTTTTCTAAATTAGGCGGTACGGTGGTGATTTCCGAAGGGTACGCGGCTGGTGACACTGACTTTAGAACCCAACTTACCAAAATAAAATTTGCCAACCCCGATGTCTTGTTTACTCCAAGTCAGATGCCAGGAAACGCTTTAATCGTGAAACAAGCCAAAGAACTAGGCATCAATTGTCAGATTATCGGCACCGAAACAATGCAGGATGCAGATTTTGTTGAAACAGCGGGAAACGCAGCTGATGATGTAATTTTTACTTCCTTTGCTGAATACAAAGGGGCGCAGGCCGATGCATTCTCCGCCATATTTAAGGCGAAATTCAACGAAGAAAAAACCATTTATTCTGACTACGCTTATGATGCTGTTTACGCTTTAGAAAAAGCAATGGTGTCTTGTAAAGATGCGCAGGATTCTGTGTGCGTTAAAACTGAGCTTTATAAGACCGATTTTGTCGGCGCATCTGGACAAGTTAGTTTTGATGAAAATGGCGATGTTAAAGGAAAAGATTTTGCAGTATTTAAAATAGAAAATGGTCAGTTTGTGCCGTACGAAGAGTAGAATTTTTAAGAAGCAGACGCAAAACCAGCCCCGTGTGGGCTGGTTTTGATTAGCGGCTAAATCTGTGTTAAATTAAATAAAATATGATATTCGTTCAATTGCTTATAAACGGTATTATAGCCGGCTCAATTTATGCTTTGGTGGCGGTAGGATTTTCTTTGATTTATGCGACAAATAGATTTGTTCATTTCGCTCACGGTGGTTTTGTTACTGTGAGCGCTTATTTAATTTATTTGTTTTTTTCTCTGGTGGGTTTAAATTTTTATATTTCAGCCCTACTGACTATTTTGATTGCTGGATTTCTGGGCTGGCTGGTTTATAAATTAGTTTATGCTCCTTTAAAAAAGAGAAAGGCTTCTAATGCTGTTCTTTTGATTGCCTCTGTCGGGCTGTTGATTTTATTAGAAAACTTAATGCTTTTAATATTCGGTGCTGACGTAAAATCTGTTGGATATATCCAAACCAGAAAAGGAATTGAAGTTTTCGGCGGGATAATCACACCCTTGCAAATTATTATCGTGATAGTAACCGTTGTTTTGTTGCTAGTGTTGTGGTTTTTTATGAAAAAATCTCGTCCGGGCAAAACAATGAGAGCCGTGGCTGACAATGTGGAATTGGCTAATATCATTGGGATTGATGCCAATAAAGTCTGTTATTTAAGTTTTGTTATTGGAACGGCTTTAGCTGGAGTTGCCGGCATCTTGGTGGCTTTAGAGCAGAACATCGGACCATCTATGGGAACCGGTTTAATAATTAAAGGTTTTACCGGAGCCATTATCGGCGGAGTTCTCTCTGTGCCCGGTTCTATCTTTGGCAGCTATCTTCTTGGATTGGTTGAAAATTTTGGCATTTGGTTTTTGCCATCCGGCTATAAAGATGCCATTGCTTTTGCTTTATTATTTATTTTCCTACTTTTTAAACCCACCGGAATTTTAGGATTGAGAGGTAATGAAAGAGAACAAAAACTATGATTTGGGTCTATCTTATCCACCTTCTAATAATTATTTGTATCTATATCATTTTAGCCGCCAGTTTAAATTTGGCCATCGGCTACACTGGCCTGCTTAACCTTGGCCATGTTGCTTTTTTTGGTATTGGGGCCTATGCGTCGGCTTTGCTGAGTATAAATACTCATCTGCCATTTTTGGTAATATTTATAATCGCGGGAGTTTCCGCTTCTATTTTCGGGTACGTTTTAATAGCTGCCACCAACAAGTTAAAAGGCGATTATTTAGCTTTAGCAACGTTGGGTTTTAATTTCGTTATCTACTCATTGTTTTTAAACTGGATATCGCTTACTCGCGGTCCTTTGGGGATACCCGGCATCCCCAAACCATCTATTTTTGGTTTAATAATTCAATCTAATTTTTCTTACTTAATTTTCGTGGCAATAGTTTGTTGTTTTTCAATTGGATTTCTGTATTTTTTACTTAAATCGCCTTACGGAACTCTGCTACAGGCAATTAGGGATAACGAACTGACTTGCAAGGTTTTAGGTAAGAACACCTTTAAAATGAAATGGCAGGCAATGGCTACTTCTGCTTTTTTTGCTGGAATTGCTGGTGCTCTATATGCTCACTATATTACTTTTATTGACCCTTCCAGCTTTTCTTTATATGAGATGATTTTAATTTTAACCATTGTTCTAGTTGGTGGTTTAGCCACCCTGAAGGGTTCAATTTTAGCTACGGTAATTATTTTAATAATCCCTGAAATTTTAAGATTTTTTGCCTTGCCTTCTTCAATCCTCGGACCCGCCCGCCAAATCATTTATGCTTTAATTCTAATTCTAATTTTAATGTATCGTCCAAGAGGACTATTCGGTAAAGTAGATCTTGGCTAAGTGTTTTAAAAGTATGAAAAAATCAATTATTGTTTGGCTTATTATCATAATTGTTGTGATTGGAATAATTGTTGTAATAACCCATAAGAGACAACCGGAAGGAGGGGGGATGAAAAAACTAGAGGTGGCAGTGGTTATTCCGCTTACTGGTTCTAATTCTTCATTAGGCGAAGATTTTTTAAATGGGTTGCTTTTGGCAAGGGAAAAAATTAATCCTGACATAATTTTAAATATAGAAGATAGCAAATCTAATGCTAATGATGGCATTATGGCTGCTAAAAAACTTTTAGATACAAAAAACATTGATGTTATTGTGTCTTTACAAAGCGCTGTTGTTATTCCTCTGCTTGCTATAGCGGATCAATACGATAAACCCTTAATTGCAACAGCAGTTGCTCAGAATGAATTTACTCAAAAGAGCAAAAACGCCTTTCGTTTATTTCCTCCTGCAAAACAATATACGTCCTTGGCAGCAGAATTTGCAAGTAAAATAGGTTTCAATAAAGTTTCAACTTTGACTATTCATGATGAATATGGAGAATCAATAAAAGAACAGTTTAAGAAAGATTTTAAAGGAAGCATACCTCACCAAGAAAATTTTGAAGTATCAGAGCAGGATTTTAGGACCATTTTGACTAAAATTTCAGGCTCTGAAGCAATCTATTCTGTTGGTTATGATATTCATTGGGTTAACTTGTTCAAACAACGCGAAGAATTGGGGAAAAATATCACTTTTATATCCAATCAGAATATGACAAGTAATTTTGTTAAATCACGGGTTGGTAGTCTATTAACAAATGCATATGCAACTGTACCCGAATCTGTTTTGGTTAATGAAAAAACGAAAGAGTTTTCGGAAGAATATACTAAAAAATATGGCCACGAACCTGACTGGGGCGCTCCTTTTGGATACGATATGTTACTTATTCTTGATGCTATACAAAAAAATGGTAAAAAACCAATTGATGCCCTCCATGAGATTAAAATAGATGGTCTAAATGGCTCCATCTCTTTTGATGAAAATCGAGAAGCTAATATTCCACTTGTTGTTGTTCGAGCTAAAGATGGAATCATTGAAGAGATAAAAGAATAAAAAGTATGTTAACCATCCAATCCATTTCTAAAAACTTTGATGGAACGCAGGCATTGAAATCTTGTTCTTTCGAGATTCCTAAAAACAAGATTACTGCTTTGATTGGGCCAAATGGGGCAGGAAAAACTACTCTATTTGATATTATTTCCGGCCTAATTAGAGCTGATAAGGGAAAGATAATATTTCAAGAAACTGACATCACTCATTTACCGTCGTATCAGATATCTGATTTGGGTATTGCTAGAACTTTCCAACAAGTACAGTTGTTTAAAAACCTAACGATTCAAGATCACCTCCTAATGGCTCAAGATGATCAAGGTAGCAGGATGTTTTTTAATGTTCTTGGCCTGAATAAGATTGAAAAAAAGAAAATAGAAAAAATAGAAAATATTTTAGAAAAATTAGAATTAAATAAACCATTAAAGACCCCCGTTACTGATTTGAGCTATGGTCAAAGAAAGCTATTAGAATTAGCCATTGCTTTATTAAAACCTCATCAACTTTTGTTGCTCGACGAACCAGTAGAAGGGGTTAGCCCTCAAGTTAGAGAAAAAATTAAAGACATCTTAGAAGACTTAAAGAAGAAAGGTGAAACAGTTTTGATTATTGAACACGATGTTGATTTTGTGACCAAGGTTGCTGACCGGGTGATAGTTTTAGACAATGGAGAATTTTTGTGGCAGGGTGAACCAGAAAAAATTAGGCAAAGGCCGGAAATCATAGAAGCCTATTTAGGAGAATAAAATATTATGCTTCAAATAAAAAACTTAAGTGCGGGTTACGAAAAATTACCGGTGTTAAAAAATGTTAGTATGGAGATTAAAGCCGGAGAAATTGTCGCTCTAATGGGTCCGAATGGTGCTGGGAAATCAACATTATTGAAATCTATTTTTAATCTAACCGAAATTACTGCGGGTGAAATTTTGTTTGAGGAGAAAAATATTGTTGGGCTCAAACCATATCAGCTTACTAATATGGGTGTTTATTATCTTCCTCAAGGCAGGATAAACTTTGGCGATATGACAATAAAAGAGAACTTAGAAATAAGCATAATTAACAAAGGAAAGGAAATAATAAATAAACATTTAGAACAAGCTTATAAACAATTTCCGGTATTAAAAGAAAAGCAAAATAAATACGCGTATACACTAAGCGGTGGGCAACAACAAATGCTGGCTTTTGGCAGAGCTTTAATGCAGGATCCAGAATTATTGCTTCTTGACGAACCGTCTTTGGGTTTGTCTCCGAAATTAGTTAAAGAAATTTTTGCCAAAATAAAAGAACTAAATCAAAAATTTAATGTCACAATGTTGGTTGTAGAACACAATATTAAAAGCATTTTAGATATTTGTGATCATGGTTATTTAATGAGAGGTGGTGAAATTGTTGTTTCTGGCGATGCTCAAAAACTAAAAACCTCCGAAATAATGAACGAAGCATTTTTTGGTACTAATAAATAAGACATAAAATGAGACACTTAAATACTGTCTCATTTGTCTCATTTTCCGTTCAAAATCCAAAAAATGAGACACGACCCCCGACCGAGACGCGTCGTTTTTTAACCTTAGAAACGCCCGAAATTCCCCTTAAAATCTCGGTTCCAGACCGAGGTTGCGAGCTCGTAAAATCGCCAATCAGGCGGTTTTTTGCTTCTACCACTTGACAAGATTAATAGATATGCTATAATTAAGGTAGGAGAATAAGAAGAATTTGTTCTTTGAGAAATATATAGGGGGAAGTTGGATAACTTATTTTCCTCGAATTGACTTTTAATAAATAATGGTCAGTTCGAGGGAAATAAGTATGGAATCCCAAGTTATGGAACAAAAGAAAGTGTATATCTGCGTCGAAGAAAACGAAAAGGAAATCATAAAAATCGTTGAAATCTTGAGAAGGATTAAAGAAAGCAGAGCTTTCTGGGAAAGAGAAGAAAGAGAGTTTGAGAAACACCACGAGAGCGCTTTATATCTGGACTATCAAGATGATGATGGCGTTCCCGACATTGACATTCTCCACTGGAGTCGTGATCGAAGCATCTCTGCCCTGAAAGAAGAACTTACCAAAGTTATTTCCGAACTATAAATAATCCTTCTTCCCCTTTTTTCATTTTCAAGCTCATAATTATTTGTGAGCTGGAAAAAGGTAAGAACTGTCTGTAATCAGGCAGTTTTTGCTTGAAAACAGACCTATTATCGTAAGTCAAGCAGTTGCCATGGTGGTAACTGCTTTTAA
>CAYHAF010000023.1:0-10274 GCA_964354555.1 uncultured Candidatus Saccharibacteria bacterium
GTCATTATTAAATATTTTATCCCCACATCTTCTTTTCCATAGGGGATAAGAGAAAGAACTTTTTCTTGCGAAGAAGTTTCCAAAAAGTTTAATAATCCTCTGCCTCTAGTTGCCCTTGTCCCCTCTGGAATTTCATAAACCTTTGTTTGGAAAACCTTTCCAGAATCGGTGAAAAATAGCAGATTATCATGGGTATTGGCTGAAAGGAAATGTTCAACTATATCGTCTCCCATTGTTTTCATTCCCAGAATTCCTTTTCCCCCTCTTTTTTGAATTTTATAAATAGAGGGGTTTATCCTTTTTATATAACCGCCTTTTGTTAAGGTGATGATCGTTTCTTCCTGAGGGATCAAATCTTCTACTGAAAATTCACCGATTTGCTGAGTCAAAACCTTTGTTCTTCTCTCGTCTCCAAAAGTTTCTTTTATTTCTTTCAACTCTTTTTTCACCACTTCTTTTATTTTGGCCGGGCTTTTCAAGGTTGTTTCAAGTTCTTTAATTTTAAGTTTCAATTCTTTTAATTCTTGTTCAATCTTGTGTCTTTCCAGCTTTGCCAGGGCAGCAAGCTTTGTTTCCAAGATAGCATTGGCTTGGACCTTGGTTAATTTGAACCTTTTCATCAAGTTTTTCTCAGCAGCTTCGCGGTTTTCCGAGTTCTTGATGGTTTTTATAACGGCGTCAATCTTATTTAGGCATTTGTGCAGTCCTTCTAAAATATGAATTCTTTCTTTGGCTTTTTCTAAATCAAATTTCGTTCTTTTGAAAACCACTTCTTTTCTATGTTCCAAGAAATATCTCAAAAGATCAGCCAGATTCAAAACCCTTGGCTGGATTCCGTCAACCAGGGCGATCATATTTAAATAGAAAGTTTTTTGGAGGTCGGTGAATTTATAAAGCTGATTTAAAACTTTTTGAGGATAAGCATCACGGGAAAGATCCAAGACAATTCTTAAGCCATCTCTGTCCGATTCGTCTCTGATATCTTTTACTCCTTCAATCTTTTTTTCCGTCACTAAATTTGCGAATTGTTCAACTAAAGTTGATTTCTGAACTTGAAAAGGAATTTCTGTAATCACAATTTGGGTCTTTTTTGTTTTCTCGTCTTCTATCACATCTGCTTTGCCTCTGGTTAAAATCGGTCCCTTTCCCTGAGAATAAGCAGTTATAATCCCCTTTTGATCAAAAATCTGGCCACCAGTCGGGAAATCAGGCCCTTTTATAAATTTAAACAAGTCTTCAGTGACTGCCTTTTGATGTTCCAATAGATAAATTAAAGCATCCACAGCTTCGGAAAGATTATGGGGCGGAATATTAGTTGCCATTCCAACGGCTATACCAAGAGACCCGTTTAAAATAAGTTGAGGCAGGGGAGAGGGCAGTAGGGTTGGTTCTTTTCTTGTTCCGTCATAATTATCGGTAAAATCCACGATATTTTTTTCAATATCTTTCAGCATTTCCTGGCCGATCTTGGAAAGCTTCATTTCTGTATATCTCATTGCCGCATATTCGCTGGAATTATCTATTGAGCCTAAGTTTCCTTGGCCATGAATCAAAGGATATCTTAAAGAAAAATCTTGAGCCATTCTTATTGCTGCATCATAAACCGCCTGGTCTCCGTGTGGATGATAACGACCGAGAGTTGAACCTACGACAGTAGCTGATTTTCTGAGCTTTGCATCGTATCTCAATCCTTCTTCAAGCATAGTGTAGAGGATTCTGCGGTGAACGGGCTTCAAGCCGTCTCTGACATCAGGCAGGGCCCTAGAAACAATAACTGACATTGCGTAGTCGATATAAGATTCTTTCATTTCTTCAACGATTTCCCTTGGCTTTATATAACCTATTTCCTTTGTCTGTTTTTTTTCTTTTTCCTGTTTTTTTGGTTTTTGAATTTTTTTCATTTTTTGCTTAAATCTTAAGGACCTTAATTTCCAATCTTTCTTCGGATATGTCCTTTTTCTTTATGGTCAGTTTATTTAAAGTTTCTGGCGACTTTACCCCCATGGCTTTTAAAAATTTTTCCAGACCCTCAAGTTTTATTTTTAATTTTGGAATCTGGTAATGCATGGGTATTACGATTTTAGGTTCAATTTGAGATATTATTTTCGAAGCTTCTTTTGAGGAAATAGTATAAACTCCTCCTACAGGGATCATTAAAATGTCTATGTTTCCAATTTTTTCAACCTGATCTTCGGTTAATTCTTTCTGCCCTAAATCTCCTAAATGACAGAGTCTTAAACCTTCGGCTTCAATGATATAAATCGTGACCTCACCTTTTTCCTTTCCAAAAACCGGGTCGTGAAAAGCCGGAATCCCTCGGATAAAAACGTCCTTTATTTCATATTCTCCAGGCCCTGAAACTAAAAAATAATTCCCTGAAACTGCTTTTATATTATTATGATCATGATGATCGTGAGTAACCAGAAGTATGTCGGACTCGAGTTTCGGTACTCTTAAACCAGTTGCCTCATCAAAGGGATCTATTATAAGATTGACTTGATTGCTGTTTCGGGAAATATCATTATGATTATTTTTTTCTCGGTTGATAATAACCTGAAAACAAGATTGTCCTTTCCAAATTATTTGCATATTTTTGTATTTTTAACAATAAAAAAACATCTCTTTGATATTTTATAACATAAATTACTCTTTAATTCAATTACTTATCTGAGATTTTTAAGAAACGGACGCTTGACCCCCCCACCTAATTTGCAAAAGTAATTTAAGATTAACCATGTTCTAGTAAAACAAACAATTCCTTTGCGACGCACGTGGCTGAATGGGCCAGTCCCGCAGAGCGGGACAATACTATTCGTATTAGTGCGTCGCCGCACAGCTTATTGGCAAATTAGGTGGGGGGTTGAAAAAATAAAAAGGATATTATAAAGTATAGGATATGAATAAAATTTTAGAAATAAAAGACGATTCCCTGAAGCCGCCAAAAATTGGCGAAATTGTTAAGGGAAAAATAATTGGTAGTGGAAAATCAAAGGTTTTTTTGGATTTAGGGCCTTTGGGCAGCGGCATAATTTACGGAAAAGAATTTTATGACGTTAAATCATTATTGAAGAGCTTTAAAATTGGAGACGAAATTTTTGTTAAAATAGTAGATTTAGAAAACGAAGAAGGTTATTTGGAGTTATCTTTAAACCAGGCAGGAAAAGAATTGGCTTGGGATACTTTGAAGTCTAAAAAAGAAAAAAATGAAAGCCTAGTAGTTAAATTTTTAGGAGCCAACAAAGGCGGTCTTTTGGCGGAAGTTTCAAATATTCCCGCTTTTTTGCCTGTTTCCCAATTATCCTCAGAACATTATCCTCGCGTAGAGGGCGGAGATAGCGCCAAGATTTTAAGAGAACTCCAGAAATTTATAGGTCAGGAACTGGAAGTAAAAATTTTTGATTTGGATCCAAAAGAAAATAAACTTATCCTTTCAGAAAAAATAAAAGAAATGGAAAAAATGAAAAACATCTTGAAAAGTTACGAAATAGGGGAGGTAGTTGAGGGAGAGATTACGGCTATTATTGATTTCGGGGCTTTTATTAGATTTGCTCCGAAACCATCTCTTGGCACAAAAAATACTGATATGCTTGAAGGTTTGATTCATATTTCTGAGCTTGATTGGCAGATAGTTAAGGATCCTTCCGATATAGTTAAAGTTGGAGAAAAAGTAAAAGCAAAAATCATAAAGATTTCTGATGATAAAATTTTCCTGTCTTTAAAGTCTTTAAAAGAAGACCCTTGGGCGAAAATAGATAAAAAATATAAAAAAGGCGATGTGATAGAGGGAAAGATTGTAAAATTTAATCCTTTCGGAGCTTTCATTCAAATTGATAAAAAAGTTCAAGGACTGATTCATATTTCTGAATTTACTTCCTATAAAAACATGGAAGAAACTTTGGAAATCGGGAAGAACTATAATTTTGAAATATTATCTATTGAATCTGTAGAACATAAAATGAGTCTCAGGTTAAAAAAATAATTCTATCTTAAATTTTTCAATTTCACCCCGTTAGGAGAAACCTCAGTTTTTTTAGCGGGGTTTACTTTTGAGTAAAATTTGCTATTCTAAAAGATAACTATGGTTAAAAATTTGCTTAAAAATTTTTTATTAGTTTTAATCATTTTTTTGGTTGTTTCCAGTATTTTTTCTTTTTTCACCGAAGTGTCGAAAGAAGAAAGACAGGTACCTATCAATAAATTAGCCGAAGAGATTAACCAAGAAAAGGTTAAAACAATTATTGTTTCCGGGAATGACGTTTCTGTTACTTATAAAGACAATAGCCAAGCCATTTCAAAAAAAGCACCAGAAACCGATCTTTCCCAATCCTTGATAAATTATGGGGTTGATAAGGAGAAATTAAAAAACGTAGACATTGAAATCAAAGAAGAGAAAGGAATTTTGACCTGGCTCGGCCCCATTCTTTATTTTTTACCCCTTTTGATATTTTTTCTTTTCTTCTTTTTTTCTTTTCGCCAGGCAAAAGCAGGCACCATGCAGGCTTTTGATTTTACTAAAGCCAGGGCCCGGCTTTTTGGGGCTGAAGGCCATTCAAAAGAAAAAATTACATTTTCCGATGTTGCGGGGCTAAAGGAGGCAAAAGAAGAATTGAAAGAAATCGTTGATTTTTTAAAGAATCCTAAAAAATATTTGCAGATGGGGGCGAGGATCCCGAGAGGAGTTTTGCTTTTGGGGCCATCTGGCGTCGGAAAAACCTTGTTAGCCAGAGCAGTGGCCGGGGAAGCGAATGTTCCCTTTTTTCACACTTCGGGATCAACTTTTGTGGAATTATTTGTCGGAGTTGGGGCAAGCAGGGTGAGAGATCTTTTTGCCACTGCTAAAAAAGCCGGAAGGGCAATAATTTTTATTGATGAACTTGATGCCATTGGCAGAATAAGGGGAGCAGGCATCGGCGGAGGCCACGACGAGAGGGAACAAACTTTAAATCAGATTTTAGTGGAAATGGATGGATTCGAAAGAGACGACACGAGAATAGTTATGGCTGCAACCAATCGGCCCGATGTTTTAGACCCGGCTCTTTTAAGGCCAGGAAGGTTTGACAGGAAAGCAATTTTAGACTTGCCAGACGTCAATGACCGGGAAGAAATTTTAAAAATTCATTGCCGGGGAAAACCGCTCAATCAAAACGTTAACTTAAGGGAAGTAGCCGAAAGAACCCCTGGTTTTTCCGGGGCAGATTTGGCTAATGTCGTTAATGAAGGAGCTATTTTAGCTGCCAGGAGAAATAAAAACCAGATTTTTCAGACAGAATTTTTAGAGTCAATTGAGAAAGTTCTACTTGGACCGGAAAGAAAAAGCCACATTTTATCCAAAAAAGAAAAAGAAATCGCTGCTTATCACGAAGCCGGGCATGCTTTAGTCTCCAGTATGATTCCTGAAACTGAGCCGATAAGAAAAATTTCAATTGTTGCCCGGGGCATGGCCGCAGGATATACTTTGAAGATGCCGATAGAAGAAAAGAAAATAAGGACAAAATCTGAATTCTTGGCAGAAATGGCAACTCTATTTGGTGGATATTGCGCCGAAAGATTGATATTCAAAGAAATTACAACCGGAGCTTCTAATGATTTGAAAGTTGCTTCAGATTTAGCCAGAAAATTAGTTAAAGAATTTGGTATGTCATCTTTAGGGCCTATTTCTTTTGGCGAAAAAGAGGAATACGTTTTTTTGGGGAAAGAAATTTCTGAACAAAGAAATTATTCAGAAGAAGTAGCAGCTAAGATTGACAAAGAGGTTGCCAGTTTAATAGGAATCTCCCAAAAAAAAGCAGAAAGTATTTTAAAACAAAAGAAATCTTTACTTCAAAAGATTGCAAAGACCTTAATTGAGAAAGAAACCATTGAGAAAGAAGAATTTGAAAAATTAGTAAGAGGCAGGAATGGAAATAAATTCGTTAAATTATCAAAGAGAATCCCAAAAGTCAGGCCATTGAGAGTAAAGGAAATAAAATAATTCCAACATGGGCACGTAGCTCAATGGTGGAGCAAGGTCCTTATAAGGCCGAGGTTGTTGGTTCGAGTCCAACCGTGCCCATTTGGGCGATTAGCTCAATGGCAGAGCGTTCGCTTGACGTGCGAAAGGTTATAGGTTCAAGTCCTATATCGCCCACTTGTAAAAAATTTAAGCGCCACTGGTGCTTATAATTTTTTACTGGCTGGTATGTAGCGAGAACCAATTTCCCGAACCGCGCACTTAATCGTAATTAAGTGCGGCGGTGCCTTCGGGCAACTCTTCAAGTCCTATATCGCCCACAAATTAGGTTAAGATTATGAGTTCACCCTATCATGCGATAGGGTGCCCAGTCGAATGACAGGGCAAGTCCTATATCGCCCACAATGTACAGAACGTAGAAATTACAAAGTAATTTCGTATGTTCCACAAACTAAATCAAAAAATCGCCCTATACACTAACGTCTCGGGCGATTTTTTGATAGAACCCCGTTAGAAATTTACCTGCCTTATTAATTAAATTTATCATTGAATCTAAATTTCTAAAAAGGTAGAATAAAAAAAGTTAATCACTTTTTATGGAAGATTATTATCTTAGTATAGGAAGAGCCTCTGACCTAAGAAACTCGAAAGATCGAGTTATTTTTCGATTATTAGAAATTTTTCCCGGTGTTCTCTCCTGGGGAACTCTGATTTTAGCAATATTGCTTTCTTGGAAAAAACCTGCTTTTGTAGCTGTTTTTATTATCATGTTTGTAATTTACTGGTTTTTTCGAACAGTATATTTTTCTTGTTTGCTTAGATCCGGTTATAAAAAAATGAAAGGGCAGGAAAAAATGGATTGGTTGGAAAAGTTAGAAGGATTGAAAAATAAGACCCTAAAGGAAAGACATAGGTATTCTACAGGGCAAGAATGGAAAGATATTTATCACTTAGTGATATTTCCTATATATAAGGAACCATTAGAAATCGTTAGAGAAAGCTTCTTATCAGTAGCTAACTCTGATTACCCAAAAGATAAAATGATTGTTGTTTTAGCTTGCGAAGAAAGGGCAAGGAAAGGAATGGAAAAAACAGCGGTTTCCATAAAAAAAGAATTCTCCAATAAGTTCTTTAAATTTTTGATTACCTGGCATCCAGCTAATTTACAAGGAGAAATTGCCGGAAAAGGCTCAAATGAAGCTTTTGCATCCAAAAAAGCAAAAGAAGTTATTATAGATCCTTTGAAAATTCCATATCAAAACATAATATTCTCTTCTTTAGACGCTGATACCTGTGTTTTCCCGAAATATTTTAGCTGTCTGACTTATCATTATTTGACTTCAAAAAAACCAACTAGGACTAGTTTTCAGCCGACCCCGCTTTTTATAAACAATATCTGGCAGGCGCCGATATTTTCCAGAGTTTTTTCTTTTTCCTCAACTTTTTGGCATACAATAAATCAAGAAAGGCCGGAAAAATTAATAACTTTTTCCTCCCATTCAATGAGCTTTAAAGCTTTGGTTGATGTTGGTTTTAAACAAAAAAACGTTGTTTCTGATGACTCAAGGATTTTTTGGCAATGTTTTTTGAAATACGATGGAGATTATGAGGTTCAGCCAATTTTTTACCCAATTTCAATGGATTCTAACGTGGCAAGAAGTTTCATTAGGACAACGATTAATATTTATAAGCAGCAAAGGAGATGGGCTTATGGAGCGGGTGATATCCCTTATTTTCTCTTCGGTTTTTCAAAAAATAAAAAAATCCCTTTTCGAAAAAAACTTTCTCTGGGATTTGAATTAATTGAAGGCCATTGGTCTTGGGCCACCGCCTCAATTATAATATTTTTATTAGGTTGGTTGCCGATTTATTTGGGTGGCAATGAATTTACCCAAACGATTATTTCTTATAATCTTCCCATAATAACCAGAAATATTCTTACTTTTTCAATGATAGGTTTGGTATTTTCTGCTTATTTAAGTATTCTTTTACTTCCACCAAGGCCTCTTCAATACGGCCATTTTAAATATTTAATTTTATTTTTGCAGTGGTTTCTGGTTCCTGTAATTATGATTTTCTTTATTTCCCTGCCGGCTTTGGATGCCCAAACCAGATTAATGATAGGAAAATATATGGGTTTTTGGCCAACCGAAAAGTTCCGAAAATAATTTACTCAAGATGCACTCTTTGCTGAAAACTATCTATCCTTTCTTCAAGTAAAGGATATTTTTTTAATCTGGGGTCTTCTTCCAGAATTTCTTTTGCCGCTCTTTTTGTTTTTTCCACTAAGAAAATATCTCTTAAAAAGTTCATGGCTATATCAGGAATTCCCCATTGCCTGCTTCCAAAAAAATCTCCCGGTCCTCTTATTTTTAAATCTTTTTCTGCCAATTCAAAGCTATTTTTTGAGGTTATTAGGGCTTTCAGTCTAGCCTTGGTTTTTTTAGCCGGCGAGTCAGTTAATAAAAAGCAGTATGATTGGTATTTTGATCTTCCTACTCTTCCCCTGAATTGGTGAAGCTGGGCTAAGCCGAATCTTTCTGCTCCCTCTATCATCATTACCGTAGCATTGGGAATATCAATTCCTACTTCAACCACCGACGTTGAAACCAAAACATCGGTTTTTTTATTTTTTAGATTGTTCATTATTTTTTCCTTTTCTTTTGGCTTCATTTTTCCATGAAGCATAGCAACTTTTAAATCAGGAAAAACTATTTTGGAAAGTTTTTCAAATTCTTCTTTTACCGCTTTTGTCTCTGCCCAACCCATTATATCTCTTTTGTTCATTGCTCGTTGTTTATTGTTCGTTGCCTCTATTCTGGGGCAGATAACAAAAACTTGCTTTCCTTTTTTAACCTCTTTTCTTATAAAATCATAAGCTTTGTTTCTTTCTTCAGGGTTTATAACTTTTGTGATTATTTTTTTTCTTCCTTTTGGCAATTCATCTAATAAAGATAAATCCAAATCGCCATAGATTGTCAGAGCCAGAGTCCTGGGAATGGGAGTGGCAGTCATAGATAGTAGATGGGGGATTAAACCTCGGTTTTGGCAAAGCCGAGCTCTTTGTTCAACTCCGAATCGGTGCTGTTCATCAACAACTACCAAAGCCAGCTTTCCAAACTTTACCTTGTCTTGGATCAAAGCGTGGGTGCCAATCAGGATATCAATTTTACCTTTTTTGGTTTTTTCCAGAAGTCTTTGCCGGGAGATCTCCAAAACTTCGTTTTTTAATTTTTTTGAGCGAATCTTATCTTCTTTTCCAGTCAGTAAAGCAATGCCTAATTTAAATTTTTCTAAAAGTTTAGCCACTCCTTGGAAATGCTGTTTTGATAAAATTTCAGTCGGGGCCATGATAGCAACCTGAAATCCGGCTTTAGCCACATTTAAAGCCGCTATAGCTGCAACAACCGTTTTTCCGGAACCAACATCGCCTTCCAAAAGCCGGTTCATCGGCCGGAGTTTTTCAATATCTTTTAAAATCTGCCAAGCTGATTTTCTTTGGGCATCAGTCAATTTAAAAGGCAGATTTTTTACAAAGTCCTGCACCAAAGGAAGGTTAATAGATATAGCAGAAGATTTTTCTTTTGAGATTCTGAACTTTTCTCTCAGGGTAAAAAGAGAAATAAAAAAGATTTCCTCAAAAGAGAACCTTTCCTGGGCTTTTTTTGCCAAATCCAGAGAGTCTGGAAAGTGAATTTGCCAAAGGGCTTTTTTGAAAGGCAATAAATTATTTTCTTTTATTATTTTTTCCGGAAGAGGATCGCGAGTTTTTCTGGCAATTTCAGCTATTACTGGTCTTAAAATATACCTTAACCATCTTGAAGATAATCCTTCAGTTTCAGGATAGACAGGCACTATCCGGCTGGTATGGAGGAAATCCATATTTTCAGTTAGTTTTTCATAGCTTGGATTGGCTAAATACATCCCTTCTTCTCCCAAGGACGTTCTGCCGACAAGAGAGATATTATCATCTTTTTTAAAAGTTTTTGTCAAATACGGCTGGTTAAACCAGATCACTTGGATTGCCCCGCTTTCGTCCTGGACTACGGCTTTAGTTAAAATCATTCTTTTTTTCCATGTCCTGAGATTTTTAATCTCCAGAATTTTTCCCTGGATACAAAAAGGGCCATTTAATTTTACATCTGAAATTTTTGTTATTTTTGAGAAATCCTCATAGCGATAAGGGAAATGAAACAAAAGATCGCGGACCGTGTTTACGCCCATTCTTTTTAATCTTTTCCGGAAAACAACACCTACCCGAGGAATTTCTTCAATGGAGGAATAAAGAGTTAAATTCATGTGTTTGTGCGCTCGGCAGGAGTCG
>CAYHAF010000024.1:0-1256 GCA_964354555.1 uncultured Candidatus Saccharibacteria bacterium
CTTTTGGCTTGTCCTCCGAAGCTTTAGCGGAGGGGGAAGCTTCTGCTTTTTTAGAAGTTTCCGGCGCTTTAGGTGTCGCCAGAGCTTTTTCCTCCTTTTTCTTAGGAGCAGCTTCAGCAGGTTTTATTTCTTTTGCGACTGGCTGACTTGCTACAGGAGCAGCCGGAGCAGCGGCTGCGGCCGCTGCCGGAGTTTCAGCTTTTTTCTCCTCCTTTTTCTTTGATTTCTTGAATTTGTGAATCTTTTTTCCCTCAATAATTTTTTCTGTAATTAATAAATTATGAACGGTTGGCGAAGGTTTTGCTCCAACTGAAATCCAGTATTTTATTCTTTCAGCTCTCAAAATTTTTTTATCTTTCAAAGGATCAAAAAAACCGACCTCTTCCACATAAGTGCCCTTTACTGAAGATTTCCTTTTATCAGTCACTACGATTTTGTACAATGGCTGATTTTTTTTACCTGCTCTAAAAAATCTAATTACTAACATGAAAAATAATTAACAGCGAGCAATTAGCAACGAGCAATATTTTATTGTTCGTTGTTTTTATTGTTCGTTGTCTATTGATACTACCATTCTTTAGCTTGTAAAGCGTGCTCGGCTGCATGTTCTTCTGCCTCTTGTTTTGAAGAACCCTCGCCTTTGGCAACTAATTCCTCTTTTAAGAAAACACCGATTATAAAATGTCTTGCGTGGTCAGGACCCCATTCCTCTAAAACTTTGTAAGTCGGGGTTATGCCCACCCTTTCCTGGGCTTCTTCCTGAAAATGGGATTTAACGTCTCTGAAAAGACCTTTTTCAATAATCATTGGTAATTCCTTTAACAAATTTTTTGCTATAAATTTGTCGCAAGCTTTATATCCCTGATCAAGATAAATTGATCCTATGACAGCCTCAAAGGTATTAGCCAGAATATATTGTCTTGCTTTCCCTATCTCTTTTTCCTCGCCCTTTGATAATAGCAGAAAATCATTAAATTCCAAGTTTCTCGCGATTTCTGCCAGCATTTTGGCGTTGACCAGAGCGGCTCTCCAATTAGTCAACTCTCCTTCTGGTTTTTGGGGATATTCTTTGTAAAGAAACTCTGTAACTACTAACTCTAAAACCGCGTCTCCCAAAAATTCTAATCTTTCATTATGAAATAAATGGAACTTCGGATTTTCGTTTAAATAAGAACGATGAACAAAAGCTTGGACTAAAAAATCAATATTTTTAAATTTCAGATTTAGTTTTTTTTCAAGGAGAGAAAAATCTTTCA
>CAYHAF010000024.1:1356-9661 GCA_964354555.1 uncultured Candidatus Saccharibacteria bacterium
TTTTCCCCGCCTGCATCGCTTGAAGAAACATTGCGGGCAGGTTCTTTTTTATTCTCTCTTTCCCCTATTTCTTTAAATACAGTGCCTAAAACTCCGTTTATGAATTTTCCAGAGCTTTCTCCACCGAAATTTTTAGCCAATTCTATTGCTTCATTTATAGCCACTTTTGGCGGCACTTCTTCCTTTTTGCTGTACAAAATTTCGTAAAGTCCGATCCTCAAAACATTCCTGTCAACGATATTAATTTGGTTAATCGGCCATTCAGGAGCTGCTTTTTCAATAATCTGATCCAGCTGTGAAATAGTGCTCACTACTCCCTTTACTAATTGCCGCACGAAGCTGTCATCTTCAAGTCCTGGCCCGAATTCTTTTATATTTTTATCAACAATCTTTTCTAAAGTTTCCTGCTTTTTACCATTAAAATCCCATTCATAAAGAGACTGCATGGCAATTGATCTTGATAAGTGGCGAGATGACATTTTAGTTCTTAGTTGTTAGTTTTTAGTTGTTAGTGGTTATTTTTTACTTAATTCTTCCATGGTCAAAGATTTCTCCTTCTTTTCAGTTTTTTCCTGGGCCTTAATTTCTTTTTCTCTTCTTTTCTTTTCTTTCTTTTCAAGATTCTCTAAAACATTAATCACTTCTCTGCCCTTATAATATCCGCAGTTTTCGCAAACCGTATGGGGCAAGACCGGTTTTCCGCATTTTTGGCACGAAGCTAAAAAGGGTGCTTTCAAAAAGATATGCATCCTTCTTTGGTTTCTTGTTGATTTTGTGCCACGTTTATTAGGTACACCCATAGTGGTAATACAAATTTAATCGCTCGCCCTTCTCCAGCCTTACGGCTGGCGGTCGCTCCACGCCTTTCGAGCTCGCTCTTTAGAAACCCACGGTTTCTAACATTTTCGCCTTTGGCGAAAGCCTGTTTTCCTATACGGAAGAACCGAATGGTTCTTCCGACCCATCTCCAATATGGGTTGTTATGGGTTTATAATCTTATATTAGCAGAAAATGTTTAATTTGGCAATCTCTTACCTAAGTTTTGGTTTCAAAACTTCTAACCGGCCGGAAAGTTTTACGGTGAATTTTGCAGGGACCGTATTTTTTCAACATACGGAAATGAAACTTTGTAGGATATCCTTTGTGTTTTTTAAATCCGTATCTTGGGTATTTTTTGTGGTATTTCTCCATTATTCTATCCCGAAAAACTTTAGCGATTATTGAAGCTGCGCTACAAGAAAAAACTTTTTGATCCGCTTTTATAATTGATTTTTGAGGAATTAAAGAATCAATTCTAAAGTTCCCATCCAAAATCAAGAAATCAGGTTTGTGCCTCAAATTGGCAATAGCTTTTTCCATTGCTAATTTTGTCGCTTCAAGAATATTAATCTTATCAATAACTTTTTCAGAAACTTTTCCTATCCCCCATTCAATATTTGAGTTCTTGGTGATTAATGAATAGAGTTCTTCTCGTTTTTTCGCCGTTAACTGCTTTGAGTCTCTAACTCCTGAAAGTTCTCTTGGAATTTGGAGTTTGGAATTGGAAATTCGCCGAAGCATGACCGCGCCAGCGGTTACTGGTCCAGCTAATGGCCCTCGTCCTGCCTCATCTAACCCAACAACTCTTTTAAATCCTTTTTTCCATAATTTTTTCTCTTCTTTCAGATTTGGAAGTTTCATTTTTATATCTTAGCATTCATTATTTAATTTTTAAATTATGTTTGACAAATTTAGTTAATCTGTTAACCTTAGTGGAGAAGGAGATGACGATCTCTTTAGGAGGGATTCGATCCTTAAAAATAAAAGAAGGAAAGAAAATGTCTGAAAAATCGGAAAAACCAGTATATCTGATTGGAGAAGCTTTGGTTGGTGAAGGAAACGAAGTCGCACACATAGACCTCTTGATTGGTGACAAAGATGGACCTGTTGGTCAAGCTTTCGCACAAGGAATGACGAGTCTTTCTGCCGGCCATACTCCACTGTTAGCCGTTATAAGACCAAACCTACCATGCAAACCGCAAACATTGCTCGTGCCAAAAGTCACTATTAAAACAATGGGAGACGTTGGCAAAATTTTTGGGCCAGTCCAAGCTGCTGTTGCTAAAGCTGTTGCGGACGCGGTTGAAGAAGAAATAGTTCCAAAAGAAAAATTAGATGAATGGGTTATCGTATGCAGCGTATTCGTTCATTCACAAGCTACTGATTTCCGCAAAATCTATCACTATAACTACAGCGCAACCAAGATGGCTTTGAAAAGAGCCCTGTCAAAATATCCATCGCTAGAGAAAATCATCTATGATAAAGATAGAGCCAAACATCCAATAATGGGATTCAAAGTGCCACGTCTGTGGAGACCACCATACCTGCAAATCGCCTTAGATAATCCAGACCTTGAAGCTGCAAAAAGAGTCATCACTCAACTACCAAAAAGCGACAGGATAATAATAGAAGCCGGAACGCCTCTGATAAAACGCTACGGAACAAAAGTAGTTAATGATTTGAGAGAGGTTGCCAAAGACTTTTTCATAATCGCTGATCTAAAAACTCTTGATGTCGGAAAAGTTGAAGTAGATATCGCTTTCAATGAAACAGCTGATGCTGTTGTAGCTGCCGGATTAGCGCCTATTGAAACGCTTAACTCATTCATAGAGGAAGCGAAAAGACTAGGAATATATGGCATTGTTGACATGATGAATGTCGAAGATCCGGTCAAGAAGCTCAAAGACGAAAAAATCAAAGAACTGCCAGATGTTATAATCCTACATCGAGGAATAGACCAAACAAGCGGAAGAACTCTCGGCCTTGAACGAATCGAGGAATTAAGAACAGCTTTCAAAGACAAGAAATTCCTTATAGCGGTTGCGGGTGGCGTAGTTCCTGAAACGGCTAAAGAAGCACTAGAAAAAGGTGCGGACATACTGATAATCGGAAGATATATCACCCAATCAAAAGACGTTGAAAGAGCTACCAGAGAATTTCTGCAACTGACACCAGAAATGCGCGAAGACATTGACAGAGAAAGAGTACACATGGAATAATCCACAAAAATCCCTCTTTTTTAAAAAATCTAAGAGGGTTTTTTATTTCCAAAGATTGACTTATAATTTTAAAAAATCTAAAATTAATAAGTTTATGAAATTTACCCCGCCAACCCGCCAAAATTTTCGAAGAAATTTAGGCGGGCAGGAATATTTAGGCGGGCAAACCATTTTTATATGCCGGGGTTTACACACTTACATCTTCATAGCCATTATTCTTTATTAGACGGTTTGCCGAAAATTGATGAGATTTTAGATTATACAAAAGAACTTGGAATGGATTCGGTTGCCTTAACTGACCATGGCGTTTTATATGGAGCGGTAGAATTTTATAAAAAAGCAGTGGAACGAGGAATAAAACCGATTATTGGAAGTGAAATCTACATGGCTTTTGAAAAAATGTCTCAAGAAAGGCCTAATATTGATGACAGAAGATATCATTTAATTTTACTAGTAAAGAACGAAGAAGGTTATAAAAATCTGGTGAAAATATTAACCGCTGCCCATTTGGAAGGATTTTATTATAAGCCCAGGATCGATGAAGAATTTCTCGAAAAACATTCTCAGGGTTTAATTTGTCTTTCAGCCTGCCTCCAAGGTAGGATTCCAAAACTTATTTTGGCCAAAAAAATTGAAGAGGCAGAAAAATTAGCCGTAAGATATCAAGAGATATTCGGTAAGGAAAATTTTTATTTGGAAATCCAGAATCATCCCCATATTGAAGATCAAGAAAAAGTTAATAAAATCTTGGTTTCTATTTCAAAAAAATTTAAAATCCCCTTGGTAGCAACTAATGACATTCATTATTTGAAACCGGAAGATTCCGATGCCCAAGATATCTTAATGCTCATTAACACCGGAGCTGACCCGAAAGATCCGGAAAGATTGACCTTAAAAGCTGACGATTTCTCAATGAAAACACCGGAACAGATGATAAAAGATTTCAAAGAATTTCCGGAAGCTATTGAAAACACCCAAAAAATTGCGGAGCTTTGCGATTTCAAGCTTGAACTTGGTAAAACGAAACTTCCAAAATTTGAAGTCCCAAAAGGAAAAAAAGAGGAAGAATTTTTAAAAGAACTTTGTCAACAGGGTTTAAAAAATAAGTTTGGCTCAGAGCCCAAAAAAGAAGTTCTTGATAGATTAGAAAGAGAATTGGAAGTAATCAAAAAAACCGGTTTCTCTTCTTATTTCTTGATTGTCCAGGATTTTGTCAATTGGGCAAAACAAAATGGAATAGTAGTAGGTCCCGGTAGGGGCAGCGCCGCTGGTTCACTTGTTTCTTATTTGCTTAATATAACAACCGTTGATCCGATAAAATACAATCTCCTTTTTGAGAGATTCTTGACGCCAGACAGATATTCTCCGCCGGATATTGACCTTGATTTCACTGATATCAGAAGAAATGAAGTAATAAATTATATAGCTCAAAAGTACGGCCACGATAAGGTCGCTCAGATAATTACTTTTGGAACAATGGCTTCAAGGGCGGTTATCAGAGACGTAGGCAGAGCTCTGGGATATTCCTATAGTCTTTGCGACCAGATAGCAAAAATGATTCCTTTCGGCTTTACCTTAGATCAAGCCTTAAAAAATGTTCAGGAATTCCAACAAATGCATGAGACTGACGCCCAAGCCAAAAAACTTATTGATTTTGCCAAAAAACTTGAAGGAGTTGCCAGACACGCTTCCACTCATGCCTGCGGAGTTGTTGTGTCATCAGACCCGCTTTCAGAATTAATACCTTTGCAACATCCGACTCAAGACGATGAAGCTATCGTCACCCAGTATGAAATGCATTCAATTGAAGATCTGGGACTTTTGAAAATTGACCTTCTTGGTTTAAAAAACCTGACAATCATTGAGAATACTTTGAATTTCATCAGAAAAATCAGGGGTATAGAAATTGATATCGAAAACCTGCCAGACAACGACGAAGAAACATATAAATTATTCCGGAAAGCAGAAACGACCGGAGTCTTCCAGTTGGAATCCGACGGAATGAAAAGATATCTAAAACAGTTAAAGCCGACTGCCTTTGAAGATATAGTTGCTATGATTGCTCTCTACAGACCCGGCCCAATGTCAATTATCCCAGATTATATAAACAGAAAATTTAACCGGCAGGGCATTGAGTATCTGCACCCAAAGTTAAAAGAAGTTCTTTCCAATACTTTCGGCTTGCCTATTTATCAAGAACAATTAATGGCTATTGCTCAAAAAATGGCAGGCTTCACCTTAACTGAAGCTGATGTCCTAAGAAAAGCTGTTGGTAAAAAAATAAAGAGTTTGTTAATGGATCAGAAAGAAAAACTGATTAATGGAATGGCCAAGAACGAAATTAAAAAATCAGTTGCAGAAAAAATATGGGAATGGGTCTTGCCTTTTGCCAGATATGGCTTCAATCGCAGCCACAGTGTGGCTTATGCAAAAATTGCCTATCAAACAGCTTACTTAAAAGCCCACTACCAAGCTGAATTTATGGCTGCTGTCTTAAATTCGGAAAAAGCTGATGTTGAAAGAATCGGATTTTTAATTGATGAATGCAAAAAAATAGGGATCCGTGTCTTAGCTCCAGATTTAAACGAGAGCGAAGAAGACTTCAGTGTCGTTGGAGAAAACTTAATCAGATTTGGTTTATCGGCTGTAAAAAATGTAGGCAGTAACTTTGTAGAAGAAATAGCGAAAGAAAGAAAGCTAAATGGCCAATTCGTTTCATTATCTAATTTTTTAGACAGAATTAGCACAAAAGATTTAAATAAAAAATCAATGGAAAGCTTAATCAAGGCCGGGGCTTTCGATAAGTTCGAAGAAAGAAATCGTCTTTTATTTAATTCAGAAACTATTTTGGAATATAATAGGGAGGTTAAAAAGAACAAAGTCAACGGTCAAAAAAATCTATTTTCAAATATTTTTGATTTCAAAAAAGAAATTAGACTGGCGGCAGCCGAGCCGGCGAAAAATATTGAAAAATTATCTTGGGAAAAAGAACTTTTGGGCCTTTTCGTCACCAGTCATCCCTTGGAAGATTTCAAAGGATTTTTTGAAAAGAAATCATTTCCAATTGAAAAAATAAACGGAGATATTATAGGCCGTCAAATAAAAATAGGCGGGATAATTTCAAATATCAAAAAAATTATAACAAAAACAGGAAAACCAATGCTTTTTGTAAATGTCGAGGATTTAACCGATAAAATTGAGGTTGTCGCCTTCCCAAGTATTATTGAAAGATACCCAACATTATTTCAAGAAAACAAAATTGTTTTTGTTTCGGGAAGGGTTGATAACCGGGACGGCGTTCCAAAAATAATTTGTGATAATATTGAAGAAATAATAAATGGCTAAAATTGCTATTGTAATAAAGAATTGTTATTTTCGTCTTAATAATAGAATGTCAAAAAATTTAATAATATTAGTTTTAACAACCACTACGACCTCTTTTTGAGGCTAATTTAAGTATAATTTACTGAATTGGCCTCTTTATCCAAAAGAGGTTTTTTAATAAAAAACTCTTTTGCACAGGATGGGTCGGAAGGATTGGGTATCCTTCCGTGGTGGAAAAACAGGCTTTTGCAAAGCAAAAATGTTAGAAACCGAAGGTGTCTAAGGAGCTCAGCGACGAAGAGGCTTTTTTATTCTCAGGGCTTTAAAATAAAAAATAATATGCTAATATAATAAAATTCACCCTGTTAAATACTCTTTTGAGCAATTTTGCTAAGGCAAAATTATTTAACAGGGTAAATAAAAATATGCCTAAAAACAATCAAAATATCGAAACAATTCGTCATTCTTTATCACATATCCTGGCTTATGCAATACAGGAATTATATCCCGGAACTAAATTTGGGATTGGGCCGGCAATTGAAAATGGCTTCTACTACGATTTTGACTTCTCTGAGGTCAAAATCGTAAATCCAAAATCCCAAGCACAAATTTCTAAACAAACTCAAAACCCCAATTTCCAAATACCAAAACTGGAAGATTTGGCACGGATTGAAGAAAAAATACGAGAACTAATAAAACAGAATGTTGTTTTTAAAAAGAAACTGATCTCTAAAATCATAGCCAAAAAGTTTTTCAAAAACCAACCATATAAACTAGAATTAATCAAAGAACTACCGGGAGCAAAAGTCAGCATCTATGAGTCAGGGAAATTTGTCGACCTCTGTAAAGGACCACATGTTAAATCAACCCTTCAATTACATTCAGGACAAACAAAAGAAATAATAGATTCTTTTAAATTAACAAAAATTGCCGGTGCTTATTGGCGAGGAAGCGAAAAAAACAAAATGCTGACTAGAATTTACGGCATTGCTTTTGGAACAAAGAAAGAACTTGATGATTATATAAAATTACAGGAAGAAGCAGAAAAAAGAGACCATAGAGTTTTGGGACAAAAATTAGATCTCTTCAGCATCTCAGACGAAGTCGGAGCCGGATTGGTGATTTTTCATCCAAAAGGAGCGGTTATAAGAAGCGTTATTGAAGATTTCTGGAAAAAAGAGCACAAAAAAAGAGGGTATCAATATGTTTATTCTCCGCACATAGGAAAACTTGATTTGTGGAAAAAATCCGGACACTGGGAATTCTACAAAGAGAGTCTTTACAGCCCGATCGAAATCGAAGGAGTACAATACTTGTTGAAACCAATGAATTGTCCTTTCCATCTCCAAGTCTATAAATCAAAAATCAGATCTTACAAAGACTTGTCTATCAGGTATTGCGAACTGGGAACAGTTTATCGATTTGAAAAAGCAGGAACTTTGCATGGGTTATTAAGAGTTAGGGGATTTACCCAAGACGATGCCCATATTTTCTGTATGCCTAGCCAGATAAATAAAGAAGTGGAAGGCGTCTTAGATCTTGCCTGTTTTATGCTGAACACTTTTGGTTTTTCAAATTTTGAAGTTGAGTTATCTGTCCGTGACCCAAAAAATAAGATAAAGTATTTGGGGAGTGACAAAATCTGGAAAAAAGCCGAGAACGCCCTAGGGTATTCCCTAAAGCAAAAGGGATTAAAGTACAAAAGAGCCGAAGGCGAAGCTGTTTTTTACGGCCCGAAAATTGATATAAAACTGATTGATGCTTTAGGCAGAGGCTGGCAGGGACCGACTATTCAGGTTGATTTCAATCTGCCGGAAAAATTCGATCTGAACTACATTGATGAGAAAGGAAAAAAGGAAAGAGTGGTAATGATACATCACACAGTCCTGGGGTCTGTTGAAAGATTTATCGGGAACCTGCTGGAACATTATGCCGGAGCTTTG
>CAYHAF010000025.1:0-9649 GCA_964354555.1 uncultured Candidatus Saccharibacteria bacterium
TCGTCCATTAGGGGGAGCCCGCAAAATCGCCAATGAGGCGGTTTTTTGGTAATATATAAGATATGAAAAAAGATACTATTAAAAAAATTGTTAAGGATAGATATAAAGAAATAGCAGTTAGTGGTTCAAGTTGCGGATGCGGATGTAATAGCGCAAAGAGTATTTCAAAAAGCATTGGTTATTCCGATGAAGAATTAAAAATAGTTGGTGAGGCCAACCTTGGTCTTGGCTGCGGAAACCCGTTAGCATTTGGGAAAATAAAAGAGGGGGATATAGTTTTAGACTTGGGGTCTGGAGCTGGAATAGATGCTATTTTGGCTGCCAAAAAAGTTGGTAGTAAGGGAAAGGTTATTGGCGTAGATATGACCGAAGAAATGGTGAAGAGGGCAAGGGACAATGCTAAAAAGCAGAATATAACAAATGCAGAGTTTCTTTTAGGTGAAATAGAGAATCTACCTCTAAAAGACAATTCAGTAGATACAATAATTACTAATTGCGTTATTAATCTTACTCCAGATAAGGCTAAAACATTTGGTGAAGCATACAGAGTTCTTAAACCAGGTGGAAGGATTTATCTTTCAGACATCGTTTTGTTAAAAGAGCTTTCAAAAGAACAGAAAAATAATAAAGACTTATTAACTGGTTGCGTGGCAGGGGCTTTATTGAAAGAAGATTACTTAAATAAGATAAAAAATGCAGGATTTAAGGTTCGTATTTTGTATGAAAATAAAGGAATCAGCAAAAAACAATACAATGGGATTGCTTTGGAAAGCTTGATGGTTGAGTTAACAAAATAGCAAAATTATACAAGGTTCTAATATTGTCCATCAGGGCGAGCCGACAAAAATCGCCGAGGAGACGATTTTGTGATAGACCCCGTTAGAAATTCATTTATCTTATCAATAAAACAGGCCATTGAATCTAAATTTCTAATGGGGTAGAATATAAGATATGAAAAAGATATTTTTAATTATTATTTTAATAGTCATAGTTCTGGGTATTTACTTTGCTTTTCAGAATCATAAAAAGGAAGAAATATCGAAAGTAAATCCCAAGAGCTATGAAATCCAAGGTATGAAAGTTGAAATTATAAAAGAGGGGACAGGAGAGAGCTCCGAAAATGGTGATATAGTAACTGTTCATTACGTAGGGACTCTTGAGAACGGTACAAAGTTTGACTCAAGCGTTGACAGGGGAATTCCCTTTTCTTTTCCTTTGGGTGCCGGTCAGGTAATAAAAGGATGGGATTTGGGAGTTTTGGGAATGAAAGTAGGGGAAAAAAGAAAATTAACAATTCCTCCCAATCTTGCCTATGGAGAAACCGGAACTCCAGGAGGGCCAATTCCGCCTAACGCCACTCTTATATTTGAGGTTGAGCTTTTAGGGATTAATCAATAACTTAACTATTACAGAAAACCATGGGCCTCAGCCCATGGTTTTCTTTGAAAAATGATAAAATGATTTAATAGATTATATGAATAAAAAGACCATTTTTTTAATTATTATTTTAGCTGTGATAACGGGACTATATTTTTATTGGAGAAATCAAAGACAAGGGAAAGTTTGTTTTAAAAATAATTGCTTTGAAGTTGAATTAGCTGCAACAAACGAAGAACAGGCGATTGGATTAATGTTCAGAAAATCTTTGGATAAAAATAAGGGGATGCTTTTCGTTTTTTCTGGAGAAGGGGAGTATACGTTTTGGATGAAAGATACTTTTATTCCTTTAGATATTATTTGGATAAATGAAAATAAAGAAATTGTTTTTATCAGCGAAAACGCCCAGCCCTGCAAAGAAGATTCTTGCCCTTCAATAGCGCCAGATAAAAAAGCAAAATACGTTTTAGAGATAAACGGGGGAATCTCAAAAGAAATCGGTTTGAAAGTAGGGGATAGGTTAGAATTTAATTTTGATGAGTAGTATTTTAATTTAAAAACGGCCTGCTTTGGCCGTTTTTAAATTTAGAGAAAATTTTATTCAGCTCTTTTTACGTATTCTCCGGTTTCAGTATTAATTTCAATCACGTCTCCTTCTTCTAAAAATAAAGGAACATTAACTTTAGCGCCGGTTTCCAGTGTTACTTGTTTAGTTCCGGCTTGAGCTCTTTCTCCTTTTACTCCAGGGGGAGCTTCGGTAATTTTTAGTTGAACCTTGATTGGCAGGATAATATTAATGACTTTTTCATTATAGACTATTCCTTCAACAAATTCACCCGGTTTTAGAAATTGAGCCGAGCTTCCGAGTTTTTCTATTCCGAAATCAAATCTTTTTGAAGAATCTTTTTTCTCGGCAAAAAAGAAACGATCGCGATGGGAATAGAGAAACTTTACGTCTATTTTTGTCATTTCTGCTTCCTCGAAAGTATCGCTTTGCTGCAGATTTTGTGAGAAAAAAGCTCCGGTCAGCAGGTTTTTTGCTTTTGTTTGCCAGACAACTCTTCTTTGAGCCATTTTCAGAGGCCGTGCCTCCAAAATTTCGTAGGGTTCTCCGTTAATAAGTATTCTTGACCCTTTTCTTAAATCATTGGTAGTTAACATAGTAAATTTAAGATTAAAGATTTAGGATTAAAGTTATTTTCTGTGTTTTTCTAAAAGCGATTTTTCGAGACCATAAAGCATTTTAGAACATTCTTCGTAATTATTTATAAACTACCAAATCTTCAACACGCATAATTTTAATCTTTCAACTTTAATCTTTTAACTTAAATTTTTAATCTATTTTTCTATTCGCCATTCCATATCTTCTTCTTTTGCGGCGAATTCCAGCCAGTCGCCCCCAGGGTCAATTACATACCATTTTCTTTTTGTTTTAGACCAAATCATAGGATTTCCTTTATAATATGGTTTTTTAACGATTTCTTTTGGTTTTAACCTATCTAATTCTAACCATTTTTTGAAAACTGTTTCAATAGCGTAATCCAAGTTTCTTGACTTTGCCCACCCAGCCACTTTATCAATCGCTTCTTCTGCTTTATTTATGGAACCTGTCAGTTCCAAGAGCTGTTTTGCGGGCTTGGTAAATCTGGAATAAATAATTTTTCTTTTTCTGGCATCTCTTTTTAACTGATAAAGATCAACTCCTTTTGTTTCAAAAAAATGAGTAATAATTTTTCTTATCGCGGTTTCTTCTTTTAATTTTTCATAATATTTTATCCTTTTCTTTTTTAGATATTCTTCAATTTTTTTAGCAATGCTTTTTCCGATACCCGGAATTTTTTCCAAACCCTTAATCCCTTCTTTTTGATAAATCTCCAAAGTGTCTGTATTTATTTTTTCAAGACTTTGGGCAGCTTTTCTGTAAGCACCGGGTTTAAATGGCACCCCATTTATATCAAGCAGATCTCCAATTTCTTTTAAAATTTTGGCGATTTTTTGATTTGACATTTTATTAATCAATTTTTTTTAAGATTTCTCTGTAAAATTCTTTTGCTGTTTCCAACTCTTTCTTGCCTTTTTCCGTAATCTGGTAAATTCTCCTTTGCTCTTTTATTTTACTTTTAACTAAATCGTCTTCTTCTAAACGATACAAGACTCTATAAGGAGTGATGAGGCCAGGTTTGAAATTAAATTCTTTTTTAATCAAAGACTGAATTTCCCAACCATAAAGCTCTTTCTTTTTCAAAAGGAAAAGAATATAAACCCATAAATTTTCAATTGTATTCAGTTTTTTGAGACGTTCAGAAGGAAGCATAGTGGGTTTGATCCCCACACCAAATGAGGATTTCCGCAAAACTGAAGTTTAGCGGTGGGCGAACTCATTTTATGAGTTCGCATATCCTCATTTGGTGTGGGGATTGACACGGTATTTTACGATGGTAAAATACTTTAATATGCCCCGTTAGAAATGATTAATATCTAATTTCTAATGAGGGCAAAGTTTTACTAATTTCTAACGGGGTATGACAAAACAAATAAAAATTGCAATTACAGGTCTTGGTAACTGTGCTTCAAGTTTAATTCAGGGATTGTTTTATTATAAAAATATTAGGAATGATGATGAATTAATACCCGGATTGATGCACAATATTTTAGGCCGCTATAAAATTTCCGACATCAAATTAGTCGCTGCTTTTGACATTGATAAAAGAAAAATAGGGAAAGATGTTTCAAAAGCGATTTTTGAATTACCAAATTGTACAAAGGTCTTTTTTAAAAATATACCACATTTGGGAGTGAAAGTAAAAATGGGCAAAGTGTTAGATGGAGTAGCGCCTCATATGAAGGATTATCCTCCTGATAAAACATTTCTTTTGGCAAAAGAAAAACCAGTTAATGTTGTAAAGGAATTAAAAAAGTCAGGAGCCGAAATTTTAATTAATTATTTGCCGGTTGGTTCTCAAGAAGCAGTGGAGTATTATGCCAACTGTGCCTTAAAAGCGGGTATTGCTTTTATCAATTGCATGCCGGTATTTATTGCCAGCGAAGAAAAGTGGCAGGAAAAATTTGAAAAAAAAGGATTGCCCTGCATTGGAGATGATATTAAATCTCAAGTCGGCGCAACAATTACTCATAGAGTTTTAAGCCATCTTTTTGCCCAAAGAGGGGTGACGATTGACAGGTCCTACCAGTTAAATTTTGGCGGAAATACGGACTTTTTAAATATGCTTTCCAGAGAAAGGTTAAAATCAAAAAAGATTTCCAAAACCGAAAGCGTTGAATCTCAACTAAATAAAAGATTGAGCTACGATAATTTGCATATTGGCCCTTCTGATTATGTTCCTTTTTTGAAAGATAATAAAATTTGTTTTATCAGAATAGAGGGAAGAAAATTCGGGAATGTGCCTATAGAATTAGAGCTTCGTTTATCTGTTGAAGATTCACCGAATTCTGCAGGCTGCGTGATTGATGCGATAAGAATCGCAAAAATCGCTTTGGATAGAAAAATTGGGGGAGCTTTGATTTCACCTTCAGCTTATTTCATGAAGCATCCGCCCCAGCAATTTACAGACGAGAAAGCTCGTGAAATGGTCGAAGAATTTATTTTAAATAAACGCGAGAGATAATATGACACCATTCGAAAGATTCAAAAAATCAAATACAGAAGGTAATTTGTGGATTTATATTTTATTATTAGCCAGAGAAGAGGAAATTAATATACAAGATATCGCAAGGTTAATTTTTGAGAAGTTTAGTTTTTTACCCGGAGACTTATTCTTAAGAGGGGTTTTATTCAGGTTAAGAAATAAAGGTTATATTAGCAGTGAACGGTTTAAGGGAAAAAGCGCATATAGGACTACAAAAAAAGGCCTTGAAGAACTTGAAAAAGTAAAATCTTTCTGTAAAGAGCTGATAGAGAAGATATAAATATTTATAGATAATAATGAATAAAAAAGCGACTCTTCGAGTCGCTTTTTTATTGACAATATTTTTAAAAAATATATACTAGAAAATTAAATGAAACCAGGTGAGGAAAGTGGAGAAAGTTAGTCTTGATGGCGATTTAGTCCCTCCAAGAAATCAAAGCATACCAGGAGTTTGTCCTGATTGTGTAAAAGCAGGAAGACCACCAAATCAGACAAGACTTTGTGATATATGTCTGAAATGCGGCGACATTCATTGCCGATGCGGAATCTAAGCTCTTTATAAAATAAGTCCCAAGCGGTTCTGAAAGAACCGTATTTTTTTTGACTTTTTCTGAATTTCAACGTTTTCTCTAATAGAGATTGACTTATTTAAAATTTTCTGCTATTATTAAAAATTGCCCGAAGGAGAAATATGAGCATGAACGCCAGTTCCTCAAAAAAAGAAATACAGCAAACTCTAACAAAAAATGTCTTCCCTTGCATAATGAAAGCGGTGCTTACTAATATTATGAGAGTGGAAGTTCCTATTGGCGCAGATACGGAATGGGTAGCAGAACGTCTTTCAGAAGAAATAATAACTAAAGGACCAATTGTGCCAGGATCATAACAAAACAGTCGGTCGCAGCTCTTTAAAATCATCTTAAACCATTACGGCTCAATCAGCCGTATTTTTTTTCTTCACGAAAAATTCATCTTCAAAGATTACAATATATTTAGTTCTTAATATAAAAGGGGTGAAAATATGATTGATAAAAGAGGGTTGAATGGGACCCCTGTGGTGCCAATCGCGGATTATATCAAGAATCAAGATGAAAATAATAGGAGGGGACCAGAAGAAATCAAGGCTGACCTTTTGAACGCAGCTTCATCTTTTATGCAAAAAACTGCAATAATGAGTCGCTGTAATCTCAGTTTTGCGCAAATAGAAAAATATACAAGAATATTAAAAAGCAAAGACCTTATGTCAACAGAGAAGAACAACGGGAAGCAAATCTTTATAATAACAGAAAGAGGAAAGAGATGGCTGGAACAGTTTCGGAAATTAAGAGAAATAGAAAACGGCGCAGATCTTGGTAACACCAGCTATATTGCTTAAAAAGAGATATTTTTCACCATAACCTATGCGGCCCCAAAAGCCGCTTTTTTCTTTAGTTAATGGTATTTTTCTGCGCTGAAACGATAAATGAGAAATTTTTCTGTTTTTGGGTCAATTCTGGCTTTCTGGCAGGCAATGGAAACTTGTTTTTCCGGTGTATCTATTCCTTCTAAATCCGGTAGCAAAAGGCCGGCTTTGTAAGCCAGACGGCCGTTGAATGTGACTTCGTCTTTTTCTTCAACCATAGGGATACTTCTTACAATTATTCCATATTCTTTTGGATTCAATTGGAAAATATTTTTAATCAATTCCGGCTTGTTTAAAATATAAACAGTGTAAGAAAGGTCCGGAAATTCATCTTCTTGTATGGGACCAAATCGGTAATCTTCTTTTGCAGCGGCAATGGCGTTATAAATCACTTCTTCAGCGATATTTTGTCTGATAGGAAGATAAGTTCCAATACAGCCCCGGAGCTCTTCTCGGCTTTCAATAGTTACAAAAGTTCCGGACCTCCTATTTAAAAATTCTTCGGGAAGATCGTCAGGAGGAGAAATTATTTGTTCCGTTTTTATGAAAGTTTCAACAGAATTTTTTGCTAATTTGACTAAAGGATGCATACCAGGTAGGAGAACCCAGTAGTAGGAAAAATTCACTGCCTCGGGCAGGTTTCGAATGAAATCTTCGAAACAAGCGACCGAAGGGAGCGCAGTCCCGTACTAAATTCATTTTAGTGCGGGGTTCCTCTACCGGGCATAATTTTTCTTTAAAAAAATGATTGAGTTAAAGAAGGTAAAAAAGACTTAAAAATTATCAAAATTATAAGAGAAGCTATTGGTATGGCTATATTATCATCCAGTACATTACTGTCAATTGGCATAAATTTTTCAATAATAGTAGCGAAAATTGCAGCTATGATTCCGGCCCAGCCCATTCGTGAACCTATTAAAATACAAACAAAAAGCATTCCAAAAGATCCTTCCCAAGCCTTAGTTCTTTTTTTATAAATCATGTTTCTGATTATTCCGGTTATCCCGTCTCCAAAAGACATAAATAAAACAGGAATTACTCCCAGCCAGAAAGTTCTGTCAAAATACCAGCCGACTAAAATAGAAACTCCGCCCATTATGGCAAAATTAACCTCTTTGGTATTATTTTTAACTTGATACCACTGATTTAATTTGTCTTTTTTATGAGGCAAATAAGTATAAATTGCCAGAATAATGGCAGATAAAAATGGTATTATTGGTTCCTTATATAAAATAGGAATTAAAAGGGCAACGATGCCGGAAGCTAAAATATGAATTGTTTTTCTTCCAAAATAAGTAGCCGATTGGGGAGGATAACCTTTTTTGACAGCGAAATCATAGATCCAGCGCGAAACAACTTTCATTACAAAAAGAACCCACAAAAATAGGGGAATGGTAATCAAAAGATCGTTTAAAATGAATTTTATAATTATTGACATATTTTATTCTACTGGTTTTTCATAAAACAAAAATAAATTTTTTTTAATTCTTTCTACTTCTGCTTCCACGACTTTGCTTTTGTATTCGGCCGCGTGAGCGGCCGCGCCTTTATAAACTGGTTTTTTCTGATCTAAGTGCAGATTAAAGACCGAACCCCCCCTTTTTATTTTTAAATAAAGATGAAATCTCGGATAGCCATTCCTTTCCAAAGGCCGTACAAAAACTAATTCTGATTTACTCTCGTTTTTTTCTTTGAAATGATAACCTGCCCTTCTTAATAAATTATAGACATTTTCTTTGAGAAGATTCCTATTTAAAGTAAATTTCATGTATTATATTTAATCTTATCAAAGTTTTTAATAAACTAAAAATAAAAACCGTTTGAGTTATTTTTGGAAAATCAAACGGTTTAAGAGATTGAAGTATTCCACGCAAAATTCTCGAGTTAATAGCGCCTGCCAGTACCAGTCAGTATTGTGGCACAGAAAAGCGGTATTGGATTCAAATAATTCTTGTAGAGGATCCAAGGTCATAAATTCGCAATTACTGAAAGCCGATGAATCAAAGTATATATCGCCGCTGGAGATGTTTCCGCCAGCCCAAACCCCGTATACTCCTCGTTCTTCATCCCATTTGACTTCCATAATCTGCAGACCCTTAAGAAGCTTTTCCTGATCTTCCTTTGTTCTTTCTTGATATCCCAAAAGAATGTTTTCAAACGGGGATTCTTTTGTTTTCGCTTTTTCATTTATATTAGCTACAATTACCGAGATTCTTGAGCATATTGTTTTAGAATGTTTCTTTACCACTTCTCTGAATCCTTTTGGTAGGGGACAAATGAAACCTACACCGTGTTCTTGAAAGCCAGTGAAGTGAATCGGCACCATGTCTCGTGTCAGTACGAATAATTCTTGTTTAACCAGTCCTTTTAATGACATTTTAAAGAACACCTCCTTTTTGTTTTACTTCAATAATCTAGCAAAAAGCAATCTTTTTGTAAAGAGAAATATATTTTAACCTAATTTAAAATTCACCACCATATAGCCGACGCCGAATGGTCCTTCATAAGAAAGGATTTCAGGTTTCCAGTTAAGACCATCTAAAACGCCCAATAAAATCAAAATTGACCTCAATCCGCATTCTCCGGCTGCTTCAACGAAATCAAGGTCTAAATTTAAAATTCCCTGAACATCTTTTTTTTCAATTAATTTTATTAATTTTTCATCAAATTTTTTTCCTTCAGGAGAATATCCGCCCGGAGCATTTTTAGTAGATCTGTGAGATAGATCTCCAGAAGCAACTATTCCGATTTTTTTTGGATTGTCTTTTATAGCTGATTGAATAATCTTTCCGAAATCAAAGTGAGCTTTAAAATCTAAAAAAGAAAAAGCCAGATGAATCAATTTGAAATCATGTTTTGATTTGTTGGATAGAAAATAAAGAGGAACCAAACTTCCATGATCCAAATCTAAAATATCCACTAACCTTATTGGGATTTTTTGGTTTCTGCAATTTTTTTCAATTGTTTTTATCAATTCTCGGTCATTTCTGAAAATAAATTCTGTTTCAAAATCTCCGAAATTATGAAGATTACCTTGAAAAGATGAGGACTGATTTATCGTGAATTGGTCAAATTGCAATGGGCCGTGAGGAGATATTAAAATTAAAGTTTCCACTTCTGATTTATGAAAAATTTCAGATATTTTCTCCATTTCTTTTATAGTATTAGAAACCAATTTCAAATCTTCCGGCTTTCCTATAGTCGGTATGATTAAAGGCGGATG
>CAYHAF010000026.1:0-9417 GCA_964354555.1 uncultured Candidatus Saccharibacteria bacterium
AGCAGGGGCAGAGGGAATCGAACCCCCATCCACGCTTTTGGAGAGCGTTATTTTGCCACTAAACTATGCCCCTCTATACAAAGATTTCTCTTGAAATCTTTGTCGAGCCCGACGCAAATTCTTATGAGTTTGCGTATAGGGCCTATCTCTTCACTTCCTTATGTAGACTAGGTCCATTATATACTCTGATTTTAAATTTATCAAGAAAAAAAAGTTTAATAATTCTTAGCAGCAGATAAAAGCTGATATATAGAAAAGGGGAGGTCGCCAAGAAGGCGATTTTTTGGTAGAATAAACTAACACAATGTTTTTCAAATTATTATGAAAATTATAAAACATTTTTACATATTTTTATTAATATTTATCGGGTTATTTGAAATAAGCGTCTTTATGCCTTCGGTCGTTTTGGCACAACCAACAAAATGCGATGATGCCTGCAGTGTATGGGATGCCACTAAATGTGATTCATCAGGTTACAAGACAAGGTCTTGCGAAATAACAACAATCGACGCCTTCTTATTCTGTGAAGAAAAAAGACAATGTGACCCAGATGATGTTCCATGCACTTATACCTATGGTGACTGGGACACCTCTCAGTGTTCTACAACAGGAATAATGCGGAGAACTCATTCTGTAACATCTCCTGGTTGCATAGAATATCCACCTGCTGTTAATTTGAAAACATGTCCTACATGCGCTTATACCTATGATCCCTGGGGTGATTGTAGCCCTACCGGCATCCAAACCAGAACCTACGCCTACATCATACCTCTTGAAGAATGTTTTCAACGGGTCCTTCCTACTACTCAACAAACTTGTACTTACATACCTCCAATAGCTAACCCTCAACCAGATAAAAGCATATCTGAACCACAACCAAAACCAGCACCTGAATCAGTACTATCTCCAGAAAATTTAAATCAATCAAATTTTAATGATAGGACAAGCAATGACTGGCAGAAATATTATTTTGGTTCAGAAAATTGCCAAGATATCAACATTTGCTCAGGTCTAGCCGATCCAGATAACGATGGTTTGAATAATAATGAAGAATATCGTTTTGGAACCAATCCAAAGGATTCTGATACCGACAATGATGGGTATCTTGACGGCGATGAGATACTAAGAAAAACCGATCCTTTAATGGCGCCGTCCGATGAGAAAAGCGATAAAATGGTTTTTGAAAGCCCGATAGAAAAAGGGAAAACCAAAAAAGAATTATTAAAAATTACTAATGTTGAAATGGTTAAGATTGAAGAAAGTAAGATTGGCATAAAAATAATCGGCAAGTCTCTACCAAGCACTTTCATAACTCTTTATGTCTACAGCGACCCGATCATCTTAACCATCAAAACTGATTCTGAAGGAAACTGGTCATATATTCTTTCTGAACCCTTAGCAGACGGCAAACACCAAACGTATATTGCCTTGACAGATAACACCGGAAAAATAACAGCTAAAAGTGAACCAGTCTGGTTTATCAAAACTGCTGAAGCAGCAACAATGATAATCCCCAATAAGGAGATTTCTCCTACCAAGTCCTGGTTTATGGGAAATTATTTGATTTATATTATCTTAGGTATAACCGGGATAATTCTTACACTTCTATCTCTTGGATTAATAATTAACAGCATTAAAAAACAAAAAGAAGAAGATCAACAATAATCAAACTTTATGCAGCAAGTTTTTTCAAAAGCGCTTTCATTCATAAAAGAGAATCTGATTATTCTTTATTCCATTTCTCTTTTTATTCTGATTCCCGCGGCTTTTTTTATTAATAATTATATAATCAATTCCAGCTATGAAAAAAATATAGACCTCATCACTCAAAGAAAAGCTGTATTGGCTGAAAATATAATAAAAAATATGGTCCAAAACCAAATCTCAGATACGGCAGCTCTTCAGTCTTCAGTAAACCGGATTATGCAGGAGAATAGCGATATTATTTTATTATCAATTTTGAAGCCGCAAAATGCGCAAGAAGAATTTGAAATAATTGCTTCCAGTGACTCAAAACTTATTAACCAAAAACCAAAAGATCAAATACAAAATCTTCTTGCTTGGAATAAACCAGAAGGAATAGCTTTTCTTGATAGGAATACAGACGGCAGATTTTGGAAAGTAACAAAATCTTTTTCTGATAGCTTAAATAAAAAAATAGGTTTGATTGAAATATCTTTTTCCCTCAAAGATTCGGATGCACTAATTGAAAAAACGATAAACAAATCAAATATTATTTTAATTTTAACAATTTTAGTTGTTGTTCTTCTTGTAACTAATCAAGCAAGACTTATAGGATATGTCTGGACTACTTCTAAACTTAAAGAGATTGATAAAATGAAAGATACGTTCATATCAATGGCCAGTCACGAACTCCGTTCTCCTCTCACGGCCATAAAAGGTTATGTGGATTTATTTCAAAGTAAAAAAGATCTGGCACTTGATCAAGACGCTAATCACTATCTTAAAAATATTTCATTATCGGTTGAACGGCTTGATAATCTTATTGAAGATATTCTTGAAGTATCACAAATTGAAGGGAATCGGCTACCCATAGAAATGGGCGCTTTCAACCCTGCTGCAATTGTCTCTCAATCTATTGAAGAAATGCGTTCACAAGCTATACAAAAGAATCTCGTACTCAGTTCTAATCTTTTTCAAACGCCAGTTCAGATTAAGGCCGATGAAAATAGACTAAAGCAAATTTTGATTAATTTAATCAGTAACGCCATTAAATATACAAAGAAAGGATCGGTTGAAGTCACGACAGAGATTAAAAAAGATAAATTTTTAATAACTATAGCGGATAGTGGAATCGGAATTTCTGCGGAAGATCAAATCAATCTTTTTCAAAAGTTTTATCGAATTAAGAACAAAGAAACGGAGGATATTCTCGGAACAGGGTTAGGTCTTTGGATATCCAATGAAATTATAAAAAGAATGCGGGGCAAAATAACTGTTGAAAGTATCAAAGGAGTCGGATCTCATTTCACGATTCATATTCCGATAGTTAAAAAATAGAATTTATAATCACTTTAACCTTATTAAATTTTTAAAATTCACTTGCAAGAATAATAAAAAATCGCCAATCGGGCGATTTTTTATTATCACAACATAATCAATACTTATCTTTTAGAAAAGACTACCTCTTCAAACCGAAATAAAGGTATGGATCTATCTCTTCGCTTCCTTGTGCACCGTATGTTTTCTACACCATTTGCAAAACTTTTTCAATTCTAATTTCTTCTCCACCATGTTCTTTGTTTTATGAGTAAAATAATTTACCTTTTTGCACTCCTTACACTGCATTTTTATAAACGGTTTTTTTGTAGGCATGTTCCTTTGTTGCGTTCAGTCAGATAGAAAATGACTAAACACTTTAAAAATTTTAACTCCCTAAGCCGGAGACGAGAATTGAACTCGTGCTTTCTTCTTTACCAAAGAAGTGTTTTGCCACTAAACTACTCCGGCAAAATTAACTGTATATATTTTGTATATCTTCTAAAATCTTTTCTTTCAGTTTCTTGTTAGTAAAAATCAGTGCAAGAACTCCATACTTACTTTTCTTTTTATAAGTCCCTTTGCCTTGCGGTGGTATTATGGTTATTTTACCTAATTGTTTCTTTTTAATTCCCAAGTGTTTCTCCCAAAAATTTATTGCTTCTGATTTCTTTGCGTCATTAAAAAGTATTAAACCGTAGCTGATTTTTTCTTCTTTGACTCTATATATATCTCTTAAAAATTCTCTAAATTTTTTAATTAAGAATGGGTCGGTATTTCCTAAGCGTACACAAGTATTATTTGGACTTTTATCACCTTCGCCCCAATATATACCAAGTCCCAAAGCCCTAAGTTCGGCTTCTTTTTTATTAAGCTTGGATTTAATCTTGAAAGGATCTCCGTCTGGATTATGTTTAAAATAAATGGCGTCGCTTATGCCTCTCTTTTTAATTTCGTATTTATGCAACCAATAATTTATTCCACTTTCTGAACAGTCAATCAGATCGGCTATTTCGGACGCAGATTTATGTTGTTTAAGGTATAAGTTTGAAAGTTTTTCAAAAGAAAATTTTCTATTCATATTGTAATTTGTTATTCTATTATAACAAATTACAATTTATTAATAAACTACTTCCTAAGATTTATAGCAGTCTGCTAACTGCTTGCCCTGTAGTTCCGCCCAGGGCGGATACTAATGGGAGCTACATCGGCACTAAAAAACTTTTTTCCCTTTAGAAATAATTTCTTTTATTCCTTTCAAAAGTTCTTTCATTTGACCAAATCCATAACGCCCTTCTATTTTACCGATTAGTTTTCCATTTTTAAAGAATAACAAAGCCGGAAGTTCTGCCACTTTATATTTTTTTAATATAAAATCTTTTTCTTTTACTTTTATTTTACAATATTTTAAATTAACTCCTTCAAATAAACTTTTAATAGGAATTGAATAAAGCAAACATTTTATCGAACTCTGGCTAAAAAATTCTACTACCGTAAGTTTGGTTGATTCGAGAATCTGAATATCAAATTTACTTTGAGGAATTTGAAAGACTGAAGATACTGGCGCTGCTCCATATCTATCAACAAATAAATCAGAAATTTTTCTTGAGTCTTCATCAATTTCTTTTTTTATTTTTTTAAATTCCTTCTTGGTTTTCGCAACTCTTATTGCACCTACCGGACAAGATTTTTCGCATAGGCCGCAACTAATGCATTTTTCATTATCAACTGCTATTGTTTTTCTTTTTTCATCCCAATAAAATGCTCCCTTGGGACAAACTTTTGGACCATTACAATCTTTAGAATTGTCGCAAATTTTGAAATTTATTAAAACCGACATAATTTTTGACTTTTTAATTTTGAATTAGGTCACCGAACAAACTATTTCCATTCTCCGTAAATTAATTTTTCTTTCTTCTTATAATTCCATCCTTTGATTTGGGCTTCTCTTTTTCGTGCTTCTGATTTATTAGAAAAAGATTCGGAGGTGTAAATAAGCGTAAATGGACCTTGTTGACGGGCTAACTGCGATCCTTTTCCTTGATTATGTTTTTTAATTCGTTTATGAGGATTTGTTGTAATACCAGTGTAATACCTATTACTTTCTGTTTTAGCAATATAAACATACCAATTCATAAATTTGCCCTTCGATAAACTCAGGGTACTTCGACTCGCTCAGTTATAGAGTTTACACTGAGCGAGTGACCATTCGACCCCGAGCTCATGGTCGAGGGGAACGAGTCGAAGTGTGGGTGCGGCAGGACTTGCAGAGTTGCCCGAAGGCACCACCGCACTTAATTACGATTAAGTACGCGGTTCAGTAAGCAGGTGCGTCGCCACACCATACCCCATGCCAAATGGCATTCAAAAATCTATATGGGTGCGGCAGGACTTGCACCTGCGAAGGCCAGTGGCCGCGAGTTTTACAGACTCGTGCGTTAGCTGCTCCGCCACACACCCAGTGGTAATACTATAACATAAATTTATTATTTTTTCCACCTCCGCACAATGTTACGGTGGACCGGCCGAAGCTTTAGCGAAGGCCGGCAATAATCTTACCGTATTTTTTATGCCACTCCTGTATTTTTTTATGATGGCCGGATAATAAAACTTTTGGCACGCCCCAAGCTTTTGGCTTACTGTTTTTCTTCAGTCTTGCCCGCCCAAATTTTTCGGGAAAAAATTGCGGCGGGCGAGTATATTGGGGATACTCAATAAACCCTTTTCCTTTTGTAATTCTCTCTTTCAGTAATTGAGGTTTTCCTAAAACTCCAGGAATCAATCTCGCTACTGTTTCTATGACTACCATTGCCGGCAATTCCCCGCCCATTAAATCATAATCCCCTATTGAAATTGTTTCATCAGCAATATGTTTTGCCACTCTTTCATCAACTCCCTCATATCTTCCGCAAATCATAATCAAATTATCCAGTTTGGAAAATTGATAAGCCATTTTCTGGTTGAATTTCTTACCGCGTGGTGTAAAAAGGATAATTTTTGACTTTTTATTTTTCACTTTTGACTTTAAAGATTGTACTGCTTTGTAAATGGGTTCAACTTTCATTACCATACCCAACCCTCCACCAAAAGGCCTGTCATCAACAGTTTTGTGCTTGTCTTTCGCCCATTTCCTCAAATTATGAATCTTAACCTTAATCAACCCCTTATCTAACGCCCTTTTTATCAAGGATTCACTAAAATAAGAGTCAAAAATTTCCGGAAATATAGTGATGATATCGAATTGCATAATTATGATAACGACCCAGCACCAATTTTGCGATTTAGTGCAATGGCAGTCCGCTTCGCCCACTCGCCTTCGGCTAGAAGAATGTGCCTATTCGGCACACGCGGACTGCGGAAATTTTATAACCCTCTTCAAATTTTATTTTAAAACTTTATTTACTTGGCAAAATTGATACAGGGTTCGTTCCCATTTTTAAATGGGAACGAAAAACCGCGCCACCTTAAATGATAGCACGGCTTCCGGTTATCTGTAAAATTTGAAATTACAGTCTATTCTTAATGTTTCGCATTAAGACGACTCGTCCCTGTCCGCTACGCGGATTTAGGGATTAGAGTTTCAAATCATCAAGCCCCTCACTTTCTGAGGCTTTTCTTCCTCGAGGAGCTGGAGCTCTTCCGCCTTCTGGTTCTTCAATCTTTAGGTTTACTCTGGCATGATTCTTCAAGCCAACGATTCTAACCAAAGATCTGATTGACCTGGCAGTGGCTCCGCCTCTGCCTATAATTTGACCCATGTCTTCAGGGTTTACTTTCAAAGAAAGCAAGACTCCCATTTCATCAACCTTGCGGTCGATTTTAACATCATCTGAATGGTCAACTAAGGCTTTGATAATGAACTCGAGAAAATCTTGATCAGCAAATTCTTTTGCCATAATCTTTCTGATTTAATCATTTTTTCTATCTCAGTAGCCCGACCTTTCACTGCCATTCTCTCTTTCAATAATTCTGAGAGTGCAGAAAAATAGCTACTTTTCTAATTATAATTTTATACCTTCTTAATTATAATGTCAATCCTGTAGAAGAATTTCGGTAGATTTTCTTTTGAAAATCAATTCCGCGAAGCGAACCGAAATTCTCTACGGGGTTAGTCCGGTAGTGAAATTTTACTACCTTCGGTAATTTAGCATTTGCAAGGCAAATGCTTGTAAAATTTCTACTGCCGGGCAAGCCGTTCTCTTTTGAATCCGCGAATAATTTCACGGGCTCAAAAGAGAAAAAGGGAGGGGGTTAGAAGGCAAAATAACCATAGAGGTAGGCGCTGTCTCCGCTTATGAATTTTATTATTTCCCTGCTTGGAAGTCGTATCCTTTCTATGTCGCCATGGATTGAAATCGATTGCGAGCCAGGTGGTAAAACAATCAGCGGAACATCACATCCGCCATATATTTCTACCATCCCAGTCTCTTCCAAACGTTTGTCTGTTGGTGCACAGCCGACATCGGTTTTAAAGCTAAGAAGATTGTCTTCTTTGACCAGCTTTTTTATCTCTTCCATTAGATCAGAAATCTCTGTAGCTGTGGATTCTCCACTCGCGCATGCAAGTTCGTACTCTTTTGCCTTCTTTTTTATTTGTTCGAATATTTCATTTTCGGAGAACTTTGTTGACATACTTGTTCTCTCCGATCTGACCACAACGCGATGGGCAAGTCAGAGAGAACAATAAGTTTCCTTCCCTTTATTTTGTTTTAAGAACTATTCCCTTTTTTGAGCCTACGATCTAAATCCCAGGCTCGAAAAAAGAAAAAAGGGAAGTATCTAGAGAGATTCTGTAAAGACTTTTTTTACTTTTCCTAGTAGCATTGTCTGGTTAACTTCCTCATAAACGAGGCCGAGAATTCTTTCTTCACTTGGCAATACCATCTGGGTTGTAATGTAACAATGGTCTTCAGTGATCTCAGAGCCTTGAAGTTCAACTACCTGAATCCCATTGGGAATCACGATGCAAATTCGCTGCCCGAGTCCTAGCCATGTCCGTTTCCAAATTTCTAAATAATTACCCGGACATAGACGTTTCACGACGAACTCCTTTCCCGCAAGATTCTCCATTCTTTTTGGCAAATCTTCTTTGAACCGTACTTTCTCCCCAACCTTAACGCGGCGGGGAATCTTTATTATTACTTTCTTCACGCTGCTCCACCTTCTAACGGGTTTATTTCTCTCATTTTTTTTGGTCTGCTGACCGAGCTATCAACTAGATATCGCTAATAACAGGATAATCTAATGGACATTTCGGTCAGTAGACGTTCCCTTTTTATTTAATAAAGAACTATTCTCTTTTGAATCCGCACTTCGACAAGCTCAGTGTAAACTGTGGACTCAAAAGAGAAAAATAAGGGAGGAAGAATTTACTATTTCATCTTGTCTTCAGCACGAAGCAGCTTGAACGTAACGTAAACTTCGTTATATGTATAGCCTTCATTCGTGAGCTTTGCGATATAGTTTCCTCGATATTTTTCTTTATCGAGTTCTAATATTCTCTTTTCCAGCTTGAATTCCGAATCTTCGCTAGCAAATATGAGTGACCTAGTTATCTGACCTGTATACCGCTCTAAGACATTGGACCAAAGAACTAGAACAGCTTTAGTTTTTGGATTCCGAACCCCTATCCATTTAGTCTGAGCTTTCAGAGCATCCATAAGCCGTCTCAAAACTTCAACGGGTACGGATCTGTCGGCATTGAATACTACTGAAGGACCAGCAAGATCATCGGTTTCTTTCATTATTCTTTCTATAGCCTCATTTAGGTTGTCTGTGTTTGTTGTATCGGAAACGTGATATACAATCATGTTTTCTGGCATTCGACAAAGTTTGAATTCCATTATTCTCGCCTCTTTCAACTCGCTAGCCACGAGCTCAAAGAGACGAGAAATCCCTTATTTTCTATTTTTAGCAAAGAACTATTCCCTTTTTTGAGCCTACGATCTAAATCCCAGGCTCGAAAAAAGAAAAAGAGAGAGATTAAGGTTGTTCATGTTTTGTTTCTAGTTCTTCGGTTTCGTGGGTAGGCGCTTTATGATATATTCCTCGGTTAATCATAGTCTGAGTTAGTTCGGTCATAATCTTTTGCCAAGTAAGAGGAACATCATCTGGATTCATTGCGTCTATCTGAGCCTGGCAGTCGTATGAGATCTTTATGATCTCATTCGTAGAGTAACGTTTCGAACATAATTCTACGAGACCAACCCACAGATTATCTTTGTTGCCATCGGGGTAGGTTACCTCAATCGAATCTTGATTACTGTGCGTGTCTCGTTTTAATTCCGCCTTAATCTTTTTTTCTTCAGTCATATTGCTTCACCTAGAGCTATCTATTAATAAATTTTTGATGGACACTTCAAGGTGAAACAATTCCTCTCTCCCTTTTTATATTCTCAAAGAACTGTATCCAAATGG
>CAYHAF010000027.1:0-5245 GCA_964354555.1 uncultured Candidatus Saccharibacteria bacterium
AATCGCGGCACGCCCGAATATCAATATTGCCTTAGGCAATCGGGCTAACACCGCTCTTTAGAAACCCTCGGTTTCTAACGTCGCTTCCTCAATTATCAAATATAATTGAGGGCTCTATATCGCGACTGTTTTCCTATACGGGCGAACCGGAAGGTTCTCCGGTCCCTCTCCGACATGAAAGGTACGGTACAAATACAATGATTAAAACATATAAATTATCTAAAAAAGAGGTTGAAAAGGACATAAAATCAGCAAAAGATCTGAGAGAATTAGATCAGATTTTTAATAAATATTTAGGAAAAAAAGGAGAAATCACCCTCATTTTAAAAAGCTTAAAAGATATCCCAAAAGAAAAAAGAGCCAAGGTAGGGAAGGAAGTGAATATATTAAAAAATTTCCTTGAAAAAGAAATTAAAGAAAAAAAAGAAAAGATACGTTTCTCCGGCGCAGTTGCCGAAGATGCAGGGTGGATTGATATAACAATTCCTGGCAGAAAACCGAGTATCGGACATTTGCATCCCTTAACCCAAACAAAGAGAAAATTTGAAGAAATTTTTCAATCAATGGGTTTTTCTATTATTGAAGGTCCGGAAATAGAAAATGAGTTTTATAATTTTGAAGCCTTGAATATCCCAGCTCACCATCCTGCCAGAAGTACTTTTTGTTTATCTCTTTGTAGGACGTTTTATTTAAAAGGAGGCAACCTACTTCGCAGTCATACTTCTCCGGTCCAAGTAAGATACATGGAAAAACACCATCCGCCTTTAAGAATCATAGTTCCAGGAAGAGTTTTCAGAAACGAAGCCACTGACGCCAAACATGAATTTAATCTTTATCAGATTGAAGGTTTGATGGTAGATAAATCAGTTTCGATTGCTAACTTTAAAGCAATTTTACAGGAATTCCTAAATAAATTTTTCCAAAAGACAATAAAAATGAGGTTAAGGCCGTGTTATTTTCCTTTTACTGAGCCGTCTTTTGAAGTTGACATTGAATGCGTTGTTTGCGGCGGCAAAGGGTGTTCCACTTGTTTGGGATCTGGATGGATAGAAATGATGGGAGCCGGCATGGTTCATCCCAATGTTTTTAAAAACGTGGGACTGAATCCAAAAGACTGGCGAGGATTTGCTTTTGGCATGGGTATGGACAGATTTGCGATGATGAAATATAAGATAAACGATATAAGGTTTTTTTATGCCGGAGATTTGAGGTTTCTACGGCAATTTTAAATTTTAATTAGTTATTTATTCATAAGTCTTCAGTTTAGTTACCTCAGGGAACACGTAATCGGCTTATGTGGAGAAGTGAGGTTCTTTCCCGCCGTTGCTATTTCTCACCGAGCATTAATTACAAGATAGAAACTCAAATTTTTAAAAGCTCGGTTGCGAAATGTTCCCTTCGGTAACTAACTTCAGACTGATCCAGTATTCGTATATTCGTAGATATTCGTAATTCGTAGGGTTATGGTATTTTCCTATAATTGGTTGCAATCATTTTTTAAAAAGAAGCTACCAAAGCCAGAAAAGCTGGCTGAGATTTTAACTATGGCTTCTTTTGAAGTCAGCAAGGTTTACCCTGTTAAATCCGCCAGAGGCGGTGCGAAGCAATTTAACAGGGCGGAGAAGTCAGGGAACGACTTTTTACTTGATATAGATATTTTGCCAAACAGAGCGCCAGATTGTTTTTCTCATTTTGGAATAGCTAGGGAGTGCGCAGCGCTCTTAGATTATAGATTTCAGATTAAAGATTACAGGTTGAAAGAAGACAAGAGTATAAAAGCTAAGGATTTAATAAAAATTGAGATTAAAGACAAAAAAGCTTGTCCTCGTTATAGTGCCAGGGTTATTAGCGGAGTAAAAGTTGGCTCCTCACCAAGATGGTTAAAAGAAAGACTGGAAGTTTGCGGTTTGCAATCAATAAATAATATAGTTGACTTTGCCAATTATACGATGCTGGAAACAGGCCAACCCCTACACGCTTTTGATTTTGATAAAATCAAAAGCGTAAATCCAAAATCCAAAATCCGCTGGACGCGAAGCGGACTCCCCGAAGGGTTGCATCCTAAACAAATCCAAAATTTAAAATCCAAAACAATAATTATTAGAAGGGCTAAGAAAAATGAGAGAATTGAAGCTTTGGATGGTAGAACCTATAGATTGAATAAAGACGTTTTAGTCATTGCCGATTCGGAGGCACCTTTGGCAATAGCCGGTATTAAAGGAGGGAAAAAAGCAGAAATTGATAAAAATACCAAAATCATAGTTTTGGAATCAGCTAATTTTAATCCTATAGTTATAGCTAAAAGTTCAAAGAGGCTTAATCTGAGAACTGATGCCTCTTTGCGTTTTGAGCATGGAATTGATCCGAATCTGACAGAATCAGCTATAAATAGAGTGGCGAGCTTGATTGCGGAAATTGCAAAAGGAAAAGTTGCTAAAGGTTTAATTGACTTTTATCCTAAGAAAGTTTTACCCCAAAAAATTAAATTGGATTTAAAATATGTAGATAGTTTAATAGGCGCAAAAATTTCAGAAAAAGAAATAAAGAATATCTTGCAAAAATTAGGTTTTAAAATTAAAAATTGGAAATTAAAAATTATAAATGTCGTCGTGCCGACATTTAGATTAGATATTTCCTTACCCGAAGATTTGATTGAAGAAATAGCCAGGATTCATGGCTACAAAAATGTTGTTCTGATATCTCCAATAGCTACCTTGATTCCTCCTGTTAAAAACCTTGAAATTTTTTGGGAGGATATGACAAAGAATATTCTAAAAGACATGGGTTTTAGTGAAGTTTATAATTATTCTTTCATCAGTAAAAAAGAAAATGATATTTTTAATTTTAAAAATTTAATAGAATTAGAAAATCCTTTAAGCTCGGATTACCAATATTTGAGACCAAGTTTAATTCCTAACCTTTTAAAGAACGTTTCAAAAAACCAAAAGATAGTAGGGGAGATAAAAATATTTGAATTAGGAAAAATTTTCACCCTTCGACAAACTCAGGGCAAGAGCGGAGAAAAAAGAATGCTAACCGTTTTAATGAACGGTGATAGATTTTTCGAAGCGAAGGGAACAATAGATTTGCTTTTTAGTAAATTAGGAATCGCTAAAGTTTGGTATGACGAGTTTAAAGCAACGCCAGAAGAGTCAAAAGCTTCCCTTTGGGTTCAGAAAAGATGCGCCGAGATAAAGATCAATCAGGAAGAGTTGGGATTCTTGGGAGAAATTTCTCCTAAGATTTTAGAGAGATTGAAAATAGTTGGAAAAGTAGTGGCTTTTGATTTAGATTTTGAAAAGTTATCCCGATTATCTTCTGAAGAGCATGAATTCAGGCCGATCTCTTCTTATCCGGCAGCTATTCAAGATATAGCAGTTTTGGTTCCCGGCGATGTTTTGGTTGATGAAATATTAAATAAAATTCAAATAGCGGGGGGAAAGTTAGTCAGGGACGTTGATTTATTTGATATTTATGAAGGAGAAGAATTACCCGAAGGTAAGAAAAATTTAGCATTCCATATTATTTATCAGGCTGAAGACAGAACTTTGTCTTCAGATGAAATTAATAAAATTCATAAAAAAATAATCAGCTCTCTGGAGGAGAACCCGGAGTGGCAAGTCAGGAAATAAAAACTTATGATAAAAAAATCAAAAAAAACTAAATCAGAGTATACAGCACATGATATTTTCGTGTTAGAGGGTTTGGAACCGGTCAGGAAAAGGCCTGCTATGTATATTGGCAACACCGGACCTGAAGGTCTTCATCATTTAGTCTGGGAAGTTATAGGCAACTCCATCGATGAGGCAATAATGGGTTATTGCAATGAGATAAAAGTCACCCTTATGCCTAAAAACCGGGTAATGGTAGAAGATAATGGCCGAGGCATTCCGGTGGATACTCATCCCCAGACAAAGAAATCAGCTTTGGAAACAGTAATGACTTATTTGCACAAAGGTGCCAAATTTGGGGGCAAGGTTTATAATTCTACCGGAGGTTTGCACGGTGTAGGGGTTGCAGTGGTTAACGCTCTTTCAGAATATGCAAAGGCTGAAATTTGCCGAGATGGATCCAGGTATTCACAAGAGTATGAAAGAGGAAAGCCACAGGGAAAAGTTAAAAAAATCGGGAAATGCAGGCAGACCGGGACAATGATAGTTTTTCAGCCCGACCCTCAAATATTTCAGGAAATAAAATTTGATTTCAAAAAAATTGTTGACTACCTTAGACAGCAGGCTTACCTTAATAAAGGATTAAAAATCGTATTGCTTGATACCAGAACTGGGGATAAAAAGGGATACGGGTTTTATTTTGAAGGCGGAATAATATCATATATAAAATATTTAACTCGAGATGTTGTTCCCAGAAATCCAAATATTTTTTATGCCTCTGGAGAAAAAAATGGAATAATTGTGGAAATTGCCTTAAGGTACACTCAAGAATATGAAACTGTTGAAGAAACTTTTGCCAATAATATTTATACATCAGAAGGCGGCACCCATTTGACTGGATTCAGGGGAGCTTTAACTCGTACTTTTAATGACTATGCCAGGAAGAATGGGTTTTTAAAGGAGGCTGATGAAAATTTAAGCGGGGAGGATATGAAAGAAGGCTTAACTGCAGTTATAAATATAAAAATAAAAGATCCTCAATTTGAGGGCCAGACAAAAAGAAAGCTCGGGAATCCTGAAGCCAAAGTGGCAGTTGAAACAGTTTTAGCTGAAACCTTAGGAGATTTTTTAGAAAGAAATCCTCAAGATGCCAGAGCTATTATTGAAAATTGCGTTCTGGCAGCCAAAGCCAGAAGAGCGGCCAAGATGGCGAAAGAAACTGTTTTAAGGAAGGGAATTTTGGAAGGCTTGGCCTTGCCAGGAAAATTAGCTGATTGTATTTCCAGAAAGCCTGAGGAATCTGAGATTTTCATTGTTGAGGGTGAGTCAGCTGGAGGTTCTTGCAAATCTGCCAGAGATAGAAGATTCCAAGCAGTTCTGCCTTTACGTGGAAAAATTTTAAATATTGAAAGGGCTCGTCTTGATAAAATTTTAGCTTCAAAAGAAATAAAATCATTAATCATTGCTTTGGGCACAGCTATTGCCGAAGATTTCAATATTGATAAAATAAGATACCACCGTGTTATTATAGCCACTGATGCTGATGTTGACGGAAAACATATTGTCACTCTTCTTTTAACTCTTTTTTATCGCTATTTCAGGCCGATAATTGAGAAAGGATATCTTTATATAGC
>CAYHAF010000027.1:5345-7775 GCA_964354555.1 uncultured Candidatus Saccharibacteria bacterium
CGTGGTGGAAAAGCCCACTGTTCACACACAGCAGGCTTTCGCCAAAGGCGAAAACGTTAGAAACCGAAGGTGTCTAAGGAGCAAAGCGACAATTTTGATATTTAGCATTGATTTGACCCCGCACCTATTTTACAATCCAATTAGGTACAAAATATATCATATCAACTTCTGCGACCAATTTATCGCGGCGCACTTCTTATGAATAATAAGGTCCTGCTTAGCAGGACTGGGCTATTCGCCCACCGTGCGCCGCAAGAATACTTTTTGGTAAAATAGGTGCGGGATTGACACTCAGAATTTTTTAGTCTATTATTAGCTAATGGCTAAAAGAGCCATTTTTAAGATAGAAAAAATGAAAATAATGACATTCTTTAAGGAAGTTGGTCTGGAAATGAAAAAAGTAAATTGGCCAACCAAAAAAGAAACCCTAAAAAATACAGCCACTGTGATTCTAATATCATTAATGGCAGCATTATTTTTAGGGGGTTTTGATTATATTATCCGTAAAATTATAGAAAAGATAATTTAGTTTTTTATTCGTTATTCTATTTTTAACCTACTATGCCAAAGCAAGTATTACCACAAGAAAGAAACTGGTATGTTCTTCATACTTATTCAGGTTACGAAGACGCAGTGGCAAAGAATTTAAAACAGAGGATTGAATCTCTTGGGATGGAAGACAAGATTTTTAATGTTTTGGTCCCAAAAGAAAAAAAGATAAAAATAAAGAATAGTAAGAGAACAGTGGTGGAAGAAAAGATTTATCCAGGCTATGTATTGGTTGAAATGATTGTTACTGACGATTCCTGGTATGTTGTCAGGAATACTTTAAATGTTACAGGTTTTGTGGGAGCAGGAACTACTCCTATTCCGGTTTCAAAGGAGGAAATAGATAATCTGAAAAAGAGGATGGGCATGGTAGAACCCCAATATAAGATTGAGGTGAAATCCGGAGATTTAGTAAAGATAGTTGATGGCCCTTTCAAAGATTTTGACGGAAAGGTTTCAGACGTTGATACTGAAAGAGGAAAAGTAAAAGTTTTAGTTAACATGTTTGGCAGAGACACGCCAGTAGAATTGGACTCTTTGCAGATTAAAAAAGTTTGAGCGTAGCGAAAACCCCGCCCTCTGTGCATATGTTAATTCATTGAGCTTAGAGGGCGGGGTGCTCGAATTAATTAATAATTAATTCTCACATGGCAAAAAAAATAAAAGCAATAATCAAACTTCAAATTCCAGCCGGAAAAGCTACTCCAGCTCCTCCTGTTGGGCCGGCATTGGCTCCACACGGAATAAATATTTCCGAATTTACGCAAAAGTATAATGAAACGACGAAGAAACAGATTGGTTTCACCATTCCGGTTGAAATTACTGTTTTTGAAGATAGAACTTATAAATTTATAACAAAGCAGCCGCCAACTTCTGAATTATTGAAGAAAGCAGCTGGTATTGAAAAGGGATCAGGTGAACCCAATAAAACCAAAGTAGCGAAAATTAACAGAGAACAGCTTAAAAAAATCGCCGAGCAGAAAATGGCAGACTTAAACACTGAAGACATTGAAAAAGCAGAGAAGATAATTATGGGCACAGCGAGGCAAATGGGGATAGAGATTGAATAAAAATTATTGTTCCGATTTTGTTAAATTTCTATGCCACACGTTTATATCATTAGATCTAAAAAATCCGGTAAATATTATACTGGATGTTCAAAAAATATTACTACAAGACTTCTTGAACATAATCGGGGAAAAGTTTTTTCTACCAAAACAGATAGACCATGGGAATTAATCTATTCGGAGACCTGCTCAAACTTAAAAGAAGCACGAAAAAGAGAAAAGCAAATAAAAAAATGGAAAAGTAGAATGGCTATTGAAAGATTATTTAAATCTTTAAATTTAACAAAATCGAGAATCCTCGATTCTAATTTCAATAGAGTCGGGAAAGGTACAGCTAAAAATATGGGGATTACGATTGAGTAATACCCATATTTTTAAATTTCGCTATTTTTTCATATAATAGAAGTATAATGAATAAAAGACCATCAAAAGATGAATATTATCTGGGCATAGCAAGGCAAGTTGCAGAAAGAGCCACCTGTTTTAGAAACAAAGGCGGTGCCATTATTGTCAGAGATGACCAGATTATAGCCACTGGTTATATCGGCGCTCCCAGAAAAACAAAGTCTTGTTTTGAAAGAGGCGAATGCTTGAGAGACGAGTTGAAAATTCCTCATGGCAGTCAATATGAAATATGCAGATCGGTTCACGCGGAACAAAATTGCATTATTAATGCAGCCAGAGCCGGAGTTTCTCTTTTGGGAGGCGATATGTTTATTTATCACCGAGACCGCAACGGAAAAGAAATGGATTCTTTTCCCTGTTTTATTTGTAAAAAAATGATGATAAATTCCGGTTTGAAAAGAGTTGTTTG
>CAYHAF010000027.1:7875-9272 GCA_964354555.1 uncultured Candidatus Saccharibacteria bacterium
AAAGGTTATTATTGGTCTTATTGGTGAAACAGGTTCAGGAAAAGATACGTTTTGTGAAAGAGTTAAAAAAACAGTGAAAGAACCTGTTTTTTGTTTTCGTTTTTCCGATACTTTATCTGAAATTTTAATGATTCTTTTTAGCGAAGTTAAAAAAGAAGATCAGCAATGGCTGGGAAAAGTTTTAAGAGAGCAGTATGGGAATGATATTTTGGCCAAAGCTATGGCTAAAAAAATAAAAAATATAGAAAATGGCTTTATAATTTTGAACGGTATTAGATATTGGGAAGAATTTGAAATGGTAAAAAATTTAGGCGGTAAAAATATATATATTACAGCCGACTCAAAAATAAGATGGCAGAGAGTAAATAAAAGAGGGGAAAAAATAGACGACCCCTCGTCTTATGAGAAATTTCTTGAAAAAGAAAAAGCTAAAACCGAAATTTTAGTGCCTGAATTAGGCAAAAAAACTGATTTCATAATTGAAAATAACGATTCAATAGATAATTTTTATAAAAAAATTGATACAATAATTAAAGATACAAAATGATCTTAGGCGTTGATAAACTATTAAAATTAGTTAAAGAGAAAAAGCTGGTTGAGAATCTCTGCGAAAGGGAACTGAAAAATCCAGAAGGAGCAGGTTTTGACTTAAGAATGGGAGAAATCTACGAAATTTATGGCAAGGGTTATTTAGGTATTAAAGAAAGAGAAACGCCAAAAATAAGATTAGTAGCAAAATATAATCCTAAAAAGAAAACCAGTTTTATTTTTAAATCCGGCAAATATTATTTAATGAAGACATTGGAAAGAGTTAATGTTCCAGACGATATTTTAATTCTTTTCAGGCCCAGAGGAACTATTTTTAGAATGGGTCTAATGATTTTTACTGCTAATGTTTCGCCAGGCTATAAAGGAGAATTAGTTTTTGGCATCACGAATCTTGGTCCGTGTGAAGTAAAAATAGAACTCGGGGCTCGAGTAGTTTATGCAATGTTTTTTGAAGTTAAGGGTAAATCAAATTTATATCGTGGTCAATGGCAAGGCGGTCGAGTTACGACTAAGAAAAAAGAAAAACAAGTTTAAATTATTAAAAAATATGAAAACAAAAACAATTTTCAAATTTATTTTTACTATTCTTTCCTCTCTTTTATTTCTATATTTTACCAAGATTAAGTTTGGACCGATTTTGGGAACAAATATGAAATTTTCTATATCGGTTTTTTTCGGTCCAACTTTAGCTAAAATTTTTGGAATAGGGTATGGAACTTTAATTATTGTTTTAACTCATATTTTAGGATTAGTAGCCGGAATTTTTTGGCCAGGTTCTAAATATATTTTTAAGATAACGGCTTTTAGAGGTTACCTTACCATTTTGCCGATAATTAAAGATTGCCTTA
>CAYHAF010000028.1:0-2158 GCA_964354555.1 uncultured Candidatus Saccharibacteria bacterium
GGGAATTATTTTTTATTCTGGCTATTGCTCCTAACATATAAGTTTTTCCATGATATTTGACTCTCTTAACCGGCGGATTCTTCAGATCTTCCTCAATTTCATTTGAATAAAAATTGGAAATAATTGACTTCTTGTCATTAACAGCAACATGGTTTGACTGTAAAGAAGAATATTCTTCTTCTCCAAGAAGAGAGACAAAATTTGTTTCCCGATAAAATTGTGGGTATGATAAGTTTTCAAAAGTTTTGGCCAAGAGCTGGGCTGAATCTATAATCTCGGAATAATCTTTCAAAACCTTCTTAAAATCATCGGCCTTTGGCAATCTTAAGAATCCTCCAATCTTTGGAGTAACTGGATGAACCTTTCTGCCGCCAATAATATCCGTCAGTTCCAAAGAAAAATCTCTGATTTTTAAAGCGGCTTTTGTTTCTTTTTTAAACCTTTTCATCAACTCCAAATCGTTCTCAATATCAAAAAAGTCAGGTAAAGATAAGAAAAATAAGTGCAAAGTATGGCTCTGAACTATCTGGCTGGCTAAAAATAATTTCCTTAGTAAGGTTATATCTCGCGAAACTTCCACATCCAAAGCTTTTTCCAAGGCCCGGCAAGCGTTTAGAATATGAACTACCGGACAGATGCCGCAAATCCTGGAGACAATAATTGGAACTTCTTGCGCTCTTCTTCCGATTAAGATTCCTTCAATCTGCCTCAGTCCCTTTAAGGTCTCAATTTTTAAATGCTCAACTTTTCCAGTTTCCGTAACTTCGGCCCAAAAACCGGCTTCGCCCTCAATTTTATGAATATGGGGAACAATAATTTTTGTCATAAATTATAGTGTTAGGGTTGTTTTAAGTTTTTTTGAACATAATCTTTTACCCCAAAAATCTCCAGTTTTGCCTCAACTTCTTTTTCTCCCTCAAATCTTTTTAATAACTCTATAAGGTTTTTAACTTTTACACCTTTTATTAATCCCCGACAACCAAAACATTGAAGCCCCCCTCTCGGACAGACCGCTTTGCACCCAGACAAAGAAATCAATCCAAAACAAATCTTCTTTTTCGCCAAAAAACAATCTTTCTTTGCTCTCAATGGACACTCGCTGCAAACCGGACTTTGACAAACTTCAGGAATTTTCCCCTGAAGTAGAATCTCGGCATACTTTAAAAATTCTTCTCCGTTTATAGGACATCCTGGAATGGTAAAATCAACTTCAACGAATTCATCAATGCCTTTGATATCTGGATTATCAATATTCTTTAGATCTTTATAGATAAAATTAATCGTTTTTTCTTTATCTTGATAGTTCTTGATTTTAGGGATGCCTCCTAAAGCAGCGCAATTTCCAACGACAACTAAAAGCTTAGATTCTTCTCTTATCTTCTTTATCAAAGATACCTCTTTTTTCGTTATTGGGCTTCCTTCAACAAAAGCAACATCAATCTCTACTTTTTGAGGAAAAGGCGTTTCTTCTATTAAAGAAAAATCAATAAGTTCTCCTTTCTTCAAAAGATTGAAAAATTTTTCTCCCAAGTCCAAAAGCGTAAACTGGCAACCCTCACAAGAAGTTAAAGCAAAAAAAGCAATTTTGGGTTTCTTCTTCATATATCTTTTTATTTTACCCAGGTAGTAGAAATTTGACAAGCGTTTTATTTATAAAATAAAACGCTTGTTGCTAATAGCGGTCAAATTTTTCACTACTGGGTTTTAGACTATTTTTCAATAATTTTAAAGTCAGATTTGTGTATTTATTTAAATTATTTTTTTCCTTTTTCTTTAATACTTGAACTGCGTTATCCCAGTGGAATGAAACCCAGTCCCCTATTTTTATATTCGGAACTAAACGCTTATTCCAAAAAATTTCTTTTTCAGTTAGTTTTCTTAATTTCATTTCTTTTACATCAACTAATGGTTGGTATTTTATAACAATTTTTTCTTTTTTAATTTTCATTACTTTACCCCAGCTGATACGACATAAATCAAGCAGTTTTCCTTTTAAATTTATTCTGCCGGTAACCGAACCTATAACAAAAACATGGGAGCTGTGATGGGGTTTTGAATTTTCCGGAATTTCTTTTGATTTTTTAAAAGCGTTTTTCTTTGATAAAAGTCCGGGTCTGGAAAAATCTCTTGCAATCATTTTCCTCAAATCTTCAGTTTT
>CAYHAF010000028.1:2258-6512 GCA_964354555.1 uncultured Candidatus Saccharibacteria bacterium
GCATATGACTTTTTAGCTTCTTTGATTAATTTCCAAAATTCCTTGAAACCTAAAATAGAAATTATTCCAAAAACTATTAATATCCCGGAAATAGTTTCTTGAAAACTGATTTTTCCGCCACTAATAAATGATAAAAAAGTTGTTATTGGTGAACCTAAAACTAAAATAACAGTCGCCTGAGAAACGGGCACAAATTTTAGTCCGTGATACCAGGTCTCAACATAACCAAAAAGAAAAATCGCCGTAACTAAAATCCAACTGATTTGTCTTAAATTCAAATCAGCCACTATTTTTAACTGGTTAGTTCCTAACAAAAATAAAAGAATAAAAATGCTGCCAAAAAACATCCTTGCCCAAGCAACAATTTGAGGACTTAAGTTCTTTAACGTATATTTTGAGATTACGTTTTCAAATGCCCAAAATATTGTAGCCAGAATCACTAGAACGTCGCCCTTATAAAAAGGGCCCGGAATTGTTTTTAATAAAAAAAGGTTGGCAAAAATAATGAGTAATCCTCCGAATAAAAACTTTCTGTTTATTTTTTCTTTCAAGAAAACAGCTGATATGATCGCAACGTACAAAAACATGGTTTTGTGCCAAAAAGATCCCTGAATAGCTGGAATTAAGGAAAGCCCTTTAAAGAAAAGTAAAAACGGGACGCTTCCCCCAATTAAACCAATGGCTAATAGTAGAAACCATTGTTTTTTGTTTAATTTTTTTAATTCCCTGAAATCTCTAAATATAATTAATACTCCTGAAAGCAAAATTGCAACAATCAAATTTTTCAAAAAAGTAAAAACATTGGAGTTGCTAATTGATACTCCAAATTTATTAATAAATACTGAAAATCCAGAAATAACTGCCGTCAAGAAAATTAAAAAATATTCCTTTTTCATATTTTATTATTTTTTAAGACTTAATTGCCTCAACTATACAGTTAATCAAATCAGTAGCCATTAAACTATCTCCAAACTTTTTTCCTGCTATCTCGCCCGCTAATCCGTTAAGGTAAGCTGCGGCCTGGCCAGCCTCAAAGGGAGAAATTCCCCGGGCTAAAAGAGCACCTGCAATTCCGGCTAAAGTATCGCCTGTTCCGCCAACCGCTAAAAATGGCCCGCCTGTCCTGTTTAAAACAACACTTTCGCCATCTGAAATTATATCGGTTCTACCTTTCAATAAAATTGTGGTTCCCAACTTTTTTGCCTCTTCTTGAACTATTTTGACCTTTTCTTCGCAAGGAAGTTTGTAAATTTCCCGCCCCGTCAGGATAAAAAACTCATAAGTATGAGGAGTAAGCAAAAACGGTTTTTTTGAAATTATTCCTGAATTTTTTGGGAGAGCATGAATGGCATCAGCATCAATTACTACGGGCACTGATACTTTTTGTAAATAATCCAAAACTACTTTTTGAGTTTCTTTTGTCCTCCCTATTCCACCGCCTATTACTACCGCCGCTTTTCCAGAAGCAATGCTTTTCGCCGATTCAGTCTGGGTTATTAAAGTGGCTAAATGAGCGCTCTGAAGGAATTCTCCGTCTAAAGGATAGGCCGCTAAGTCCGGGGTAAAAGAAGCCACTATATCGGCTGCCCTTCTTGGAGCTATTATTCTCACCATATCAACTCCTGCTCTAAAAGCAGCTAAAGCCGAAAGAGCCGGAGATCCTGAATAAAATTCCGACCCCCCAATAACCAATAATAATCCCAAATCATACTTTCTGCTTTCCTGAGGCCTTTCGGGATAAACTTTTTTTATAATATCTTTTGTTACTTCAGTGATCATATTTTAATTTTTTTAATATTCCTTTTAATTGAGGAGAAAATTTGGGATTTTTTAAAGAAAATTCAAAGCTGCATCGCACCCAGCCATCTTTAGTTCCGCATTCCAACCATTCTCCTTCGAATTCATAACCATAAATCATCTTTCCGTCTTCAATCATGTTTGAAAAAGCATTGGCTAAAATTATTTCCCCTGATTTTGTAGGCTTAGTTTTCTTGAGATAATCAAATACTTCAGGCGTTAGAATATATTTCCCTACAATAGCCAAATCAGACGGGGCGGATTCTATTGTTGGTTTTTCAACAAACTTTTTAATCTTGAAAAGACGGCTGGCAATCTTATCAACGCCCACCACCCCGTAAGAAGAGAGTCTTTCTTTCTGTACTCTTTGAAGAGCGACAACGGGCTTTTGGCAGGTTTTAAAAATTTTAGCAATCTGCAAAATACAGGGAATTTTTGAATCCACAATATCGTCGCCAAATAAAACTGCAAAGGGCTCATCCCCTACTAAATCTTTTGCTTGCAAAATAGCGTGCCCGTCGCCAAGGGGCTTCTTTTGCAAAACAAAAGAAAAATTAAGGTTTTGGCATAGCTCCTCAAGGTTTATCAATTCTTTCAAAAGTTCTGGCTTTTTCCTTTCTTTCAGGGTTTTTTCAAGCTTGGGAGATTTTTGAAGGTAGTATTTTTTAAAATAATCCAGGACAACCTTTTTTTCTGGCGAAATAACAAAGATTATATCACAAATACCTGAATTTTTGGCTTCTTCAACAATATATTGAATAACGGGCTTATCAACTAAAGGCCAGAGTTCTTTTGGCAAAATTTTGGAAAGAGGCAAGAATCTTGTTCCTAACCCTGCAATAGGTATAACAACTTTTTTAACCTTGTTTCTTTCACTGTCTACTTTTGATTCTTTTAAAGAATTAATTTCCATACCCAGTAGGAGAATTTCGAATGAAAAATTTCTTCGAAATTTTCCCGGTTAACCCAGTAGGGTTTTTCGAAATTCCTCTACTGGGCATAATTTAGATTTAGAATTTAAAAAAATGTGGATTTTTGATTTTTGTTTTTCTTCCTCAAAAAAGCCGGTACTTCCCAAAACCTTTCTTTGGCTAATTTATTTTCTTCTTCTTTTTTAACCGTTTCCTTGATTTCTAAAGCGTTTCTTCTGACTTTAAAATCGTTGGACTGGACGGTTAAATTTCCTTCTTTAGGAGAAAATCTTTCTCTTTTTTTAAGTTTAATCTCCGGGTAAATATTTTTCCCCTGAATTTTACTTTTAAATTTAAAACTTTTTCTTATTTTTCTTTTATTACGAATCTCTGTTTTTGTTTGATTCAAACTGGATTTATTTGCCGCCTTTTTCCTTAAATTCAAAATCTGGCTTTTTATTTTTTCAATTTCCGTTATTGAAGAAAAAATCTTGGACCTGCAGTCCGTTGCCAATAAAGTTATTTTTATCTTGTCTTTATAGCTATTGTCCTGAGAAACTCCAAAAATAATCTTAGCTTGGCCCTTGACTATATCACAAATACTTTTTGAAATCTGAGAAACTTCGTTTAAAGAAATGTTTTTTTCTCCGGTAATGTTAAACAGAATTCCTCTTGCTCCCTCAATACTGTAGGGATACAAGGGGCTGGAAATTATTTTTTTTATCGCTTGATTTACCTTATCTTTACCTTCAATTTCAATAGCATTAAGATAAGTTAATTTTCCTTTCTTTAAGGAAGGGTCAAAATCAAGAATTGTTTTTAAATCTGCAAAATCTATATTTATCAAACCAGGGAGATAAGCTAATTCCAATAAGCTTTCCAAACTTTCAGCTAAATTTTTATTTATGACTGATAAAGCTGCTTTTAAGGGCGTTTTTTTATCAATAACCTGAAAAATTCTATCATTAGGCAAAATACTAAGAGCGCTCAAGCTGGGCTTTAACCTTTCTAAAGATTCCTTGGCAATTTCCATTTTTTTTGCTCCTTCAAATTTAAAAGGAAGAGTAAATATTCCATAAGTTAAGTTTCCAAAATTTCGAGAAATTTTAGCCAGAACCGGAGCTGATCCGGAACCAGTTCCTCCGCCCAAAGCAGTAACTAATATAAAAAGGTCGGCTCCTTGGAATATTTTCTTTATCTTTTCTTTTTCGCTTTTGGCAACCATTTTTCCCAATTCGATATCCATGCCTGTTCCTAAACCATGAGTTATGTTTTGACCAAAACAAAAACGAGAAACTTTTGAGCTAACTCTCTTTAGAGCCTGAGGATTAGTATCAACGGCAATGAAACTGATTTTATCCCTACCTAAAGACGAGATCTTGGAAGCGATTTCTGAAACTATAGAACTACCCCCTCCTCCGATACCGATTACTCTTATTTTTATCTTATGGACCCCGTTAGAAATTTGTTGAGATAAGCTTAACTTATTGTTTTTTCTATTTCTTGAATTTCTAACGGGGTGGACAGGCACTTCTAAAAGAGGAAG
>CAYHAF010000028.1:6612-8874 GCA_964354555.1 uncultured Candidatus Saccharibacteria bacterium
CTCAACTCTGATAACCCTTTCCACATCAGCAAGGTCTTTTAATAACTCTTCCTGTCTTGTTCTTTCTTCTATTGTCAGATCTCTTTCCGTCTGGACGCTTCTTAATATCTTTAACTCTTTTTCAATCCCTAAGCGCAGTTCATAATATTCTTTATAAAATTTCTTCTTTAGATCCAGAGCTTCTATTTCAATTATCTTTTTTGTTCTTCTGACTTTATATATAAGGAAGAAAACTATAAGCAGAAGAATTATAAAAAGAATCAGGCTAAAAAATGTCAGGCTTTTGTAAGTTAATATCCAAGGGCCAATAGAAATTCCGGCCAGAACTATTTTTACTAAACAGGATTCAGAAGAATAACTTTCTGCACCTCTTGAATCTTTGGCTATGGCAAAAATTTTATAGTTTCCTGACTTAAATAGGCCCTCTTTTGCCAAAGACCAGTCCCCTTCCGCATCGCTCGTAACTTCCCACTCTTTTATTAATTCTTCATCTTTTTTTAAGGATACAATTATTTTAATATTGGGCAAAGCTTTTTTACCGCCGAGATAAATCATTTCTTCTCCTGATTTAAAAACAGTAGGGCAAATTGAAATTTCGGGTACAGCTATTGATTCAATTCTGACCTCTGCCTTGCTTTCAGCAAAGTTTCCAGCTTTGTCTATTGCTTTGACCAAAATCTGATAAACACCCGGGGTCTGAAGAGGCATCCTAAAGGGAAAATTCTTCCCTTTTTCAACTTTTAAAAATTCTTTATCTCCTATCTTGAGTTCATAATGGCTAATCCCTGATTCTTCGTCTCTGGTTTGAAAATATAAAAGGGGTGCGGGATTGGTAACATCTCCTTCATTATCTACCGTTATTTCAAAAGGAAGAGGGGGCTCTTTATCCGCTTCCGGCGTTTCTGAAGGAATCTCTGCCGGTGGTTGATATTCAGAGGGAACAGTTATGGAATAATTTCCTTTTTGACTGGAAGAAAAAATATTTGTTCCGAAAGGATCATTAGCCGTAATTATCTCTCCGGAAAAAGTTAGGGTCGCCTGACCCACTGATTTAGCCTGAAAAAGAATAGTGAAAACTTTTCCCGATTCTCCTATAAATCCTGGGTTTGGCAGGCCTCCTATAAAAGAAATTTTTCCTTCGGGATTGGAAAAAACAGGTTCATTAGGCCACATGGTAAAAATGGAGGATTTTTTTGAAAGTTCCACAACTTTTAATTTATCTGCTGGAAAAGAAATTGTTGCCTGAGCCGCATTAAGAGCAATTCCATCTGCGCTTATTAAAACATCAACGTAAAACGTTGACCCAGCACTAAAACTGCCTGCTACCGGCCTTAAATTAAAATAACCTTTCTGGGCCCTTGTTTTAAATGGAAAAATAAAAAACAGAAAAACCAGACAAAATATCAAAAAATATATATTTTTAAGCTTCTTTTGAAACATTAATTTAATCTAAGCTTTATCTCTTGGCATAATCTCTAAACTCTTTTCTATATTATTTAATTCTTCTTTTTCTCTCCTTTTTAACCTTCTGTATCTTATTAAGAATGAAATTATAATCAGCAAAATGATAATTATTAGAATCAATATCAGTATCCACCAAGGAATCAAAAATCCCCTGAAATTAATTCCGTCTTTTGTAAAGAATATCTCTTTGGGTAAAATCTCAATCTTCACGTTTCCCTCTTTCCAGTTACCGGCCACATCATAAGCCCTGACTACTACCAAATACTTACCAGCTGCTAAAGTAGGAAGTTTATAAGGACCGGAAGCTTCAGTAAAGAAACCAGCCTCTTCTCCTGCTTTTTCCGGAGTGATATCAATACATTTGATTTGGTAATAATCCATGCCAGAAACAGCATCAGTGGTGAAAAAAGAAATTAATGGTTGCTTTTCTACTGTTTTTTCTGAAGGTTGAACCGTGGGAGTAAAAGATGCGGGTGGTGTTAAATCAATTTTAACCGGATAAGTGCTAGTTCCCCCCCAGATATCGGCTTTCTTTCCTTTAACATGGAAATACCAAACGCCATCTCCTATTTCAGAAAAAGAAACAGAAGTCCTGTCTCCTTCGGAATTATTATCAGGAACTCCCATTGAATCTTCATCAATACTAAAACTAAATTCTGTTACTCCCTCTTCTTTTTCCCAGGAAAAAGTAGGGTTATTGTTTTTATACCATTTATTCTGGTCAGAATGAGTTGAAGAAAAAACTTTTGGACCTTCGGGGGGAGGAATCAAAAGAGTATAGACTCCCCTATTCATTGA
>CAYHAF010000029.1:0-8360 GCA_964354555.1 uncultured Candidatus Saccharibacteria bacterium
TAGCCCTGGAAATAGTAATATTCCCATCTTCAATAGGCTGTCTTAAGCTTTCCAAGACATAGACATTGTACCACCTAATTGGGCGACATCTTCCGTTGTTGTTGGAATATGTCCTATAATTTTAGCCCTTCTGTTTCGGGAATCAAGCATAATAACCTCTAAAAGATCTCTTAAAAATTCCTGTTTTTGCTCCGGTATTAGATTTTGTATCCTTGTTGCTGCTAAATCGCAAAAAAACTTAATGTTCTCTATCATCAGCGGTCTATTAACTATTTGATTTAATTTAAGTTCCACTTCTTCTAAATCCTTTTTTATTTTGCCTTCCTCTTCGTTAAATTCATTTAATTGATCTTGATATTCTTTTATACTTTTAAGGCCTGCGTAATAAAGGTTATCTAACATTTTCTTCTTGTCATTCAGGTTTATATTTTCTTTGAGCAAATTCTTTTTCTCATCTTCCAAAGAACCCCTGCTTTTAGCAATTTTATTAGCTAAATGCGAAATATGCGCAACGAGAATTTCGGGTTTCGTTATCGCCTTGCTTACGGAATTCCAGACAGCGGAATCCAAATCCTCTGTTCTGACGACCGGCGCATTGCAAGTATTAGGGAGAGGATATCTTTTGTGGCGGTTATTGCATCTGTAATAACAAAACTTTCTTGTTTTGCCTTTTGCTTCTCCGGTAAAAGTTGATCCGCAGCTTACGCATCTTGGCAGTCCACTTAATAGATAAAAATACTTTCTATGCGCATAGGGTTTATAGTTTTTTGATAGCAACTCTCGCGCGATCTTTAATTTATTTTCTTCAACAATAGGTGGGAATTTAATTGGTATCCACTCGGCCCTGTTTTGAATTCGTCTGCTATTTTTAACTTTTCGTTTGTATTTTCTTCCATTTTCAGTTTCAACTCCGTAGGTTTTTCCATAATAACCCCTTCCGACATATGATTCATCGCCCAAAATATCTCCGATGGTGCTTCTACTCCATCTTTCTCCTCCCCTTTGCGGTTTTATTCCTCTGACGGCCAGTTCCTTTACAACTCCATTTATACTTTTAATTTTGAAATAAAGATCAAATATCAAATTTACCACCTTGGCCTCCCTTTCGTTGATCTCGTAATGTTCTTCTTTCTCAAGAGTTCTTTTTATATAGAAATAGCCGTAAGGCGCATAACCACCGACAATTCCTTTTTGTCTTGCCTTGTGAAGTCGCCCCCTTCTCGTTCTTTCCAATATCTTTGCTTTTTCGTATTCTGCAATCAACCCCTGAACCCCTAACAAGAGCTGATCTTCTGGGTCATCAGAAACAGGTTTATTCAAAAAGACAACTTCAATTCCTCCTTTTTTTAATTCATCAAGAATTAAAATTTGATAAGCATATTTTCTTGCCAACCTGTCAGGGGAATGGAAATAAACAGCTTCAAACAACCCTTTAGAAGCGTCATCTCGCAACCTATCCAAAGAAGGACGCGCAAGAGTTCCCCCACTCCACCCTTCGTCCTCGTATTCATTGACAATCTGAAAATCTTTGCAGATTTCTCTTAATTCTGCTAATTGAGATTCAATTGTTTTTTGTTCTTCTTGGCTCTCTGTTGATACGCGAGCATAAATGGCTACTTTTTTCATAACTTTAAGGGGCGTCTGGTAGCCCAAATCCGTTTTCCCGAAGGATTACCTCATTGGCAGACGCCCCTTAAAGGCAACGAGATAAAAAAACTTCGGGATAGTATTGAATTTGGGCTACATTTTTATTATAGCATAATTTATTTTGTTTTTCATATTTTTTTACTAATAATAGTGAGATAGTAATTATTTTATCTCTATCCCCTCTATTTTAGAGGTAATTTTAATCTAAAATAGAATAAAAAACTTTGTCTGATTTTATACAATAATTGTATTGATTGTATTATTTTTGGCATAAAGATTGATTAAAAATCAATTAAATCAAAACTTTTTTCGCGCCGGTTTTTATTTTAATAAGAATGAAACTATATTTAGTTTGATTAGTTTAGTATATTCTCTCCTTGTTAGAAGAATAATATAGATTACAGTTAATACTTTAGTAATTACTATAGTAAGGGGCTAATTATGGCTTACTATAGTAAGATTATTTGTTTTCTTCAACAACTGGTATTTTTTTATATTCAAATTGTTCAATAATTTCCTTTTTAATTTTTCCCCAAAGAGATTTTTCAAATAAGCAGTACTGAAATCCTGGTCTTTGTGGTTCTTCCACATTATATCCGCCGTGTTTGCTTATCCAAAGAGTGAATCCGGAAATAGTAAAGTATTCGCCAAGTTCTCCTCTAAATATAAGCGTAACAAAGGCAAGTAAGTTTTCGTGTTTCTTAATACCCGTTGCTTCTATAATTTTTATTTCTAAATTTGTAATGTCAATTTTCATTTTAATTTAAGTTAATTTCTTAATTGCTATTCCGTTATCTTTTATGTAGGCCGTGCCACCGCTTTTGATTGCCCCTATTTAGCAGTTTCGCGTTTGATTCAGGTATAACTTCAAGAAGATAGTCCGGCGCAAGTAGTTTCATACCCTTTTGTTCTTTTGACCTTTTCTTTGTCGTGAATGGGCAGTCATCTTCTTTTGGGAGTTTGTTCCTTAAATCTACTTCCGGATCTTCCGGACACAGATTAGCCGAACAGCTACTAAACCGGAAACAAATTTGAAGATTGTTTGTCATCTTTCTCATATGCTTGATTGGAATAATTTTTTAGATCATCTTCTGATAAAATCAAACTCAAGGCCCTTGAAAGCCGTTCGTGGTTGATGCCTTCTTTTGGTTTTTCAATATCTATTTTGAAATCGGCTTTTTTGGTTTTCATAATTCCGCGTGAAGTAATTGTTTTATTGCTTTTTTTGACAGCATAAAAATAAAATCACATCTCGGAATAGATGCGTGTTTTCAGCATTTTTTGATTATTAAATAGTGTCTGGGCCGGCAGTTTAATCTTGTTGTTGAAGTAGTCGGCCATTACTTGTTCAATCTTTTTCTCTCGCTTGAACATAAATCTGACCCTTTTAGGGTTAGATTTCTCCAATCCAATCAATTCGTATCCAAGCGTTACCAATACGGTGGCTAATCCCAGATCAAATGTAGAAAATTCATTTTGATTCATAATCATCGTTTTTTTAATTCCTGATTTTAGAATATCTTTAAGGCCCGTGCCTTTTACAATCCCTTCACCCTTTTGGCAAAACAAAAAACAGCTTTATTTCAGCTGTTTTTGTAGAAGTTATTAACAGGAACGCCACGAGGTATACCTCGTGGGGGGGGAGAGGAGCTAACTTTCTTTAATCCTTATCTTTTTTATTCTATAACCAATGCCCTTTCCGCTTTCTATGACTTCATCGCCCTTTATTTTGAGAAATTTTTCTATCAGTCTTCTTATTTGTTCAATTGTTTTGCCAACCTTTTTGTATTCCATCTCACACTCTTTGGCTAATTCCTCTGGTTGTAGCCATCTTTTTTCTTTTGCCAAACAATAAACCATTTTATACCTTAATCCATCTCTTTTCATTGGATAAAGACGTCTTTTTCCTTTGTCATTTAGCATATATAACCCTCCTTTATCGTTTAGAAAAATTATGGGCACTGTTTTACCCTTCAATTGTTGTCGGACTTTTTCGTAATATCTATTAAATTCTTCAACATTTTCTATGTAGACGGTAATAATAGAGAATGAATTTAATGTTTCTTCACTTAACTCTACTGAATTATTTGACTTATTTAATTCTCTGAAAATTGCATTTCTTTCTTCTGCTGTAATAATTTCTTTACCTATTAAGTAATCCGGTATTTTAGGCAAGATAAACGTTAAACATTTGGATTCTTCTTGTATTTTTTTCAGTAATTGATCAATTACTACTCGGTTTTTAAGCAGCGGCAGTTCTTCTAATTCTTCGTACCGAATTTGAAAAACCTCTTCGTCTGGTTTTGCTTTCGCTCTATTTTTTATCAGATCAAGAATTAGTTTAATCCTTTGATTTGTTTTCATACTAATTTTCATCTTTATTACTTCATTTTACCCCATTTTTACCTTAATTTCCATTCCAAAAACCGGCTTTTTCTGGTATAATAAAAATATGGATAATGAAAAACAAATAAAAACTGATGAAGAAATAAACAAAGAAAAAATGAAAGAATATAAAGAGGCGATGGCTATGCTTGATAGGGCCAAACAGTTCAAATTTATTCCGAAAAATGAATTAGCCAAGCTGTCTGTGAAAGAACGACAAGAATATCTGGCTCGCCTGCGCCAAGATCGTTTGGACACAGGAAAGATGATAGCATACTCGTTGAGAAAGGGCTTGGAAGAAGGCATAATTACGAGATAAATAAACAAATACTATGAACAAACAATTCAAAGCGTTGAATCCAAAACAATTAGCCAAGTTATCTACGAAGGAACGACAGGACTATCTGGCTCTCCTACGCAAAGAGAATTTGCGAACAGGCAAATTAGTGGCGCACTCGCTAAAGCAGGGCCTGTTAGACGGCGTGGTAACAAGGTAGAAACTAAAATCCCCCAGTTTTTTAATCGCCAAGGAGGCGATTTTTTGATAGAATAAGACAATAAAATGGTTTAATAAATAAGATGCAATGTTGAACCAATATCTTAAAGATATCCATAAGACTTACAAAACTGGCGATGCTACAGAGGCGAGTTATTATTCGGATTTGAAAAAATTGCTTGAAAATTTTTTGAAATCAAAAGGAATTGACCCAAATATAACAATAATACCACGAAGAACAACAGCGGGAATTCCCGACTTCACGATTAGAAAGGGAAAAGAACTTATTGGTTATATTGAAGCTAAAGATCTGTCTATTACTGACCTAGAAACCGTTGAACACACAGAACAGATTGAAAGATATAAAGAAAAACTTCCGAATTTTATTTTTACTAATTATTTTGATTTTTGGCTATGGCGTCGCGATACAGTTGAAGATAAAAAAGGTCGTTGGGTTAAGGAAGTAAAAATTGGACGGCCAATATCTCTAAAAGCAAATTTATCTCCGCAAGGGGAGAAAGAAAAAGAATTTTCCGATCTTCTGGAAGCGTTTTTTAGTTATTATTTACCGGAGAGAACAACAGCAAAATCTTTAGCTATTGAATTGGCTTCCCGGGCCCAGCTTTTACCTTCTTATATTGTTGAAGAATTAAATAATAATATTGAAACAGAGATTGATAGAATTTATTCCGCTTTCAAAAAATTTTTGATTTCAGATTTAACGAAAGGGGATTTCGCTGATATGTATGCACAAACTATTGCTTATGGCTTATTTACCGCTCGTCTTCGTTCTCAAGGAAAAGATTTTGATAGATTTTTAGCCCAAGATTTAATCCCAAAAAACATACAAATTCTCCACGATACCTTCAGTTTAATTTCGCACGAAAAATTAACTGAATCTTTAGCTTGGATCATTGATGATATGGCAACAGTTTTAGCTCACGCGGACATAGAAAAAATAAAGAAAGAATTACACCGCGAAAAGGGAGGTGATGATCCTTTATTGCATTTTTACGAAACATTTTTATCGGAATATGACCCAAAAAAGCGTAAAGCAAGAGGCGTTTATTATACTCCCTTGCCAGTTGTTTCATACATCACTCGTTCTGTGAATATCCTGCTTAAAGAAAAATTTGGCAAAAAAATGGGTTTTGCTTCAGAAGGGGTAACGTTATTAGACCCCGCTTCTGGCACTTTAACTTTTCCGGTGAACTCAATAATAATTGCCAAAGAAGAAATAGACAAAAGTCCAAATGCCGGTTCGTGGCTACAAATTGTCAAAAATCATATTCTTAAAGATTATTATGCCTTTGAACTTTTAATGGCGCCATATGTAATTGGCCACCTTAAAACATCTTTGCTTTTGGAAGATTTAGGATACAAACTGCAAAACGGCGAAAGGTTTCAACTTTATTTAACTAATACCCTTGATCTATCAGAAGTGGAACAATCGCAATTGCCTTTTGTGGCGGGGCTTTCTGAAGAAGCTAAAAAAGCGAAAGAAGTTAAAGAGAAGATTCCTATTTTAGTAGTAATGGGTAATCCGCCGTATTCTGTCAGTTCTTCAAATGTTATTAAAGAAGGATCTGATTTTCATAAACTTTATGAAAGTTATAAAGAAAAAGTGCGAATAGAAGAAAGAAATATCCAACCGCTTTCCGATGATTATATTAAATTTATTGCTTTTGCTCATTGGAAAATAAAACAGGCGGGGCAAGGAATTGTCGGAATGATTACAAATAATTCCTATCTTGATGGTTTAATCCATCGGGATATGCGACGAAAGTTAGCTGAAGACTTTGATGAAATCTACCTTTTTAATTTGCACGGTAGTTCAAAAAGGAATGAAAAAACGCCAGAAGGCGGTAAAGATGAAAATGTATTTGATATTCAGCAAGGAGTAGGAATTATCCTTTTAGTCAAAAAAGAAGGATTAAAGAAAAAGGTGAATTATTTTGACCTATATGGCTTGAGAGAAGAAAAATATGAGTTTTTAGAAAAACAGGACATTAAAAATACAGATTGGAAAGAATTAGAAATTAAAGAGCCAAATAATTTCTTTATTCAGAAAGACACAAAAGGAGAAGAAATTTATAACGAGTTCATTTCCTTAAAAGATATTTTTAATAAATATAATGCTGGAATTGCTACCGGTAAAGACGAAGTTTTAGTTGATTTTAACAAAGAGAGTTTAATAAGAAAATTATCAATTACCGATAAAGATTCATATAAGACCATAATGGAAGGTTGTAAAGTCAGCGGAGATCTAATTGATAAATGGTATCAAGAGCTGAAAAGCGAAGATATCCATAGCCAAATAAAGATTTATAATTACCGACCATTTGATAACAGATTTATAATCTATAATTCCAAAATTTTACAAAGAGCAAGAAAAGATATAATGGATAATTTTTTATTGGATAACATTGGAATTTGTATAACTAAACAACTTTCTACTAATCAATTTCGTCACGCTTTAGTTTCTAATTCTTTCGCAGATCGCTGTTATATTTCTCTGCAAACACGAGAGGTTGGATACATTTTTCCACTTTTTATCTATTCCAATGACAACAATAGCCTGTTTGAGAAAACTGGAGCTCAACAAACAAATTTTTCTTCTGAATTTTGGAAAAAAGTAAAAAGGAGTTTTATTGAAACACTTGATCCTCTGAAGATTTTTAACTATATTTACGCCATTTTGTATTCAAATATTTATAGGGAAAAATATAATGAATTTTTGAAAATTGATTTCCCCAAAATTCCTTTCACAAAAAACACAGAATTATTTAATAAATTCGCCGATTTAGGTAAGGAATTATCCAGTCTGCATTTACTCAAATCCGAAAAATTAGGAACACCTATCTCTAAATTTCCCATTACCGGCGACAATGTAGCAAAAGAAAGAAAATATAATTCAAAAGAGAGGAAAATTTATATTAACGAAAAACAATTTTTTGACAGCGTTGAACCGGAAATTTGGAATTATTACATCGGCGGTTATCAAGTTTTAGATAAGTGGCTAAAAGATAGAATTGGAAAAACCTTATCTTCTGAAGATGTAAATCATTACTTAAAAATCATTACCGCCTTGGAATATACTATTAAAGTACAGAGAGAGATAGATAAGTTATACCTGGAAGTTGAGGAAACTTTATGAAAGAAAAAATTAAGGAATTATCAAATGAAGAATTTCGGCTTATTGTTGGTTGCTTGAGTTTTACTTATCGGCAATTCTGTTTTAATAAGAGAGGACATAAAGAGATTAGCGATGAATCTTGGGAAAACTTCAAAGATACGTGGAGTCATATTCTTGTTAGTTGGCGACATTACTATTTGATAAATTTAGCAAAAATTTTTGACAAAAAATCCTATAATACGAGAAGTGGAAAGAAAATTACCCTTTCTATTTTTCGTGTCATACCCAAATCTAAATTTAGCGTAGGCGATAAAAAAACTATTGAGAAAATTATGCGAGTTCGGAATGAAATGTTAGCTCATATTGAAGCAGAGAAGGCGTTAGAGGGGAAAAGGAACGAAGAAGCATACGGATTGGACTTTGAAGGCAAACAGATTGAATCTCTAATTGGCAATACTTTTGAATTGCTTAACCAGATAGGGAAGGATTATGGTTTTCCGTATGAATTAAACCAATGCGAACAAAAAGAAGATGCTGAAAAAGAATTTGATAGATGGTATGAAGTTTGGAAGAAGGCATATTCAAAATAAAAAAGAATTATTAAAAAAACGCCTATCACAGAATAATTTTTCTTTACGCTCCCACCAAACAGACCTATTATCGTAAGTCAAGCAGTTGCCATGGTGGTAACTGCTT
>CAYHAF010000030.1:0-8347 GCA_964354555.1 uncultured Candidatus Saccharibacteria bacterium
CTGTCAAAAATATTTTTGAGGAATAATCCCCAGTTTTCGTCAAAATGAATTTCGTCCAAAAGAAGCAGAATCTTTTTTTGCGGCTTTTCAAAATAAAACCCCTTAATTTCTTCATAAAAATTAAAAAAATCATTCAAGGAAATCTGATCAGCGCGCAGTTGGCTGACATCAAGATATAGTCTTTCATCTAACTTGCCGATATTCTCCAGAAGATTTCTGTCCTTGGGTTTCAGAAATTTTTCTATAGCATAAGTTTGCGCCAAAAGCGTGCTTTTACCGATGCCCCTAATACCGGGCATTAAAACAATTTTTTCTATTTCCGTTAGTTCATTATTTAAGAATTTTTCAATAACCTTTTTAAACTTCGCAAACATAAAACGCGTTGGCAATATTTTTTTGTTTTCATCATAAACATAGCCCTCAATTCTTTGGGGTAAATTTGCCTGCCATTTAGTATAAAACTGTTCGATATTTGCTTTGTTCATATTCAGTATCTATTATAATAGGAACTGAAATGCTGTCAAGACCCTATTGTAATAGGGCTGTGGATAACTCATAAAACGAGTTTCTTTCGCATTTCCACCTCAGTTTTAGCTAATTTCTGGTTGAGTTCGGTTATCTCCCTCAAAATCTCTTTTGGTTCTCTGTGGTTAGTTATTTCCTCGCCGCTGTATGGATTATAGGTATTCGCGGAAAGAATATAATCGTTGTCCACAATCTCTTTAACTGTCGTGAACCATGAATACGGTTTTGCAACCGCTTTGTCTTTGCTCCAAAGTTCTAAAAGTCTTGGAATATCGTTTTTATACTGTTGCCCGAATTTTTTGGCAGCGGATAAAGAAGAGCCGTCGCCTTGCATATTAAAGAACCAGATTTTTTCATTTTCATCTAATTTTGGAACTGGTTTTTTCTTGAAAATAAAAACCGAAGTTTTTACGCCAGCGTAGGGTTGAAAAACTCCGGCTGGCATTGAGACCACAGCTTGTAGTTGGCATTTTTCTAAAAGATAGCGCCGAATTTCTTTGTCGTCTCTATTTGTACCAAATAAAGTGCCTTCCGGCAGAATTATTCCGGCTCTACCGTTTGGCTTTAGAGCATCAATGACATAACTCAAAAATAAAATTTGAGTCTTGGTTGATTTAACCGGTAAAGATTTTTTAATTCTTTCTCTGTCAACTTTGCCGGCAAAGGGCGGATTAGTCATTACCACATCATATCTTCTTAAATCTTCTTCGTTTTCAGGCCCGGCTACGGTATCTTTTCTTTTAATATCTGATTCTTCTAAGCCGTGTAAAAAGAAATTCATTAGAGTTAAACGCTGCATATCTTGATCAGTATCCTGTCCGAAAAAAGTTTCGTGCTGCAAAAATTTCCATTGCTGTTTATTTAATTTATCACCGGGACCTCTTTTATGACTATTGTATTCTTCAATAAGTTTTTTGTCTGAATTCTGAAGTTTAATCCACTCGTAAGCGCCGAGTAAGAAGCCGCCCGTTCCGCAAGCAGGATCAAAAACTGTTTCCCCTATTTTTGGATTTACCATTTCAACCATATGCCGAATAATATGACGAGGAGTTAAGAACTGACCCAATTCGCCTGCTGATTTAATTTGATTTAATAAATCTTCGTATAAATCTCCTTTAACATCTGAATCCAACTGGGAAAAATCAATTTCGTTAATAACATCTAAAGCTCTTTTCAAAACTACCTCATCGGGAATTAAAAGCTTGGCGCCGTAAAACATTCTTCTTATATTCTCCTTGCCATTGCTGAGATTTTCCATAAAAGGGAAAACTTCATCTCTGACAAAAGTAAGCAGTTTTTTGCCTGATTTATAAACCCATTCTGACCAACGATATTTTTCATTTTTTCCGGCAAAAATTGACTTATAAGTTCTTTTGGTTAATTTTGCTTCTTTTTCCAACGCAATATCCTGCTCTTCAAGCATTTTTAAAAAGAAAAGGAAGCTCATTTGCTGGATTCTCATTCTCGGGTCCGGAATAATTCCCCACAGATAATTATTTAATCTATCCAGTTTTTGTTTATATTCTTCTTTTAATTGAGAAACTTTTAGGTCCATAAGATTTATAAGCTATTATATGAAAACTTTAGTGTTTAATTCTTGCAGATTGTTTTGAATTTCTTTTTCGCCAAAAATTCTTATAATGGCTGGCAAACCGCCAAATTGATTGAATAGCGGCTGGTTGAAAATTGAAACGTCAATTTTTTCTTTATCGGCTAAATACTGGCTTTTTAACATTCTTAGAATTTTTGCCTGCTGACTGCCAAATTTCTTTTCAATTAACCAAGATTCAAATAAATCATTAATTTTATTTTCTTGCATTTTCTCTTCGGTCGGCAACTCGTAAGTATTTAGGGCAGATTTAACAAATTCTGAAAGCGTTCCTTCAGGATAATGATAAGCGGCTTTTAAATTGGCTTCATTAAAATAGAAATCCGGGGAATTTAATTTTTCAGAAAGCCCTCGAACTTCTTCGTTGGTTAATTCCTGGCCCTCTTTTATTTTCTTAATTAAAGAGTCTATCTCAACTAAAGATTGGATTTCTCTTTCCCACCGAACCTGATAATCATCAACATCAACTTTCTCGCCTGCGGGGCCAATTTCTACATATTCTCGCTTAACAATTAAATCAATATTTTCTGGAGCTTCTTCTGGAATTTGGACAAAGATTTTCTTAATGTTTTCGGGGATTTCTTTCTCTTCTTCGGTTAATTCTTCAAGCTCAGTGCCCCAAGGAATGCCTTTTCGATGTTCCAAAATTTCTGAGTAAGGATTATAACTTTCGTCGTTAAAATCGCGGGTTACTCCGACAAAATCATAAATTCTAAATGAGGTTTTACCGATTCCCTTACAAAGACGCGAACCTCTTCCTCGCATTTGTTGGTATAAAATCGGAGATTTGGTAGGCCTTATCATTAAAATGTTTTCAACTTTTGGCGCGTCAAAACCGCAATCTAACATTCCCACAGAAACTGCTATATAAGGAAATTCTTCTTGTTTAAATCTTTTTATCGCTTGGTCGGCGTCTGGCACATTTGAAGTAATAACTTCGGCAAAACGGCCCTTAAATTCTTGATATTCTTGGTTGAAATAATAAGCAAGTTGGCCAGCATGTTTTTGGGTGACAGCAAAAACAATGGCTTTCCTGTGTTTTTCTGGTTGGCGTTTTTCTTCTTCCTCTTTATACGCCTTAATTATCTGTTTGTTCCTGGCTGGAACATTAATTACTCTTTCCAGGTCTTCGGGATGATAATCTTCTTCTTCGTATTTTATTCCTTCTAAAGAAACTTTTGTATCAATTCTAGTTATGTCATATCCCGCGAGAAATCCTTCTTTAATACCTTCTCTTAATCCATATTTAAAGGTTGGTCTCCCTTCTTGTTTCTTTTCGTCCCAACAATCAAAAAGCTGATAAGTGTTCCTATCAATATATCTTGAAGGGGTGGCAGTAAGGCCAATTTTTATGGCGTCAAAATAAGTTAGAACAGATTTATAAAGATGATAGATTGAACGATGAGCTTCGTCGGAGATTACTAAATCAAAATAGCCGCTGGTGAAGTTTTGAAGTTGAGAATAAATCGTGGGAAGCGTGCCGATAATAATTGAACTTTCTCTTTTTAGTCTGCCACCATAAAGAAGTTCTGAAGGATATTCTTTTAAGTAATCATTAAAGGTTTCTTGGGCTTGTTTTCCTAATTCTATTCTATCTACTAAAAATAGAACTCTTTCTATTAATCCTGCGTCAAACATTCTTTTTATTTGAATAGCGATATTCAGAGTTTTACCGGTACCGGTAGCCATCATGAGGAGTATTTTTCTTTTTCCGCTTTCAATTGCCTTATCTATAGCTATTATTGCTTCCTTTTGGTAGGACCTAATTTCTCTTGTTTCTCCTTGGACAAAAACTTTGTCAGGAATAGGAATTATGGATAATGGTTTTCTTGATTTTCTTAAAATTAAAATTTTCTCTAAATCTTTTTGAGAAAAGAAAGTAATAACTTTTTGTTCTGGACGAAAATTATAATCCCAAAAGTAAATATCTTCACCATTAGAAAGAAGAACGAAATCGGCTTGAAATTCTTTAGCATATTCTATAGCTTGTTGTTTTCCGGCTTCCGGATCAATTGAAAATCTCTTTGCCTCAATTACAGCCAAGGGGCGCCCCCTTCTATCTTTTAACAAATAATCAGCCCTTCCTTTTTTAGATGATTCTTCAGTTGAAACCTGATTTTTATCTTCAATATCCCAGTTAGCTTCTCGTAACTTTCTGTCAATAATCATTCTCACATCACTTTCGCGCAAAACTTTCCTTTTTTCGGGTTCTGTTATAATTTCTTCTTTCTGTGATTTATAAAATGGTTTTGCCATAGTTAAATCAGCTTATTTTCTTTAAAACTAAAAACTTTGTTTTTAGTGATAATTACGTGGTCTAAAACGTCTATTCCCATTATTTTGTTTACCCCGTAGTCACTGAGCTTGCTTGTAGTGAGCTTTGTCGAACTATCGAAGTGTACTTCGGGGCCGGCTTCGGATGATGTGAGTAATCAGACTTGACAATGAGTGTATATTTGCTAATATATAATTGGTTAAAAATAACCAATATATCTAGAGCTTGGAGGCCTCGCAAGAGGTCTCCTTTGCTTTTAGTTTAATCTAATTTAATTTCTTTTTTCCAACAAATAAAATTTCTAATTTTTTGGATATCAAAAATCAAAAGTCCCTTCTTTTTCAATTCGTTCAATTCACTAGCAACCTTTCTTGCTGTAGCGAAAAGAATAACCTTTTTCCCATCATTTAATAATTGATTTATAGGATCTGCAAAGTCACTATCACCGCTCCATAAAATAAAATTATCAATGTCGTTTCTCTCATAGTCAATAAGCATATCTCTCCCAATTTCTACATCAAAATTGCACTTTTTATCTTGAATAAATTTAATGCCTTTATCGTTTAATTCTTTAAGTTTTTTATTCAAATATTCTATTGTCTCAAGATTAAATTCTTTTAATAATGGTTTTCTTATAAAATTTTCAAGCAGTGCGGGTGAATTTGCGGGAATACTGGAAACATCTATTGATAATTTCATTATTTTTACTGGCTTTGTGTGAACATCGTATTTCATACTTCTTATCTCTTCTATAAATTTTTCAGATGCTATGTTTCCAACTAATGTACCGCTATAAAATTTAACTAAATTTATTGAATCAAAAGAATCGAAAAATTGTTTTAATCTTTTTAAATCAATACGCCATCTAATCTTATCCTGCCATCGTATAACATTAGCAAAATCAATGTAAATATTTGTTTTCTTATCAAAAATTCTCTCTAATTCTAAAATTCTATCAGGATATTTTTGAGATAATTTTTCGATTCTTTCGGTTTTTGCTTGAAACATATTCAAAAATGATATTATATTAACTTTCTTTCTTTGAAACTAAAAACCTTATTTTTAGTAATAATTACGTGGTCTAAAACGTCTATCCCCATTATTTTGCCGGCTTCGGTGATTCTTTTGGTAATTGCTAAATCATCTTCCGATGGTTCGGAGTCACCCGAAGGGTGGTTGTGGACTAGAATGACAGAAGCCGCGTTTTGCTTCAGGGCTTCCTGAAAAATTTCCCGGGGATGGACTAAATTAGCGTTTAAGGTGCCAATAAACATTGGCTTTTTATAAATCATTTCGTTTCTGGCGTTAAGAAAAATTACCATTAAATGTTCACGAGTTTTATCTCGCATATAGACCGCTTGGGCAATAACGTCTTTTACTGATTCAATTTTCGGCAAAGTTTCTTCTCCAATTTCCAACGCTCTTTTGATTAATTCGGTCGCGGCCAAAATGGTACAAGCTTTAGCCGGACCAATTCCTTTAATTTTTGATAAATCGTTATAGGTAAGTTTTAATAATCTCTTTTTAGAGTATTTATTAAATATTTGTTTAGCTACTTCAATCACGTTTTTCCCCTCTATTCCTGTACCCAACAAAATAGCCAAAAGCTCCTCGTCTTTTAAATTTGCCGGACCTTTGGCGATTAGTTTTTCTCTTGGTCGTTCAATTTTAGGCAAAGATTTTAGTTTCATATCATTTCCTATTAAATAATCCGGTGGAAAAATGCTTATTCGCGTGCTATTGACATCTGTTTATAATCTGATATTATTATAGTATCACTACGAAAAAGACCCTTATGCGGCTGTCCGCATCGGGGGCTTTTTCTTTTAAGGTTCTTTCTTTTCTAAAATAGACCTTTTATCATTCAGATAGGTTATCGGCACGCCGGTTCTTTTCAAAAGAATAGAGCACTTTTTTTCATTTGCCGGAGATAATATTACCATTATTTTATTTTTCTCGTTTAAAAATTTAACTAAACCGGAATAATCCCCGTCGCTTGCGGTAATAATCGCTTTTTCAAGGTTGTTTTCGTAGAAATCTCGGGTTGCTTGAAGAACTAAATCTGCGTCGCAATTTCCTTTTATTTTTCCCTCCCCGTCATATGTTGTTTCTTTAAATACCAAAGTAAAACCTGCCTCCTGTAAATGTGTATAAAGATCGTTGTATTTCGGAACCAAACCGATAAAAAGATATGCCCGTTTTACCAAATATTTTTCAGAAAGCCAAATTCTGAATCGCGCATAATCAAGTTCCCAACCAAGAGACTTAATACCGTTATATAAATTAGCGGCGTCGATATACGCAATATTATTTTTTTCTTTAATTTCCTTTTGCATAATAATTTTTTCGCGCTTTCTAACAATCACGCAATAATCGCGCAAGAATTATACGATTAATTTTTTCCCCCACTTAATAACTTCCCCCAACTTTTTTGGCGATTTCGGGCATACTTCTTTAATAGGACACTCTAAGCAAGTTGGATTTGAAGGATGACACCAAGTTCTACCAATTTGCCAGCAAGGCAAATCTAATGCCCCCGGATATTCAGGATTTAATTTTCTGGCTATTTGAATCATTAGATCCATGTCATCCCTATTAACTAAGCCAGTTCTTAAGAATACTCTTCTGATATGAATATCATAGGAAACATCAATTCCCCTCTTGTCTTGAACGTCTATTCCAAAATCCCTAACTAAGATATTAGTTGCCATAGAAGCTTTTTTTTGCCCGACTCCATTAAATTCATCAAATCTTTTTTGCAAATCTTCAGACCTTGGTTTATCATTCCAGAGATTCTCAACTTTTCCATTGTATCTTTCTATTATTAGCTGACAGGCAGATTTCATACGGAGAGCCATTACTTCTGGAAACCTATGTAAGACTGGCTTTTTTCTAAACACCTTTTTTATTTCAGCATCGCTCATCTTCGCTATCTTTTTTACAGCTAAGTGACCCAGCCGTTTCTTCAACAAAAAAGGAATAGCCCACACTGTTTCTGCTTTCATTCCTTGGTCTAAAATTACTGCAAATAAATAAGCTAAAGGATTTCGTTGGACAAAATTATTTGCTTCTTTATCGGGTGTAAAATTAATATTTTTCTTAGAGAACTTAGAATTATTAGTATAATTGTGCTCAATTTTTTTCCCATAAGCTAATAATCTATTTTTTATTTTTTCTTTAGCTTCTTTTCCCATATTTCTTCTTTCACTTTACCCCCATTTTCTCGAAAATTCAACCCGGAAAAAAAACGAGGTACATACGAATATCGAATGTACCTTTTATCAACTGGAAGATGTTAATGAACAATAAATCTTGAAGTAAAGATCATGGGAAGAGTCCTTTGAGGTGGCCAGCCTCCTTTATTACTGCTCCCTAAGGGGCAGCTCCAGAAGGTCAATACCTCAAAGACTACTCTTCCCCGTACTACTATTTTATTCGAGCTAGAACTATTGTCAATGATTCAGACGTTTCCTTTAAGCGAAAATTCAATCCGTTCGGCAGGCTCACGATAAAAATAAAAAAGAGGGGTCAACCTCTTTGTTTTTGTTAATATTTTTTGCGATGTTTGGAAAAGAACTTTTCTATTTTTGCACTAGCATCTCTTATTTTCATATCAGCCTCTAGGGGTAGACCGATAAAAATGTATGCCAGGATGATAACAAGACCAGTCCAAAGGTCGTCTGCTGCTTCTGCTAATATACTCAATTTTCCCAAGGTTTATCACTTAATTTTAATTACCACATAGTAGGTAAAAAATCAAGGTCGCCTCACTCTACCCCAGATTAAACTAGAATTCAATGTAGCTAAATTGTCACCCACGGGGTGAATTTAACGGGGCAAGCCCCGATTTCTTCCCTTCGACAAGCTCAGGACAGGCGAAAATTCAATCGTTCGACGAGCTCACGATAAAATAAAAAATCCACTTGGAAAAAAGTGGA
>CAYHAF010000031.1:0-8242 GCA_964354555.1 uncultured Candidatus Saccharibacteria bacterium
CCCAGAGAGTCAGAACTCATATGGCCGGCAATTACCACATTGATATTAGCTGCTTCGGCTTCTCTCTTTTGCTCTTCTTCCATATGCATGCCTATTATTGTTCCTATTCCGGCAATAGCCATTTTTTCATAAAGTCTTGGTGAGCCCTCAGTTCCGCCTGTAACTTCAGTTATGGCAATTTTTCCGCATCTATTCTCTTTGTTTCCGACAAAAATCTTTGGACCTGATCCAAGCTTTGCAGCTGTTTTATATTCAGGAATTTCTTTTAAAAATTCTAATAAATCCTCAATCCTTGTCAGATTTTTTGCCTTTTCAATTTTATTTTTCAAGAAATCCGCTGCTAAATTGTCGCAAACCGTGTGCAGGCAAATCAGGTTAAAACCTAAAATTTTAGCCGCATCAACGGTTTTCTGGTGGTTAACCCTGTTTAATCCCCGGGCTACTTCAGAAATTCTTTCTTTCATTAGCCCTTCGGCAATATTTATCGGAACTCCGTATTTGTTGAGAACATCACATTGGAGCTCCATAACTTCAGACAAAGTAGCCAATCCCTTTCCTAAAGGATGGTGAGAAATAATCAGGTCTATATCGCCTATTTCCTTAGCCAGCAATACTTCTGCTGTATCAATATCAATTCCGACTAAAACTTTTTTTATTTCTTTATCTTTGGCAATATTTAAAATACGGGAGTCTGAATATGGGTTTTCCAGCATTTCAACGTCAAAAAACTCCTTTTCTTTTTTGGATAGTTTTTCAAATTTTTCTTTTTTTCTTTCTAAAACCTTCTTCACTCCGTTGATTCCCCTAAAATCAGCCTTTTCCCCCATCTCTATTGCAAATTTATAAATTTCTTTTGTTTTCATTCACCCTGTTAAATAAGATTTGAGCCTGTTCTTTAGGAACATTTTTCCGAGATAAGTCTTAAAATACTTTTCTCGGTGAGTAGCATCTTTTTGACCAAGACAGGCTTCATAATATATTAACTTCAATGGTCTCCTGTCTTTGGTAGATTCTGCCTTTCCTTTTCGATGCTGCTCAAATCTTAATTTTAAATTATTAGTGTACCCTGTATATAATTTCTTGTCTTTGCTGGATTTTAATACATAAACATAATAAAACATAGCGAAGATTTAAAATTATTTAACAGGGTAAATCTTATTACTTTTTCTGACTTTTTTGTAGAGTTCGTCAATTAATTTTTTTTGTTCTTTAATATCAAAAATCTCCCTATGAATCCGGGCTTTACCTGTTCTGATGAATTTTTTTATGCTCTTGGGAAGATTCTTTCTCATAATTTAAGGCAAGGTAAGTATAACCTCGATTTAAAATCCAAATAACAAAATCCAAATGACAAATAAAATCCAAAGCCCAAAGCTCAAAACTTTTTTGATATTTAGTCGTTTGACATTGATTTGATATTCGAGCTTTGACATTTGACATTCTCTTGCTACTCTCCTTTTATTACTGCCAAAGGCAATAATTTAGCTACTTTTTTGGACAGACCCGCCTGGTGCACTACTTCAACCACATCATCAATATTTTTATAAGCCATAGGAGCTTCTTCAGATATTCCTTTTAAAGACCAGCACTTTACTGTTATACTTTTTGATTGTAGATTATTAAGCACTTCCTGTCCAGAAATAGTCCTTATTGCTTCATGCCTGGACATTGTTCTTCCTGCGCCGTGACAATTTGCTACTAATACTGGAGAAAATAAATCAGTCAAAACAATGTAATTATGATTATCTTTTACGGTGATATTAAAAACTTCTTGAACGTCTAACTCTTTAACTTTTTTTACCCTCTGCATTCTTAGAGGAGAAGAAATGATCTTCTCGATATAATCTTTTATTCTTGAATATCTTTTAATATTACTTGGAGTTCTAAGATGTCGTCTGATAATCTCTGCCGATATTAAATTATTTCTTTTTACTTTCTGTAAAAATGGCCACTTTAAATCTGGGGCGTCTTTAAATAGTTGTCTTACGCTAAATAACTTTGTGCCATATTTCCTTAAATGCAATTCACTTTTCACCCTTTTTGTATATTTTGTAATTTCATCAATTTTTTCAGAAATCTGAATAATATAACAAGTACCTCTTTGTTTAGATATATAAGGTAAAATCCCCAACTTCAAACAGGCTAAAACAACCGCAACCGCTTCTTTTCTTCCGCCGCTAAAAATATCAATAATTTTATGGTCAGGGTGCCAAGCGCCATCTCCATCAATGACCCCAGCTAAGAAATTAAAAGTAGCCTCCTCTGATAAACTTAACACCCAGGGAATCAAGTTTTCTTTTATACTCGAAAGTTGCTGAATTGGTTGTACTTGAGTACAAACAAAATCAGTAGCTGTGCCAGCCATAAGTTTTCCTCTAATATAACCTCCTTCAGTTCTTGTTCTGTATTCTCTTAAAGGAGTATCAAATATATTTTGGAAACTAGACCGAACGTAATTTATAAAATTCAATTTTTGAAGAGTCTTTTTTTGAATAAATGTTATTTTTCTCCCACGATAAGGATATTGCCCATTTCCTGGTCCTAAATATATAGATCCATCTGTTACAATTGCTCCAGCTAGATAAGCTAATTGAGGATCAACAAACTGATAATTATATCCAGGGATTTTATCCATAAGGAAAATCATTTCTTCTTCCTCGATAAGTTTTTGTATCTCTTTTTCAATTAATTTTGGTCCAGATAAAGCGATAAATTTATGGTCGGGAGTTACCTTTAAGGTATTTAATCTTGATCTACCTGTTTGAGAAACCAAAATTTCGATCACTGGAGCTTGCCTTGCCATAACCTTTGTAATTGGCTTCCACTCAAGTTGATAAGTTCTTGTACTGAAAGAAGGTATTAAAAACTCTTCTTTGTTATTGGAAAATCTTTCATAAATTTCAGAGAAGGTGAAAATTCCTTTATGAGTAAGGAGTTTAGTATCACCAGTAAAACAGGTTGAATAAAAGGCTTTTTCTCCTTCTTTTTGGCCCACTAATATATAAGAAGAAGTGCCCATAGATCCTGGAATCAGAACCGGCTGGCCGACTTTTCTGTATCTTTCCGGAATTTCTGGATGGCCGGCAGGAAAAGCCCGAGTTGCTCCCTTTCTGTGCATAATAACTTTCGTTTCTTTTCCATCAATATTATATTTTTCCTTTTTGATTATATTATGGGCAACGTCGTAAAGCGAAACTAAAGAAGAATCTTTATTTCCTAAAACAGACTCCCAGGCTCCTCTGATAGAAAAAGCTATCATTTGCCTGTTTGCCCAAGCGTAGTTCGCTGCGCAGGCTGAAGCAGCCATTGCTCTTTGTCCGTCAGGGGAATTAAAAGGCACGCAGGCAAATTCTCGGTCAGGAACTCTTATTTTGTATTTATCCATTAACCCCATAAATTCTCTTATATAATCAGTGGCAACTTGGTGGCCAAGGCCTCGAGAACCTGTGTGAATCATAACCACAATCTGGTCTTTAAATAATCCAAAATTTTGAGCAACCTCTTCGTCGAAGATCTCCGCCACCTTTTGGATTTCCAAAAAATGGTTTCCTGATCCTAAGGTTCCAACCTGATCCCTTCCTCTTTCTTTTGCGCGGGAAGAAACAGTTGAGGCGTCAGCCCACTCCATGCAGCCTTGAGCTTCGCAATTTTCCGCATCTTCTTTTTCGGCATAGCCTTTTTCAACTAAATGTTTTAACCCTTCTTCCAGAATCTTATTTAAAGAAGGGTAGTCCAGTTTTATTTTTCTTCCCTGGCCCAAACCTGATGGCACTGCATTTTGGATTCCAGTTGCTAATTTATCCAGATAAGATTTTATTTCTGAATCTTTAAAATTAGATTTTAAAAGTTTCATCCCGCAATTAATATCATATCCTTGCATACCAGGAGATATAATTCCTTCCTCTTCTGAAATGGCTGCCACTCCGCCAATAGGGGAGGCATAACCTTCATGGCAATCAGGCATAGCGATACCGTATTGTAATATCCCGGGCAGGCAGCAAACATTAATTAATTGATCAAGAGACCTGTCTCTAAAAACGTCATCAAGCATTTTTTCTGAAACATAAACACGGGCCGGAACTTTCATATCCTGCCTAAAAGGTTTTGGCAACTCCCACAAGTAATCATTTATTTTTTTAAAATCGCTAATATTGGGCATATTATGTTTTTACTTTAACTAAAAATTATAAATTTGTCCACTTCGTTAAATAAAAAAAGCGCGAGAAAGAAACATCTCACGCATTTTATTCTGGTGTCACGTTACCATGTGCGTCTTTCATGTCTTCGTTGCTCTTTTTCTTCATAACAGCTATTACGCCTATCATAGAATCTAACAATTCTTGCGTTAAGCTTTCAAATGCAGTTCCTAAGGGTAGGGCCGGAATTCCTTTCATTTGTCTTTCAAGGAAACTTAGAGAACTTCCTTCCTCTGATTCTCGTCCAGGGACTATTAGTTTTATATCCGCTGATCTTGCACCGATTGAATCTGATAAAGAAGTTATCACCATGATCTTAGCGCCAATTCTTAGGGCAGTTTCTATCGCTCTAGTAAAGCTTTCTCCGCTACCGGAGACTATGATAAAGAGGTCACCTTTTTTCGTTGGCGGCACAGTAGGCTCGGTTATGTATCTAGCATTAAACTTTAAATGAGCTAGTCGCATTGCAAAGCCTTGAGCAACGCCACCTGATCTTCCCCATCCACCGAGGACCATAGTTTTTATATTCTCTCCTTTCTCGTTTTGGGCGCTCAAGATTTCTTTCCCCATGTTCTCTATCTGTTGGTCATCTAACTTTGGCACTGATTCTAATTTCCATTTAAGTGTCCTTATTAATTCTTCCTTTACTGCTTTCGCAAATTCATTTGTCAAAGTACCACCTTCTTTGCTTTTCTATTTTTACAGTTATTTCACTAAATGTCAAATAGTCGCGGCACGCCTCGCTTCGCTCGGCTAACACCGCTCCTTAGACACCTCTCGGTTTCTAACGTGAACTTCGCTCACTGTTTTCCTATACGGGAAAACACTCAGTTTTCCCGACCCCTTTCTATATTTTTGATATCTAAATATCAAACAACACCGTTGCTTCCCAAGTGCCATCTTCCCCGCCTGCACCTGCCAACATCTGCGAAGTTGTGACGGGAGCATTGCGGCTAGGTTTTTGCTCTATTTTTAATTCATGATAAGTTACGGCTTTTATGTCTTCTCTGAACCTTTGGACTTTTCTGCCTATTAATTCTCCTTTGAGTTCCTTATCTAATAATTTTTTAAATTTAATATTGGTATAAATTTCTTTATTTACTTGGGTTAGGTATAGGACCTCACTTAAAAAATCAACTAAAAGAGATTCAGAATCAAGCGACTTTATTTCTATGTTCCGTGCTTCAGCTGCGGAATTTAATATTTCCGGTTTTAGACCGGAAATCATTCCTCGCATCATATTCAAAAACAATTCTTCTTTTGTTTCACCAAAAGCCCTGATTTTCAGATCAGCTTTATGATCTAAAATTTTGAAGCGATCCGAATAATTTAAATTACCATCCGAATTATCCGAATATAATTTAGTATTTAATACTCTTTTCGGTTTTAAATAAGTATTTCGGAAGTTAAAAATCATTCCAAGTTCTTTTCCGCTTGCTTGTAAATATCTTTGCATTTGAATGTAGTCTTCTTTTGTAATAAATTTTTTAGCTTTTATATCCAATAAGATTTCGTTATTAATTAAAAAATCAACCCTGTTTCCTTTCGGAATGTTCTGAACTAAATTAGTAATTTCACACTCTCTTTTGTGAGTAATTTGGTTCTCTTTCAGCAAGGTTTCCAACAAATCAGCATATTGTTTTTCACGAGCAAAACGGCCCAATTGTTTGTGAACCTTAAAGCAAAGACCCGTTATCTTATAAGATAATTCAGGGAATAATATTTGGATCATTTGGATGATATTTGTAGATTAGGATTGCTATTAAGTTTTTTAAATTCTTCTTTTACAACTTGTCTATCGTCCCAGGATATTTTCTTCCCTTTAGCAACGCATATCCACGGCTCGCAACCTTTGCCAGTAATAATAATTAAATCTCCTGATTGAGCTAATTTTAGTGATTTTTTAATTGCTTCCCGCCGATCTAATATTTCGCTTACGAAATGCAATTTATAACTTATTACTCCAGATTTTATCTCTGATAAAATCTGGAGGGGATCTTCGTCGTATGGGTCTTCATTAGTGATTATTATTTGATCGCAGTATTTTCCAGCTAACTCTCCTAAAACCGGCCTTTTCCACTTATCCCGGCCGCCGCCAGCCGCTCCCAAAACACAGATTAGTTTTTTCGGTCTGAAATTATTTATAATTGTTTGGTAAACTTTTTCCAGAGCATTTGGAGTAAAGGCGTAATCAACAAATACTTTGAATGGTTTTTGAATAACTTCTTCCATTCTGCCCGGGATACCCTTAACTTTTTCCAAGGCTTTTTTGCAGATTTTAAGCGAAATTTTTTGGGACTTTGCAAAAGCAATTGCTGCTAAGCAATTATAGATATTGAATTTACCAAGTAACTTTATTTTAAAATTGATACTATCGATAGAAAATTCTATTCCTTTGCCTGACGTCTTTGGATTTTTTGCAATAAGCATCTGAAATTTAGAATTTGGGATTTGTTTGGAAATTGAAAAGCAACCTTTCAAGGAATCTCTCTTCTCGTTCGATACAGGAAAATTGGAAATTTTTAGTCCATATCCGATTTTTAGGTCTGCCGGGAATTGTAGAAAATAATCAGTATTTTCATCATTAAGGTTTAAAATATGGATTTTTTTCGTTGCTTTAAAAAGTTTTCCTTTAGCTTCCCTATATTTTTCAAAAGAGCCATGGGCTTCTATATGTTCTGGTGTCAAGTTGGTGAAAATCGCGGTCTGAAAATTAATAAACCTGTGGCGGTGCTGTTTTATCCCTTCAGAGGTCACTTCCAAAACTGCGTAGCGGCAACCCGAAATCACTGCTTCTTTTAAAAACCCCTGGATTTTGAAGCGGCCTGGCATTGTCATTTTTAAATCATTTATTTGTTCTTTGTTTCCAACCTTGAATCTTATAGAGGACAAAGAGCAAACTTTTTCGCCGGATTCTTCTAAAATTCTGGTTATTAAATCCACAACCGTTGATTTTCCATTGGTGCCGGTAACTCCGATTACAATTAATTTTTTAGAAGGGAACCCATAAAAAAAAGCTCCTAAAAAAGATAGGATAAAATGATACCAACTTATCAAAAAATCGGGAACGATTTTTCTTAAAAAATTGGGCATTTTTTTAAATTATCTGCCTAAAATTTTCAAAGCTTCTTTGATTCTTTCCGTTGGATTTTTTTCCTTCACAATCTTAGATAAAGCCGATTTCGCTTTCTGCTGGGGGAATCCGAGATTTACCAAAGCTTCTAAAGCCTCGTCTTCTGGTTCTTTAACTGTTTTTTTCGGCAAAACTTTCTTAATTTTTCTTGAAAGCTCTAAAATAATCATTTGGGCCTTCTTTTTCCCGATTATAGAAATCCCTTCCAGAGTTTTTTCATCCCCTTTTTCAATAGCTTCCCTGATTTTTTCCAAAGGGCCAAGGGAAGCAACTTCCAAAGCTGCTTTTGGTCCGATGCTTGGTATGTCGTTTAAAGCATTAAAGAAATCCAGCTCCTCAAAAGTAAAAAAGCCATATAAGTCTTGGAGGGTTTCTCTGATATTCAGGAAACAGAAAAGCTTTATTTTTTCTTCCTTTTCATTCATTTCAGCTAAATTTTTCTGGGATAAGAAAACTTTATATCCCACTCCATTGACGTTCAAAATTATGAATTTTTCTTTTTTTAGGATTACTTTTCCTTCCAAATAAGCTATCATATATTTTAGTATAACATGTTTAAACTTCACTCTCCATTTAAGCCGACCGGCGACCAACCACAAGCGATTGAAAAGTTGGTTAAAAATTTAAAATCAGGAGCAAAGCACAACGTTCTTTTAGGCGTTACCGGAGCTGGCAAGACTTTTGTGATGTCTAAAATTATTGAAAAAATTCAAAAACCAGTCTTGATTATTTCTCATAACAAGACTTTAGCTGCTCAGACTTATCAAGAATTCAAAGAATTTTTTCCAGAGAATGCCGTCCATTACTTTGTTTCTTATTATGATTATTATCAGCCAGAAGCCTACATCCCGCAGTCTGATACCTATATAGAAAAGGACGCAAAAATAAACGAAGAATTAGACAGAATGAGGCA
>CAYHAF010000032.1:0-5588 GCA_964354555.1 uncultured Candidatus Saccharibacteria bacterium
GTAAAGAGAACCGTGTTTAGCAAACTCGACAGTTTCTTTTCCTCCGAGCATTTCTATCACTATTCTCCCGGGTTTTTCAGACTTTACCTTCTTTGTGAGCCAAGGGAAAATTAATATCTTCCCTTTTTTGCTAGGTCTGTCCAGAACTAAGCCTCCAAATTGGCGAATTACCTTGAACAGGTATCTCTCCATTGGATGTACGTATATGCATCCTCCCTCTATTTCCTCATTTGGGTCTATTATGAGAGTTACGAGACCGGAAGCTTTTGCGCTTTCTATTATGCCTTTTTCGAAATCATTACTGACTTTTCTCATTACGGTTCTCGCGCTTCGCATCATTTTCTCTGCAATGCCAAGGTTATGACGCGCCCTTCTTATTGGTTGTTTTCTAATTTCTTCCGAAACATTTTCTTTCATTTTTTTCACCTCCATCCAGTTTTTTTGATATTATTTGGATGGCGGCTTGATTTACTCACAAATCTTTATGAGCAAATCACACGCCACCCAAATTTCTAACTTCCCCTTTTTATTTTTATCAAAGAACAAACTCTTCTTATTCTCCTACCTCTATTATAGCACCTATTGTTTAGTTTGTCAAGGGTTTGACCCTGGAACAAAAAAGCCCATTTGTAGGGCGTTTTTTAATACTTATTCTTATCTGTTTACCAATATCTTAAAGTTAAAGGGTATATAATTAAATCCTTCGGTTCTTTGTTCTACCAAAAAACCCCATTAAAAAGCAAAGCTTTCTAACGAGGTCAAACCGCCCAAAGATGAACGGCGAACTAATAACTAAAAACTAATTACTATAGCTTTTGGCACTTAGGGCAATAGTGTGCTGATCTCTCGCCCATTTTCTCTCTTTTTATTATTCCATCGCAAACTGGACATTTTTCTCCTTCTTTTTGATAGACTTTTCTTTCCTTATCATAATATCCTTTTTCTCCTGAAGGCCGGCGATAATCCGAAATTGATTCACCGCCTAATTTTATGGCTAAAGGTAAAAGCCTTCTCATTATTTTGTAAATTTTTTCCAACTCTTTACTCGATAGTTTTGAAATATCTTTAAAAGGATGGATTTTAGCCCGCCATAAGATTTCATCAGAATATATATTACCGATTCCGGCAATAATTGTTTGGTCCATTAAGACTTGTTTTATCTTACCCCTTTTCTTTTTTTGTAGAGCTTCTTTAAATTTTAAAAAAGTAAAATATTTTTCTAATGGTTCTGGCCCTAATTCTTTAAATCCTTTAGAATTTTTTAATTCTTCTGTTTTCCAAAGCTCAACTTTAGCAAATTTTCTCAAATCAGACAGAGCCAATTGCCAACCATTGTCTAAAAAGAAAATCAAGTGCAAAAATTTATTCATTGGGTCTTCCTTTAAGGGTCCAGGAATAGTCGAAATCCATTTTCCCCGCCCGACTTCGCCTGGACGAAGTCCTGGCGGGCGGGCATTTTCCACTCTCCACTTCCCGATTAATAAATGGCCGGTCATTTTTTGGTGTATCAAAAGAGAATATTCGTCACTCAGAGTGAAAATAATATTTTTTGCTCTTCTATGGATGCTTTCTATTTTTTTATTTTTGATTTCTTTTTCAAAATCTTCAAAATTTCCAGGTTTCTTTATCATTTTCGGAAAATCACTCCAAACATCCTCAATTTTTCTATCGAGTATTTTCTTTCTTAAATCACGCACTATTGTTTCGACTTCAGGTAATTCGGGCATATAAATAACAAACCCCGCCCTCTAAGCTTAATGGATCGCATATAGCACAGAGGGCGGGGTTCTTTTTCAAATCTCTTACAATTGTTTCTACTTCCGGAAGCTCTGGCATAAGCACTTCGCTTAATTATTTTAGGATGTTTCTTACTTTTTCAACGATTTCTTTTGGAGTGAAGTGAGCTTTTATCATATAATCATTTGCACCTAATTTAATTCCCCTGTCTACATCTCCTTTTTCCCCCAAGTTTGAAAGAATTATTATTGGAATTGATTCGGTTTCTTTATTTTTTCTTATTCTTGATATAACCTCGAAACCATCCATTCCGGGTAGAATAAGATCAAGCAAAATAAGATTGGGTTTTTCTGACTCAGCTTTTTCCACCCCTTCTTCCCCGTCTTTTGCGGCAAAAACGTCAAATTTTTCCTCAGTGAGTTTCTGGAAAATTAGCTCTCTTACAAATTTGTCATCCTCGACAATTAAAATTTTGTGAGGCATATTTTTTTATTGGTCTTTAAATATTAATACTTTATCAAGAAGCTCTCGGCCGTTAGGCTAGAAAGGTTCATTTTAAAATATTTTTTACTTTTACCACTATTTCGCTAAGAGTGAAATGGGCTTTTATCAAATAATCTGTTGCTCCCAGATTCATTCCTCTTTCAATTTCTTCTTTCTGGCCAAGGTTGGACAATATGACTACCGGAATCTTATTTATTTCCGGATCTTTTTTTATTTCTTCAAGGACACCGAACCCATCTATCCCAGGTAAAATAAGGTCGAGTAAAACAATATCAGGTTTTTCTTCCTTAGTTTTTTTCAACCCCTCTTCGCCATCAACTGCAGCAGAAATTTTATAGTTTTCTTTTTCCAGTTTTTGGGATATTAGTTCTCTTAATATTTTGTCATCCTCGACGATAAGAATGTTTTTTGGCATATGTTTTTATTGGTTTTTAAATATTAATATCTTGCCAAGAGACTTCCGATCTTTAGATCGGGGAGGTTCATAAATTATTAAAAAATACAAAAATTTTTAATTATTTACCTATTTACCTATTTACCTATTTGTTTTGCTATCTTTTCAAGTAGCATCTGGGGTTCGAATTCTGTTTTTATCAGCCAGTCTTTAACTCCTAATCTCAGGGCTTTATTCAGCTCGACCGGCTGGCCGGAATTAGAGATTATAATTACTGGTATTTTTTTTAAAGATAGATTTTTATTTATTTCATTTAAAACATCGAAGCCGCTCATTTTTGGCAGGACAATATCCAACAATACCAGATTTGGCCAGGTCTCTTTCATCAATCTAAGTCCTTCTTCTCCGTCTCTTGCCACTAAAACTTCATATCCTTCTTGAGTAAGTTTTTTCTGAAGGAGTTCGATCATAATTTCTTCATCTTCAACCAATAATATTTTTGCCATATTATTTAATTTTGGTAGTTTTTAAGGGTAAAGTAAAGTAAAAAGTCGAGCCTTTTCCGCTTTCTGAATCAAATCCGATTTTTCCTCCATGAGCTTCAACAATATTTTTAGCAAGGAACAATCCTAAGCCGGATCCCTCAGTATCCATTCTTAATACGTTTGATCCTCTGAAAAATCTGGTAAACACTCTTGATTGTTGGTCTTTTGGTATTCCGACCCCTGTATCCTGAACCTTGACTTCTATTTCATTTGTACCACGAATTATATAAACTGTCACTTTGCCCTTGGGAAAGGTATATTTTATTGCATTATCTAAAAAATTCTCAATTACTAACTTTATTTTTTCCTGATCCATTAAAATTTTGGGCAGTTCTCCGGGCGTTTTTAACTCAATTTTTATATTTTTAATTTTAATTTCTTCTTTAAACAAATCTATCACTGATTGAACAATCTCGGACATATCATAAAACAGCGACTGGTAGATATATTTTCCTTCTTCTATCCTTGTTACGTTTAAGAGGTCATTAATTAGACTTATCATTCTTTCATTAGATTTATACGTCTTTTCTAAAAACTCCCGCTGTTCTTTAGTTATTTGGCCTAGGTCTCCTTCTAGGAATAGTTTTAAGGTCCATTTGATTGCCGCAAGGGGAGTTCTTAACTGGTGGGCAGAAAGAGACACAAATTCTGTTTTCATTCTTTCTATCAACTTTTCTCTGGTTATATTATGAATGATGATTAAAGATCCTAATTTGTCTTTTCCTTGGAGGAAGGGAGCAGTAGTTATTTCCAAGACTAAATTGCCTTCTTTCAAAGAAATCTCTTCTCTAAAAACTTTTCTAATTTCTTCTCCAAAAAGATTAACCAATGCTTTCAAGATCGGGACATTAACAAGTTCAGAAGTGTGCTTTCCTAACACCTCTTTTTCTTCAATCCCCAAAAAATCTCTGGCTTGGGGACTGATCAAAGAAAGTCTATTTTCCTTATCAAAGACCAAAAGACCATCAGTAAAGTTTTTTATAATAGCCAAGGTTTTATTCTTTTCTTCTTCAACTCTTCCCCTTTCTTTTTCTGTGTCTTCTAACATATTTAAAAGAGCTAATCTTGTGTTTTTTATCTCTTCTTCTGTTTTTTGGATATTACTTAAATCAAACAGTATTATAAGGTAGCCTGAAGCTGTACTTTCTTTGTCTTTGATTAATTTAGCCGATAAGCTAATAGGAATTTTCTCTTTTTCCTTTGTGACAATATTAGTTTTTTTTCCTTGCGCAAACCCTTTTTCTAAGGCTTCTTCTAATATGTTCTTTAACCTTTTTTCATCAAAAAAAATATTGGCATTTTTTCCAACCACTTCTTCATAGGTATAGTTCGTGATTTTACAGAATTCTGGATTTGCTTCAAGAATTTTTTCTGTTGAACTGACTAAAAAGACCGGCAATGGCAAAAAGTTAAATAAATCTTTAGTGTGGCTTTCAGAAAGAGTAATTTCTTCAATTTTTCCGATGTTTTTTTCTGACCGCATTTTGTTAAATATACTAAATTAAAAGATGGATTTTTTATCTTCGTCGAGACTAGAGCTTCCTCCTAGTTTTTTAACTTTCTTTTTTAACTCAATCATTTTTAGCTCTCGCCCAACGGCTAATTTGTTAAATCTTTCCAGTTCCTGAACTTTTTCCTGGAGTTCCCCGGTTCTTTCTGTAACTATCTTTTCCTGTTTTTCGACCAGCTCTTTCAGTTCCCCCGTTCTTTTATGAACCTTTTCTTCCAAGCTTGCTCTTTCTTCTTCAAGTTCCCAAGTTCTTTCCCTAACCTTGACCTCCAAAGTTGTTTTCATTTCTTCAAGCTCTTTGGTTCTTTCTTTCAATCTGTCGGCAAAAATGCCAGTAGCAAGAGAGATTAAGATAAATACTCCCCATATGGGCGCGATTAATGTAGTTATTACATAATAAAAGTCTGTGTAAAGACCGGAAAATAAAAAAATTTCATAATGAGGAATAATCTTAAGGTATTCAAAAAATATCAAGCCTGTGTAGAAGACTAAAGCAGCTAATGTTATAAGTAATCCTGTAAACCTTGATAAGAAGATGTTTGCGTAGATAACAGTAAATATATAGAAGATAGCGCCCATCCATTCGATTCCCCCGATAAAGTGGATCATCAAAGTCACCAAAACAAGCTCAAAGGCAAAATATCCAAAATGGAGATTTTCTATTTTTTGTCGGGTAGTTTGTTTTTTAATAAGCCAGGAAAAAAAGTAAGTTGTCAGAAGCCAAAAAGCCAGCAAGCTAAAAATTACAGTTTGGTTAAAGATTTTAGGTAAAAATCGCAAGGCTAATGCCAGTATTATTAAAACGACTATAGTCAGTCTTCTGGTAAATATAGTCGGCTTGATTTCTTTTAAAATCTTGTTTTTTTCCGTTTCTTCTTCTATTGGATTTTTTTCCATA
>CAYHAF010000032.1:5688-7956 GCA_964354555.1 uncultured Candidatus Saccharibacteria bacterium
TTGCACGTTTACTGACGAGCGGCGCAGGTAACAAAGGGTTAATTCCCTTTATTTTAACACAACTGTAATCTCCAGCAAGCTTAATTTCAGAAAAAACAACTGTTCGCTGTGGTTTTTTCTGAAAATTTAATCTATTTTTTCGAGCTCTCCCCAGTTTTTTCCAATTTCCAAGTCTATCTTTAGCGGAACTTCCAATTTAACCACATTCTCCATAGCTTTTTTAATTTTTCCGGAAAATTCTAAAACTTTATTCTGTGTTACTTCAAAAAGAAGTTCGTCATGCACTTGTAAAACCATCTTGGCTTCGTTTTTATATTGTTCAATAATTTTATTGCATTCAATCATAGACATTTTTATAACATCAGCTGCCGTTCCTTGAATAGGATGGTTAATAGCCATTCTCTGAGCGGCTCTTTGGAGTCTGGGGTCTAGAGAGCTTATTTCCGGCAAGAATCTTTTTCTGCCAAAGACGGTTTCTACGAAACCATCTTTTTTCACCTTTTCTATAGAATTTTTTACGTAATCAGTTACTCCCTGAAAATTTTTAAAATATTCTTCAATAAACAATTTTGCTTCTTTTCTTGAAACCTTAGCTCCTTCAGCGAATCCATAAGCACCCATTCCGTATAAAACCCCGAAATTTAAGGTTTTAGCAATGTATCTCATTTTTTCATCCACTTTTTCTTCAGAAACTTTAAATATTTTTGAGGCTGTTATTCTGTGAATATCTTTCCCTTCTTTAAAGAACTGAATCATCTTTTTATCATTGGCGATAGAAGCGGCAATTCTTAGTTCCATTTGGGAATAGTCGGCTGAAAGAAATTTAAAATTTTTTTCAGCTATAAGGCATTTTCTGATTTCTTTGCCCAGATCTCCTTTTATTGGGATGTTTTGAAGATTAGGATCCGAGCAGGACAACCTGCCTGTTACTGTGCCTAACTGGTCAAATTTCGGATGGATTCTTTTATCTTTTTTATTGATCCAATTAGGCAAGGCATCAACAAAGCCCGATTTTAGCTTAAAAAGTTCACGATAGTCTAATATTAAATTTATTATCTTATGCTCGGTTTTCAGTTTTTCTAATTCTGGAAAAGAAGTAGAAACTATTCCGCCTGGCGTTTTTTTCAATCCTTTTGGAGATATATTTAATTTTTGGAAAAGAACTTCTGATAACTGCTGAGGTGAGTTAATATTGAACTCAGTACTGGCTGATTTGAAAATATCACTTTCTAATTTAGTTGTTTTTTTCTCTAATTTTTCTGAAAGCTGTTTTAAAGCTTCCAAATCTATTTTTATTCCATTTTCCTCTATTTGTTTAATAACCGGAATTAGATCTTTTTCAATTTCATAGATCTTTTTAGAGAAAAAATCATCTTTATAAAAGCTTTCAATTTGCTGCAAAGTTCCGCCTGGAGTTTCTAAGTTTAAAGTTGTATTTTTTGCTATATTTCCTTTGCTGCTTTTAGGTAATCTTTCTATTAAACTATAAAATTCAAATTCTTTTAAATTTTGAACCACTTTTTCTTGATCGTAGCCATTCCAATTGCAGACTTCGATGTTAAAATCTATTGGCGTGTCTTTGTTTATGTCCGTAAGAGTCTTATTGAAAAAGGCCTGGTTTTTATAGTCCTTAAGTAAAGTTAAAAGCCTCGGATTTAAAACCCCAATTTTTTCTTTTGGTAATACTTTTATTTTTTCTATTTCTTTATATAGGTTTTCTAAGTTTTTATACTTTTTTATCAAACTTATAGCTGTTTTCTCGCCAATTCCCGGAATCCCTGGAACGTTGTCAGAAACATCGCCTTTTAAAGCTTTGAAGTCGGACATTTGTTCTGGGCCCAAGCCATTATATTTTTCCTTGACCGCTTTTTCGTCATATAAAATTGTATCTTTCAGTCCTCTTCTGAGTGTATATACTTTGGTGTTTTTATTGATAAGTTGCAAGGCATCAAGGTCTCCGGTCAAGATTATTGTTTCTATTTCTTGTCCCCCACCAAATTTTTGGTGGGGGATTTGAGCCAAATTAGCGATTGTTCCTATAACATCATCAGCTTCAAAACCTTCTTTTTCAAAGATAGGAACATTAAAATTTTTTAATAATTCTTTAATTTTCGGCATTTGACTGTAAAGTTCGTCTGGCGCTTTTTTTCTTGTAGCTTTATATTCTTTGAATTTTTCATGCCTGAACGTTGGAGCGCGTAAATCAAAAGTAGCAGCAATAAAATCTGGCTGAAGCTCTTTTATTGCTTTTAAAAAAACCAGGAAAAA
>CAYHAF010000033.1:0-1181 GCA_964354555.1 uncultured Candidatus Saccharibacteria bacterium
GGCAATAAAACAGCAACGGCTAAACCACCGACAACAAGCCCTAAAAATATAATCATTACGGGTTCCAAAAACGCGACAAAGTTTGCAAGAGTCCTGTCAACATCTTTCCTGTAAAAACCAACTATATTCATTAATGCTGGACTTATTTGGCCAGCCCTTTCTCCGACTAAAGTCATCTGGGTAAATAAAGGCGGTATGACTTCGGGATATTTTTCAAGAATAGAGCTTATAGTCTCCCCCTTTTTCACTCCGTCTCTTGCTTCTAATATTATATTTTTAAAAACATCATTGCCAACTATATCAGCAGTAACTTCTAACGACTGGGCAATAGCCACCCCTCCTGAAATCAAGGTGGCTAAATTTTCAGCAAAACGGGTTAAAGCAACTTTTTGAATGAAACCACCGATTATTGGAAACCTTAAAAAAAACTTATCAAGGGTTCTTTTGCCCTTTTCGCTTTTAAAGAATCTAATAAAAGCGATGACTAAAAACAAAAATATTACTGTTAAAATTAACCAAGATTTTTGAAAAAATTCTGATAAAGACAGGACAATTTTAGTAATTATTGGGGGCTCAGCTTCTAAATCTTTTATAATTTGACCCAAGCTTGGAACAACATAAAGGAACATGACAGCCATAACAATAAATACAACTACTAAAACCAGTATCGGATAAATCATAGCTCCAATTATTTTTGAATGAAATTCTTGTTCTCTTTCTAAGTGGTCAGCTAAATAATCTAAGACTTCCGGGAGCTCACCTGAAACTTCTCCAGATTTAATTATACTAACAAAGAATTGATTAAAAAGCTTTGGGTGGCGGGCAAGGGCTGCCGAAAGAGGACTGCCTCCTTCTACCGCTCCAGCTATGTCCATAATTTTTTCTTTAAAAAGCTGGTTTTTTGTCTGTTTGCCAAGGGTATAAAAAATTTCTACAATGGGAATCCTTGATTTAAATAAAAGTGCCGCCTGTCTGGTAAAACTAACAACTTCTACCTGAGGAATTCTTTCAAAAAGCTTAATTTTCCTTTGATAAATTGGGACAGTTCCTGTTTCTTCCAATAAAGTTACAAAAAGCCCATATTTTTCCAATAAATCCAAAGCTTTCTCTCTCGAAGAGGCGTCAACTTCCCCCACTTTAATCTCGCCTTCTTTAGTTCTGGCTTGGTAATTAAATTTCAT
>CAYHAF010000033.1:1281-7937 GCA_964354555.1 uncultured Candidatus Saccharibacteria bacterium
ATCTTATTTTCTCTAATTAAATTGGCGATGGCTGGACTGGCAAACATAACCTCGCAAGAAGGAATCAATCCTCCCCTGATTCTGGGCAGCAATCTTTGGGAAACAACCCCTAAAAGAGAAGCAGACAATTGAGCCCTGACTTGGTTTTGTTGTTCAGGAGGAAAAGAATCAACAATTCTATGGATAGTCTGGGAAGCTGAGTTTGTGTGCATGGTGGTAAAAACAAGATGGCCAGTTTCAGCTGCAGTAATGGCAGTGGATATTGTTTCCAAATCTCTTATCTCGCCGACCATAATGACATTCGGATCCTGACGGAAAGTAGACCTCAAGGCCCTGGCAAAAGACAGAGTATCTTGATAAACTTCTCTCTGATCAATAATTGATCTGTCGTCTTCAAAAACATATTCAATTGGATCTTCAATGGTAATTATATGGTCTGCCCGAGTATGGTTTATTTCGTCCAGTATGGCAGCCAAAGTTGTTGATTTGCCATGGCTGGAAGGACCAGTAATCAATACAAATCCTTGGCTGGCCCTGGTAAATTCATGCACAATCGAAGGCAGGTTTAATTCCTCAATCCGGGGTATTTTATTAGGCACCAAACGAAGAGCACAAGAAATATTTCCGCTTTCAAAGAAAATATTGACCCTAAATCTGGCTCTGTCTTCAAAATTATAAGAAAAATCAATTTCTTTCTCCTGAAGAAATCTCTCCTTCTGCTCTTCGTTCATCAATTCAAAGGCTAATCCCTGAGAATCCTCAGGAGTAGTTTTTTTCATTTTTATCAAAGGCACTAATCTGCCGGTTATTCTCAAGGAAGGATAACGGCCAACGGAAATATGTAAATCCGAGGCTTTTTCTAAAAAAGTTAAGTTAAGCAATTCTTTAATATACGTGGCGTAATCCATATAATATAGTAGAAATTGTAGAAATCGTCCAAATCGTAAACTTTTTCTACTATTTCTATTTTTTCTATGATTTTTATTCTAGAATCTTCTTTATTTCTTCGACCACTTGGCCAGGTGTATAATGAGCCTTTATAAAATATCTGGCTGCCCCTAATTTCATTCCTTTTTCAACATCAGATTTCTGGCCAAGATTAGAAAGAATGGCTACTTTTAAATCCTGGAAAGTCAAATCTTCCTTTATTTCTTTCAAAAGATCCCAGCCTTCAATATTGGGCAAAACGATATCAAGCAATAAAAGATCAGGCATCTTCTCGCTTATTTTTTTAAAAACCTCCTCTTTATCTTGGGCCACTTCAACAGAAAACCCGGCTTCAGTTAGTTTTTTAGTATAGATATCAACCACAAAAGGGTCATCTTCAACTAGCAAAATTAATTTCATATGATTATTTTTCTTCTGCTACTCTTATCACTTCCTCAAGCGAGGTCAAACCTGCTAAAACTTTTAAAATCCCGTCCTGCTTCATTGTAATCATTCCTTGGCGCCTGGCTTCTTCCCAAATTTTGACCTCTCCTGGCTCCCTTAAAATTGTCTCTGAAAGCTGATCGGTCATTGTCAGGATTTCAAAAACTGCGATTCGGCCTGAGTAGCCTTTGAAATTACACTTTTTGCATCCTACCGGTTCCCAAATTGAAATAGATTTCTGGGTGACGATTTTTTCTTTAAAAAATTCCTTCCTGTTCTCCGGAGAAAATGATTCAATATCCTTCATAATCATTTCAGCTATTTCCGGTTTTGCCTTAACTTCTTTCTTGCATTCTGGGCAAAGCTTTCTTACCAATCGCTGAGCTAAGGAAACGCTCAAACTCGGCGGGATTAAATACGTTTGAACTCCTAAATCAATAAGTCTTGGTATGGTTCCCACAGCATTTGTGGTGTGAAGAGACGACAGAACAATATGACCGGTTAAAGCGGCGTGGGTAGCCAAAGATGCTGTTTCTTCGTCACGGATTTCTCCAACCATAATGATATCGGGGTCTTGCCTGACAATGGAACGCAGACCATTGGCAAAAGTATAACCTATTTCGGGCCTAACCTGCGACTGGTTCACGCCTTCCATATAATATTCAACCGGATCCTCCAAAGAGACAATATTAACTCCTTCTTCGTTTAAGATCCTCAAAATAGCATAAAGAGTGGTGCTTTTTCCAGCTCCGGTAGGACCAGTTGCCAAAATCATCCCGTAAGGTTTATCTATTGCTTTTTTTATAACTCTAATATTCCTCCCAATCAATCCCAGTTCCTCCAGACTTAACATACCACGGCTTGGATCCAAAACCCTGATAACCACTTTTTCTCCTTGAGTTGTAGGAAAAGTAGAAACACGGAAATCAACGTCCTTATCATCAAGCCGAGTAGAAAACCTTCCGTCTTGGGGAACTCGAACTTCATCAATTTTCATATTGGAAAGAATTTTGACTCTGGCTACTATTGCCTGATGAACTTTCAAGGGCAAGGTCAGATAGGTCTGTAAAATCCCATCAACCCTAAAACGAATTTTTACCTTTTCTCTGGTCGGCTCAATGTGAACATCTGAAGCATTGCTCTCAATAGCATACTTTATCATCACAGCCACAACTTTAGAAATCGGCGCCTCCTCAACCAGTTTTTCAAATTCACTGGAAGTCTCGGATTTGTCAATCGTGATTCTCTCACCCTCAATTTCTGTTTTTAATTCCTCAAGAGCTTTGGTAACTTCCTTTTTTAAGGTGCGGTATTGCTTTAGAATATTAAGATAAGTTGTCGGAGTAATTAAAAAAACCTTAGGTGTTAGTTTTGCTTGACGGGCAAAAAACTTTAAAGCCTCCTGGGCCTTTATGTCTTCCGGATAAACCATCCCAACCTCTAACACATTCTCTTTTTTAGCAAGAGGAATGATTCTGTAATATTTCGCCGATTCCTCAGGAATAAGTTCCAGTGATTTTATTGATACATCCTCAGGAGATATTTCTTTTAAAGATATTTTAAGAATCTCACTTTTTAAACCAAATAAAAAATTCTCTGAGGTTATTTTCTTTTCCAAAATAACCTCTTCTTCTTTTCTCCCAGAGGTTTTTATCTCAAATTCCAAGGCGGCGGCTTTTTCTTTTTCCAACACTTTTTTCTGAACCAGAAGTTGGATTAGAGTCATGAAAAAAAATAAAAAATAACTACCGGCTTTTTAAAAATTAATAAGGCTCAAAGGGATTACTACGGCCAACATCTCCGGAAAGCGGCGGAATTTCCTCAAAAGGCTGTAATTCTTGTAAAATTTTACTTTTTAGAATATCGTAATTTATCTCTATTTTTGGAGGCTTTTCAGGCATGATACGGGGAGACGATTTTTGTTTAGGAAAATATTTATACCAAATAACAAAAAATATGCATATAGCTGCTATAATCAGAATTACGATCATATATCGTTGTTTCTTTTTTTCTTGAAAAGGAGTTACTATAACCATAAGCAAAAAATTAATAATAATAAGTTTTTATTTTTAACGTAAAAACAGGTGGTTCTTCTTTCTCCGTTTGAACCATCTTCTTTTTCAAAACGACAGACTCAACCTCAATGACTCTGGCGCTTTTTTCCAAGGTTAAAATAAAATTTTTAAAAGCTGGGTAACTGCCCTTAACATCAAATTCTATATTAATTTCTTTTGCCCTTGAGACAACGTTTTCTTCTTTTTCTTGACTGGATTTTGAGCCACTTTTTTCTTTATCAACCGAGAAAGAAGTTATTTTTACAATACTCAAACCGTTTCCTGAAGTAGCTTTATCTAAAAAATTTAATATATCAGCAATATCAGGACCATAAGGAAAAGCGGAATTAATTTTTGATTTTTCATTCTCATAGCCTGATAATTCTTTAGCAACATTCTCCACATGAGTAAAATATTCCTCCTGATTACTTCTTTCGGTTTCTTTTTCTTTAAGATGCCATCGCTCTTCAGTGAACTTCTGATATTGTGGCCAAACAAGAAAAAAACCAAGAATAATTGAAAGAATTAAACAAATAATTATAGTAGCTAATCTAGACATGTTTTTTTTATTTAAGTGATATTAAATTTTGAAATAACGTTGGATCAAGTAAAATATCTAAATTAAAGTCGATTTTGCCTTCCTTATTTATTTCTGCTTTTGAGATTTTAACGCTCTTTACATCTGGATCGTTTTGAAACAAAAAAATCTGCTGCCCAATGATCTCAAAACTTTCCGTTGTACCAGACATGACGACAGAGTTTCCCGTTACGTTAAAATTCATCTCGTTGAAAAAAACTTTAGGATGTGTATTTTTTTCCAAAACACCTATTTTATCTTCAAGTTTCCCAAAAAAATTATAACTGAATTTATGATTATTGATTAAAGAAGCAAAATCATCGATTTTATCTCTGTAGGACTTCATTTCATTCTCCAAAGTCAAAATTTGTTCAGTTTTTCCTTGTATAATTGCTTTATCAATATTATTAAAATCCTCTACTGCCTTTTTAGTAAAATGATAAAGTATCCCATAACTTCCAAGTATTGATAAAACTAATCCTATGGAAAAATAAAACATTATGTTTTGCCAAAGAGGTAATTTTGCCGCCTCTTTTGGAATGATTTGAATTGGCATATTTATTATTTTTAAATTATTTTAATTCTAATCCACGAATGGCCATCCCAACCGCTACTGAGTAGGAAGGGCCCAATTCTCTTAAAGTCTGTTCCAATATCGGTGGATAAATGATTCCAGCGAAGGGATTGGCAATCTGCACCTCTTTATTGAAAGCTTCCTGAATATAATCTTTAAATCCAGGCATTAAAGCCATGCCACCACTCAGGATAACTTTGTTGATTTCTTTTTGCTCTGATTGAAAAAAAGACTGGGAAGCCCTGCTTAATTCAATTGTCACTAAATCGGCAAAGGGGGTTAGGGTCTCTTTAATTTTTTGAAAACTTAGCGAAGAAGGAATTTTAATGTCCGGTGCATTAATTTTGTCAGTTGGTCCTATCCCATATAATTTTAACAAATTTTCAGCATTTTGGAAATCAAGGCTGAAAGTTTTGGCTATGATTTGGATTACTTCATTAGCCGAAACATCAAAACTATAACTGGATTTCAAAATACCCTGGTCAATCACACTTAAATTACTACTTTGGGCTCCAATATCTAATAATAAAAGAGGTTTTTCCTCGTCTTTTATTAATGCCCTTACTAAACCAAAAACTTCCGCCTCCAGGGCCACCAGCCTAAGATTAGAAAGCAAAGCTATCTGCTGATATTGGCTGATAGTTTCATTCGGCACAGCTACTAATAAAATTTTAAGACGCGCCCTTTTTTGATCTATCACTTCCCTCCTGATAATTGACCAATCTATAGTAACCTCTGACAGGGGCAAGGGAATGTGATGACGGGCTTCAAATCTGACGGCTTGGGGAATTTCTTCTTCGGTCATTGATGGCAAGTCAAAGGTTGTGAAAAAACTTGCAAAGTCAGGAATAGAAAAAACTGCTCTCCTTTCAGATATTTTTGCTTCTTTTAAAACGCCGGTAATTGCTTTTGAAATTTCCCGTCCAGAAAGCAAAAGCGTGTCTTTTTCAAAAGTTCTAAAGGGCCTCTCAAAAATGGCTTCAGAAAAAATTTCACCGTATTTTTCTAATTTTGTTGTCTCCCCCCTGCAAGACAATTCAATAATTTTAATACTCGAAGTACCAATGTCAATGCCTAAACAATTTTTTGAACTTGAACCAAAAAGACTAGCCATCTATTTATTATATCACTTTTATATTTAAAAACTATTAAAAAATAGCGAAAAATCCTAAAATTAAAAAGATTATGCTATTATACCTCCAGAGATAATCAAAAGAAATAGAAATGAAAGATTTTGTTCTAAAATCTAAAAGTTTTCTCTTGGATTTACTTTTCCCCAAATATTGCTTAAGCTGCGGTTCTGAAGGAAACTATCTTTGCGAAGATTGTTTATCAACAATTGATATTTTAGAATACCAATTTTGCCCTGGCTGCCAAAAAAGATTAGTAGATGGTAAAATATGTCCCACTTGCAAAAAATTTATAAAAATAAACGGGTTGTATTTTGCTGCACCTTATCAAAATAAGCTCGTCAAGAAAATGATAACACAGTTCAAATATGAACCTTTCGTCAAAGAATTAAAAGAATCTCTGTCTTATTTGATAATAACACATCTTCAGTTATGCGGTAAAAAAGATTCGGATTTTTCTGAATTTATTTTGATTCCCGTGCCTCTGGAGGAAAAGCGATTAAAATGGCGGGGGTTTAACCAGTCCGAAGAGATAGGAAAAGAATTGGTTAAGTTTTTAAAAATTCCTTTAATAAGTAATCTACTATATAAAACAAAACAGACTCTTCCTCAGATGGAATTAACTGCCGAAAAAAGAAAAGAAAATATGAAAGGCGCTTTTTCACTAAAAAATAAGGAGAAGATTTCAGGAAGAAAAATTCTTTTAGTTGATGATGTTTATACGACCGGCTCAACGATGCAAGAATGCGCCAAAGTTTTAAAAGAAGCTGGAGCTAAAGAAGTTTGGGGAGTAGTAGTAGCAAGAGAATAACTATTTTGTATCCCTAATGTTAAAATCCGGATTAATCCGGATTTTAACATTGGCGGAGGGTGCAGGACTCGAACCTGCAAACCTCTTCCGAGGTTCTAGTTTTCAAGACTAGTGCATTGCCATTCTGCCAACCCTCCAT
>CAYHAF010000034.1:0-7540 GCA_964354555.1 uncultured Candidatus Saccharibacteria bacterium
CCCTGGAGTAGATGCTAAATTTTATGTAAATAGTGTGTTGGTTGCTACTATAACAACCGGTTTGCCAAGTGGGGTTGTAGATGCTAATGTTCTTTTGACTGCTTTTTTGATGACAAATGCTTCTGCGGATAAAAAGGTCCGATTTTCGTATTGGGATGTTTGGCAAGATACTGAATAACATGGAAGTAATAATTGGAAAACAATTTTCAAGCAAGGTTATTCCTTTGATAGATAGTTCAAAAAAAAATATTAAGATCATTGTTTTTGACTGGCGTTGGTATATTAACGATCCTTCCAATCCAGTTCAGCTCTTTAATCAAGCTATTGTAAGGGCGGTCAAGCGAGGCGTGAAAATCCAGGCAATCGTCAATAACGACGAGATAGTTAGAGTTTTAAATAGCTGTGGAATTTCCGCCAAACGCTTGACTGCCCATCGTTTGCTCCATTGCAAGTTTTTGATGATTGATGATATAATACTAATAATCGGGTCGCATAACTATACGCAATCCGCTTTCACAACGAATTTTGAGCTTTCTGTTATTTTGTCGGTAGCAGATGACAGTTCAATTTTTAATAATTTTTTTAATAATCTTTTAAACAATTATGGCTGATTATCCAGTTTCCGCTTATTCACCTAGAACCAAAGAAAATAAATCTGGTGTCGTTTATGATCCTCTTAAAACAAATGTCCTTTTTGTTGAGGATATTTCAAAGTTAGATGATGAGGTTGTTGCTATTGAGGAGGATTTGATTGGCAGAAAGTATTCAATAACTTTGATTATTGATGGTGGCGGCGCTGCCATTTCTACCGGTCAAAAAGGACATTTGGAAATTCCTTTTGCTTGTGAAATTGAGCAGGTTACTCTTTTGGCTGATCAATCCGGTTCAATAGTTATTGATATTTGGAAAGATAGCTATGCTAATTTTCCACCCACTGATGCTGATTCAATTACTTCTGCTACACCTCCTACTATTGCCGCCGCTCAAAAATCTCAAGATTCTACTTTGACCAGTTGGATTAAAACAATATCTGCCGGTGATATTTTAGCGTTTAATGTTGATTCTGCCGCTACTATTACTCGTATTACCATATCTTTAAAAATAAAAAGGACTTCATAAAAAAATAAAATGCCTTGGCTTTCTGGGTATGTATCCCGTATAAAATTAACCATTGATCATACAAAAATTGATGAAAATCTTTCTGATTTTCCTGTTTTAGTTAAATTATCTTCTGGTAATTTTGATTTTTCAAAATCTAATAGTGATGGTTTTGACATTCGCTTTACCTCTGACGACGGTGAAACTCTTTTAAAATATGAGAGGGAAAGGCATGATAATGTTGGTGAATTGGCAGAGTATTGGGTAAAAATTCCTTCAGTTTCTTCTTCTGTTGATGTTGATTTTTATATTTATTTTAGGACTTCTGATACTGAAGATGGTGCTGACCCTACTGCTGTCTGGGATGAAAATTTTAAAGGTGTTTGGCATTCTAAAAACTCTCTTCTTAATTCTGAAATGTTTGCTGAAAATGCTCCGTCTGCTAAAATTGCTACTTCTGGTGTCATTCCAGAAAATATTGTCCATGATTCTGTTACTGAAAAATATTGGTGGGTAGCTCAATATAATAATAAAATTTATTTAGCTTATGCTGATTATATGGACGGTGAATGGACGCTTGAGGGTTCTGCTGTTCTTTCAGAACCTGGTCATCAGTTAAATTCTCCTCATATAGTTAAGTTTGGTAGTTATTGGTATATTTATTATGGAAGAGATGATCCGGGTAATATTTATGTTCAAAAATCTCTTACCGTTAATTCTGGTTATAGTGCTGATGGAATTGATAATCCAATGATTCCTGCCGGTGGCGCCGGAACTTGGGAGGAGCGTCGGACAATGGAACCATATGTATTTCTTGAAAATGGTGTTTATTATCTTTTTTATATGGGTGAATCTGTCGGCACTCTTTTAGAAAAAACAGGATATGCTACTTCTGATTCTCCAACTGGACCTTTTACTAAATATGCTAGCAATCCCGTTCTTTCCGGCGATTCTCCTTCTGGTTGGGATCATGGTCAAGATAAAGCTGCCGATCCTTTTGTTTTTAAAAAAGATGGTGTATTTTATATCGGCGTTGCTGGTTGTTTGTCCGGTAAGTCTGGTTGGGAAACTGGATTTTTCAAAACTACTGATTTTATAACTTTTACCGAAGTTGATTTTAATCCTATACTAAGTCGTGGTGCATCTGGTAATTGGGATGATTTTTGTGCCTGGAGAGGTGCTGTTTCTGAGTTTGATGGTGTGTATTATTTTTCCTATGGTGGTGGTGATGGTTCTGTATATAGGGCCGGTATGACTATTTTAAATTTTAATTCTCTTTCTAATAGGCGAGTTGATGATAGTACCGTAAATGATAATTCCGGTATGAAAAGAAGGATAGATAAACCTTTAGAATTAGATGGTAAAGTTGGTAAAGCTCAAGAATATTCCGGTTATGATAATTATATAGATTTTGGTTCAGATGTTTCTTTACAACCTGTTAGCGTAACTCTTGAAGTATTAGCAAAAATGGATAGAGCCGCTCAGATTGACGCTTATGGTGCTCTTGTTAATATGGCAAGTGAATATGATACAAAAGGTTATGGTTTATATATTAGAAAATCTGACTGGCAGCTTTGGTGGAGCCATGGTAAAAAAGCAGCTATAAATTTAACTGGTGATATTCCGGCTGATGATACTTGGTTTCATTTTGTTCTTGTTTATGATTCCGCTACCGGAACTAAAATTTATTATAATGGTGCCTTAACTGCGACAGATGCTACTATTGGCGATTTAACATATACTAAGCAGGCGTTGCGTACTGCCGGCAGGGCCATGAATACTTTACTTCATTTTGCCGGTGTTATTGATGAAATTCGTGTTTCAAACATTGGTCGTTCTGCCGCTTATGTCGGTGCTGTTAAAAATGTTTTAGATGACGTTTTATTGACCTATGATGAACCGGAGTATTCTTCTGTTGGTAGCTCTCAAGGTCTTATCTTTTAATTATAAAAATTAAAATTTTATGAAAGTACAAGGTCCATTATTTAGTCTTGAAGCCCACGGAACCATAGGAGATTTGTTGACTTTTTCAAAAAGACGAACCGGACAGCAAGTTAGATATCAAAGAAAGCAAAAAGATGCCCAAAGTGTCGATCAAGTTTCTCATCGAGCTAAATTTGTAAGTTCTTCTTTTGCTTGCCGGTTTTTTAATTTTGGCGTTGCTTTTTATGGTTCTTCTATTTTTGGTCTTAGTGATGAAATATATTCTGGTGAAGCCGAAGGAAAAACTTTGTCTGAGTATAATCTTTGTGTAGCTGATAATATTCCAAATTTTTAAATAAATTTATGCCTGAAGTGCAAGGGATTGAAAAATTGTTTTCTTTTATTCCGCGACGCAGGTTTGGTCGCCATCGTTGTTATGGCCGGTCAATGTTTGGCCATTCTGTTTATGGCGAGGATGAAATCATTTTTATGTCTGAGGATAAAGACGGAAATCCAAAAGAGATACAATTAACCGGTATTTATCGGACTAGCAATGCTGGTGGCGTAACTAAGGTTTTTCGTGACCCTTATTATATCACTCGTAATCCCCGTTATGCACCTCAGCAATCTTGGCGAGGAATTTTTGCTGATGCGGTCCTTGCTTGGCAAAACTTGACAGAAGAAGATAAAGAATTGTATAATCAAAGAGTAATGAATAAAAATCTTTCTGGGTATAATTTATTTTTAAAACAGTATCTGTTATCTCATTAAATAGTCGGACAGATAAAAATTTAAATTAAAAGTTTTTACATTTTATGGCTAAAGTAACAGGACCTTTAATGTCTATGGACGCAAGGGGTGCTATTGGAAAAGCAATTGTGTTTATCGGTTGGAAAGGAATAAAAGATTGTCGTATGTGGTTAAAACCTGCTAATCCTCAAAGTACCGGACAGGGAAACATTAGGACCATAATTGGTGCAGTAGGAAGAGCATGCGGCAAAGTTATTGCCGCTGCCGCTTATGCAACAAAATTGGCTGATCTTGGTGTTATTCCTTCAGCCCAGTCAAAGCAATCATATCTTGTTCAATTTATTAAAGATGTGTATGCAACAGGTTCGGGTACAACTTTGAAAAGCAATTATGCCACTATCCTAAAGGAATTTACCGCACACACTGCTGAAGCTGGATTTAACAATGCCGCTGCCGGTATTGGATTATCTGATTTTGGTATGGTGTATGATGATATTGCTTCTTTTCCGAAAGGATTGGGGTTGTATTTGCTTGCTAAGGCTGCTATCGCTTTGAGCTTTACCGGTTCTCCTTATACCAAAGCATTGGCTTCTTGGACGACTGCTGATATTGCTAAATTGGTTAGTCACCTATCTTAGATTTGGTTTCTGATGTCTTGTGATCAGAAAATAAAAAGTCCGGCTATAATAAGCCGAACTTTTTATTTTGTGTTTTTTGTGTTATAATAAAAATACTATGCAACAAGATAAAAACTACTACAACAATTTTTTTGAGAAGTTTGGGTCTGATGTCCATTTGGACCCAGTGCGATTTTCTGAAGTAGCAAAATTGTGTAAAGGCAGAGTTTTGGATATTGGGTGTGGCACCGGTAACCTTTCTGATTTTTATAAAGGCGAATATCTAGGAATTGATATATCTGATGTTGCAATTAAAACTGCGAAAAAATTACGCCGGCCGGATGCTTTTTTTGATGTGCAAGACATGCTTTTACCCGGCAAAATTTCTACTGTTAAATTTGATACCGTTGTTATGACTGAATTTTTAGAGCATATTGATAATGATGAAATTGTAATACAAAAATTAAAAGAAGTTATTAAGTCTGATACTCGTTTAATTATTGGTGTTCCTAATGGTAATCGTATTCCCGACGAAAGCCATGCAAGGACATTTACCATACCTGAATTACGTAAAAGATTTTCACCTGCCGGGCGTGTGAAATTTTGTAATTGGCTTGGGGCTAAAGAAAGGATTTTAATGACTGTTGATATAGGCCAAAAGAATGATGATCTTTTATCTCTTGTTATACCTGCTAAGAATGAGGCTCTTGGTCTTGAAAATTGTATTTTATCTTGTATTGAGTTTGTTGATAGCGTGGTGGTATCTGTTGACACTAATTCAACCGACTTGACACTTGATATTGCTAAACAATATGCTGATGTTGTCAAATCTCATAAATGGGAAAATAGCTTTTGCAAAGCAAGGAATTTTGCTCAAGCCGGAGTAAGGACAAAATGGGTTTTACAACTTGATGGGCATGAATATGTTGAGTCTATCGGTAAATTAAAAAATGCTTTATCTTCCCGTGCCGATTCTTTCAATATTAAAATTTTACTTGAGAACAATTTCTCTTTTTATTTTCCACGCTTAATTAGGAATTATGTCAAATGGGATAGAGATGTGCATAATTATCCATTGTGTAAAAATACTGAAATTCTGCCTGGTTTTTTAATTAAACATGATCGTGAACATCTTCAATCTAAATTTGCTAAAGATATAAGAGATAAACAACGCACAAAAATGGTTTTTGAAATTATGACTGCTGCTTTAAAAAAAGATAAGAAAGATATCCGGGCATATTTTTATTTAGCGCAGCAAAGTCATTTCAACAAAAATTACAAACCTGCCTTAAAATATTATAAAAAATATTTAAAATATTCAAAAAATAAGCAAGAAAGGTGGCTGGTCCGCAATGAGATTTCTACTATTTATTTAATACTTAACAAGCCCCTTAGAGCTTTATTGTCTGCCTATAAGACCGAAAAGGAATTGCCTAATCGCTGGGAAACAAAATATACCCTTGCTATGGCTTGGGGCATGCTTGGCGATGCCGAAACTTCTGCAAATTTTTTAGTTGAATGCTTAACTCCCAATAAAGAAATTTATGTTTATAATCCTTATCAGCAGGACATAGCTACAATTTATGATTTTATCGGTGCGTCTTTATTCGCTGCTAAAAAAGTAAATGAGGCAAAAATTGCCTGGAAGTACGCGTTAGATTTAGAATTAAAAAAATCTGAAAAAGATCAATCTCAAAAACGGATAAATATATTAAAAAGAATGGTTGTTTAAACAAAAAAACAGCTGATTAAGTTCAGCTGTTTTTTTGTTTGAGTTTTGCGGTAGATTAAAAGAGCTTTCCCATTGCTCTTTTACTTTATCATAAAACAAAATGTTTGTCAATAATCAAAAGCAAGCTCTGCTTGCTTTTTTTCTTTTGTCCAAAATTTATCATCGTCTTTTCTATAAATTGCCGGAATATTGTATTTGCATTCTGGGCAAAATCTTTCAATTATATCGTGCCTACAAAAATACCAACCGTATTGTTTTAATTCTTTTTCTTCTTTATTCATTTGTTAAAATTAAGTCTGGCCTCTCGGGGGACGAGTAGGCCAGATTTAAATTTTGTGTCCCCCGACCTTTACTTAATTATAGTATATTGTAGCCATAAATCAACTGTGCATAACTCAATTTTTATTTATCCCAACACGACTTTGTAGCTGACCACCAAGAAAGATTTCCGGCTTTAAAAGCCTTACAAAAAAACTCTGTTGCGAATATAGAATTAAAGGCTTCCGCGTCTGAAACCTCTGGGTGATATTTATCGTTTATTTGAAAAAGGCCCCTGTCTTTTGAGCCTTCTGTATTTGTGTTAACTGCTTTTTCATTTAGTTTGCTTTCGCATTTTGCTACCCGGACTGCAAGTTCGGGATCTACCCCTTGTTCTTTAGCAATTTTTCTAATTATTGCTTCGTTGATATTTGTTGTATCTAAAAGTGTTTGATCTGTTTTACCTGATACTAAAGCCTCAATAATTGCTGTTCCGGTGTAACCTGCCATAAAAGCTGTTACCGGTGAGCCATCTATAAAGTAACCTGCTATTCCACCTATAATTAAGCCGCCAAAAGATCCAAGACAAATTTTTCCGCGGTCTTTGCTTGGAAATTCTAAAGCGTTATCCTGTAAAATATCTTTAGTAAGTGCGCCTAATATTCCGAATACTCCAATTATAATTAATTCTGTTGTCATAATTTTAAAAAAATTTTTCGCCGAAAATTTTTAATTTGAATCAATTTTATATATTTTCCTACAAGAACAAGGACTAATTATATTAGAATTTAAAGGAAATCATATATATATAATTATTAACCCTTGTTCTTGTAGGAAAAGGTCTTCTATCCCCATTATTGAAAATGAAGATGAAGCCCTTTTGCTAAACCCCCGTTCCTTCTCTATTTCCACCCGAGAAGAGGCGAGCAATTGGTTGTCAAAACTTAAAGCGTTTAACACGCCCGGGATACCGAGAATGACCGCAAGCGATATACCTCTTTTTAGTCGCAATTGACATTTATCTTCTAACGACCTGTTTTTATTGTATTTTAATTTGAAAATTTTGCAAATGCTTTTTTCTTTATAAGCTGTGGATAACTTCTTTAGTGCCAGAGGCATGTGAGCGTAGCGAGCTTGCGGGGGGGGGATCCGAACGGGGGGG
>CAYHAF010000035.1:0-7444 GCA_964354555.1 uncultured Candidatus Saccharibacteria bacterium
TCTTTGGCAAAACATCCTGAAATTTTTAATAAATTTTTTGTCAGTATAATAAAAGTCGGCGAAGAATCCGGAACTTTGGAAGAAGGGTTGAAAGTTTTGACCCGCCAGATGGAAAGAGAGCACGATTTAAGATCAAAAGTTATTGGAGCCATGATTTATCCGGCCGTGATAATCTGCGCCATGATTGGGGTTGGTATTTTAATGCTTGTTATGGTTATTCCAAGATTGGCCGAAACTTTTGAAGACTTGAACCTTGAGCTCCCGGCCACTACAAGATTCATTATTGCCTTGGCAAATTTTTTTGCGACTAAATGGTATATAGTTATTTTAATTGTCACAGGTTTAATATTTTTAATTAGAAAATTTTCAAAAACAAGTTCTGGGAAAAGATTTTTTGATAATGTTTCTTTAAAGTTTCCGATTATCTCCCCCATTATTAGAAAAACTAATTCCGCCCATACAGTCAGAACTTTGAGTTCTCTTATTGTGGCAGGGGTACCGATTATTGAAGCTCTTGATATACTTGCCGGAACTTTAGGAAATGTTTATTTCAAAAATGCAATCGTTGATTCGGTTGAAAAAGTAAAAAAAGGAATAAAGCTATCTGAAGCATTGAAACCCTATGAAAAGCTTTTCTCTTCTTTGGTCATACAGATGATTCAAGTAGGGGAGGAAACTGGAGAAACTTCAGGGATTTTGTTGAAACTGGCTGATTTTTTTGAAGAAGAAGTCACCAATGCTACCAGTAACTTATCTTCAGTGATTGAGCCCTTGCTAATGCTTTTAATCGGAGGAGTGGTTGGATTTTTTGCTGTTTCCATGTTCCAGCCAATTTATTCAATGTTAGGCACAATTCAATAAAATGAAAATAAATTCAGAAAAAAGTTTTACCTTTATTGAAGTTATTGTTGGAATTTTTTTGATTCTGATTATTTTTTTGAGTATTTTGGGCGCGTATTTATTAAGCCTGAAAGTTATTAGTTTATCTAAATCCAAAATTACGGCAACTGCTATTGCTAATGGTGAAATAGAGAAAATAAGAAATTTAGACTATGAATCAATTGGAGTTGATGGCAGTTTTCCAGATGGTGACTTGCAGGCGACCGAAATTGTCATCCAGGGTGGTATTCAGTTCACGATTCAAAGGAGAGTTGATTATGTGGCTGACCCGGCTGATGGATTAGATTCATCCAGTGGGGATCTCTGTCCACTTGATTATAAAAGAGCTGAAATTAAAGTTTCTTGGTTGGGGAATTTTGGTGGTCAAATAATCATGACTACCGATGTTGCGCCAAAGAATCTTGCCCAGGAATGTGCAACTGGCGGCGGAATCCTTTCAGTTTCTGTTTTCGATGCCTATGGCATTATGGTGTCCTCACCTCTTATTGAGATTAAAGATCCGGCAACTGAAGTTACTTTAAAGACATTCACTCCTTCAGAAGATCAATACCCTTATCCTATTCCTTTAGATGTATCTACTTATAAAGTGGTTGTTTCTAAAAATGGCTATAGTTCAGAAAGAACTTACGGGACTGATGAAGTTACGACTCCAGACAATCCTCATCCGATGATTCTTGAAGGGCAACTTACTCCACTTAGCTTATCCATTGATAAACTGAGCAGTTTTTCAATAGATACGCTTTCGCTTACTGGAGGCAGCGATAGTTTTTCTGACTCTTTTTCAGACGAAACTAAAATCTCAGGGATATCTGATTTAGTAGTTAGCGACGGAAAGGTAGAATTAGCTAAATCCAACGGAGATTATTTCCCTAATGGCTATCTTATTTCAGCTGAGATTACTTCTACTAACTTATTTCAGTGGAGCGAACTGTCTTTTTCAGATTTAGAGCCAATAGACACAAATATAAAATATCAAGTTTATTATGATTCGGGTACTGGATGGGAATCAATCCCTGACCTCGATTTACCAGGGAACTCGGCTGGTTTTACAGTTTCTCCCATAGATTTATCGGGTCTTTCTATCACTATTTATGATAAATTAAAAATTAGAGGAGATTTCTCTTCTCTTGTTCTAACCGAAACTCCTATTCTTTATAATTGGCAACTCTCTTGGATTACAAATGAATCAATTCCTATACCCAATGCTGCCTTTAGTTTAAGAGGAAATAAAACTATTGGGAAAAATAGTTCTGATGACCCCGTTTATAAATATTCTCTAACGACAAGCACAGATTCCAGCGGGCACAAAGACCTCCAAAATTTAGAGTGGGATTTATACACTTTTTCAATTGCGCCAGCCAGTGGGCTGGATTTAATTGATATTCAACCTTCACCGCAGCCAATTAATCTTTTACCAGACACCAACTCCTCTGTCAAATTGTATTTAGATGCTCAAAACTCTTTTTTATTAACAGTACAGGATGCCGTTAATTTACAACCGATTTTTTCCGTCACTGTCAGAATATATAATACGGGGCTGGGTTACGATCAGACTCAATACACTAATATGAAAGGCCAAACTTATTTTATTCCTTTAAATAGCGCAACTTATAATTTAGAGATTTCCAGCTCCGGGTATTTACCTACCTCAACAACAGTTTCCGTTTTCGGAGACAAAACTAAGATAATGAACCTAGAACAAGAAGAATAAGCAAATGAAAATTTCCAATTTCCAATTTCCAATTTTCAACAAAAGAGGATTCACTCTCATTGAAACCCTGATTGCTATTTTTATTTTTACTTTAGCAATGGGAGCAGCCACTAGTTTTGTTGTTCTATTCTACAGGACCCATAGTTATGCCTCTGAACAGTCAGCTGCCATAGAGGAAGCGCGAAGAGGAATTGAAATGATGGTGAAAGAAGTAAGAGCAGCCGCTACAGGAGAAAATGGCGCTTTTCCAGTAGAGAGAGCTGATGATAAGCAACTCATATTCTATAGCGATATTGATAAAGACGGTCAGACAGAAAGAGTTAGATATTTTTTATCAACAGTAGCCTCAGGCAGCCAGATAAAAGAATGTACAGTCACTACTCAAGGAGGAGCTTGTAATGTTTCTTTTACTAATTTTCTGACTGGCACTTTGACATCAGCTTTGGTAAGTGTTTCAGTGATGGGCGATTTAGATGCTTCCAATGAATACGTTGAAATTCTAGCTGATGGGACAAGTTTGGCAAGCCGTTTTTGTCAATACGGTTGTTTACATTGTTCAGGAAGTTATGAAGGAGCTACAACATTTGACGTAACTAGCCAAGCAAGTGATAACTCTATTCAATTTACAGCTGATGGGAGCTCATATGTTCATCGGCAATGCCCAGTAGCCAGTCCTAATTACTCAATGAAAGCAAGATTTGAATTATCCTGGACCGAGGAGGTTATTGGTTTGGGAACTGAACTGAAAAAAGGAGTAATTGAACCCTATATAGAGAATCCTGGCGATTCGGTTGAGTATCCTTCTGACCAGGAAAATATTTCAATAATAACAAGTTATGTCCGCAATAATCCTCCGATTTTCAAATATTATGATAGCAATGGAGATGAAATTGTAAGTGTACCAGCAAGGCTAGCTGATACTAAACTAATGAAAGTTTATCTGGTTGTTAATATCAATCTTAATCGTCCGCCAAATGATTTTGAATTAGAATCTTTTGTCCAGTTAAGGAATTTGAAAACAGAATAACCCCCGTTAGAAATAAAATTTCTGACGGGGTAAATCTAAACCAATATGGATATTCTTTTAGCACTAATTAAGACGAAAAAAGGGATAATTATAGCCTATGTTTTAGCTTTTGGAACAATATTTTTGATTTTATTGAGTGGTCTTTTGATGCTTATTACATCGCAACAAAAGTTTGCTTCTCAAAGGGCCGCTTTTGCTGAAGCTCTAAATATTGCTGAAGCTGGAATAAATTATTACAGGTGGTGTATTAATAATGATGCTGAATCAGTCTGTTTGAATACCCCTGAGCATACTTACAGTCCTTTCGGCGTGCCGATTGGAAAGTTTTCGCTTCAGGTGACTTCAACAGAATCTTGCGGCCAGGAGATTAAAAAAGAAATTATTTCTACAGGCTGGACTGATAAATTCCCTCAATCAAAAAGAAAAGTGGGTGTTCTATATGCCCGGACTTCAGTTGCCAAATATTCTTATATTTTAAACAGTAATGTTTGGATTGGTGATGATCATCAGATAAGGGGGCCTTATCATTCCAATGGTGGAATCAGAATGGATGGCGCGAATCAATCAACAATGACCTCTGTACAAAACGAATGGATTTGCACCAGTACTTTTGGTTGTTCTCCTTGCCCAACAAGCCGCGGTTGTTACACCTCTGGCTCAAATTGTATTTGTCCGGGCGTTTTCACAACAACTACAAACGCTAACGAAGGATTATTCAATTTTCCAGTTCCGCCTTTTGATTTTAATGGTATAACCATAGACTTAGCTCAGATGAAAAGTGTCGCAAGAGACGAAGATTCCAATCCTGGTGACCCCGGTATTTATTTACCGCCTTCAAATACTATTGACTCTAATGGAAAGGGTTATCATATAATATTTAAAGATAATGACACGATGGAAGTTAGAATTATTACTGCGTTATCAAAGACTACTTACGGCGGATGCAGCAATAACTGCGCCTATAGTTTAGAAGAAGACTGGCACAATGATTTTTTTACCATTACCAGCGAAAATGTTCCTGGCACTATTTATAATATACCCTCTGCTTGCTCGGCTATATTTATTGAAGATAATATCTGGCCAGAGGGAATAATAAAAGGGAAAATAAGTATTGCCTCTGCCAATTTGATAACTCCGGGAGTGGATACCGATGTGGTTTTATTGGGTAATATTGATTATGCCACAACCGATGATTCTGATGGTTTGGTTTTAATAGGGGAAAACAGGATTTTAATTGGACCTCAATCTCCGAATAATATGATATTAAGAGGAATATTTATTGCCCAGAAAGGACGCTTTGGACGAAATTGTTATCCTGGGAATTCGAGAAATAGCTTACAAATATTTGGATCAGTTATTAGCAATGGTCGTGTCGGGACTCAGTGGTCAGGTGGTTCTTGTGATGGGTCTGGATATGCAAACAGAGAGAGCTATTTCGATTCAAATTTGATTTACGATCCGCCTTCTTTCGTTCCTTATATTGAACCGGACTTTAAAATTCTGGACTGGAAAGAAACAAAATAAAAATTTAAAATGCTTGAATTATTAAAATTAAAACCAGAATCTTTTGGGATAGATATTTCTGACAGATCAATAAAGATAGTAAAACTCAAAAAAAATCGAGAGGTTTTAAAATTGGCTTCTTTTGGAGAATTTGAAATCAGGCCAGGAGTCATTGAAGAAGGGGAGGTAAGGGACCAAAAAGCTTTAGTAGAGGCAATAAAACAATCCTTAAAAAAAATTAAGGGAGAAAAGCTAAGAACGAATTATGTAGTAGCTTCTTTGCCAGAAGATAAAGCTTTTTTACAAGTTATTCAGCTTCCGATAGTGGAGGAAAAGGAATTAAAGGAAGCAGTTTATTATGAAGCCGAAAATCATATTCCTTTGCCAATTGGGGATGTTTATCTTGATTCTCAAATAGTAAAGCCTGTAGTAGATAGCTTGGATCATTTAGATGTATTAATCGCTGCTTTGCCCAAGAAAACAGTTGAACCATATATTGATTCTCTAAAGAAGGCTGGGCTTATTCCCAAAGTTTTAGAAACCGAGTCTCAGGCTACTTCCAGAGCTTTAATAAAAAATGAGGTTTCGCCATTCCCGGTTCTTATTATTAATATTGGATTAACTAAAACCTGTTTTGTTATTTTTTCTGGATATTCCTTAAGATTTACTTCATCTATCCATCTTTCTTCCCAAGAAATTACTGAGGCTCTTTCTAAAAATCTAAACATCACTTTGAATGAAGCCGAGGATTTAAAAGTGAAATCGGGTTTTAGCGAAAAATTCTATATAAAAAGGGGAGACGGAACGGAACTAACAATTGAGGCAGATAAAATCCTGCAAATAATTGAGCCCTTTTTAGCTAATTTAGTAAGCCAGATCAAGACGCATCTTGGTTATTATCAATCTTATGCTTCCCATGAGCATTTAAAATCAGATATCAAAGGAGTAAGAAAAGTCCTGGTTTGCGGAGAGGGCGCCAATTTAAAAGGATTAGATGAGTATCTTTCAATTAAGCTTAAGATTCCGGTTGAGATTGCCAACCCCTGGATTAATATTTTACCGGAGTCCTTGAAGGAAATGCCGGCTATGGCCTTTGATAAATCTTTGGCTTTCGCAACTGCTTTGGGCTTAGGATTGAGGGCTTTAAAAGAAACGGAATAAAAATGATGATTTAAAATATTATTTTAAAGTAAAATGATTAACCTTTTGCCAATAGAAGAAAAAAAGATTCTTAAAACAGAAGAGAAGTGGAGGATGGTTTTAATTTTCGGCGTTTTGGTTTTAAGTTTTCTTTTCTGTTTGATTTTGATTTTATCCTCAATCAAAATTTATATTGCTGGCAAAGTAGAAGCTCAAAAGTTCCTTGTTGAAACAGAAAGAAAGGAATCTGAAAAATCAGAAGCTTTAAAAGAAAATATTTTGGCAGCAAATAAAAATTTCCAGAGATTAAACAGTTTTTACCAAGAGCCGATTTATTTATCTGATGTTTTGAAGAAAATAAAAGAAATTCTTTCTTCAGGCATGTATCTTACGGACTTTTCTTATCAAAAACAGAGCCCCGAGCAAGAAGAAATTATTGATATTGTTCTTTCAGGGTTTGCCCCCGATCGCACAACTTTATTTAATTTCACAAAGGATATAGAAAAAAACTTTTCAACAAAAGTTGATCCCAAACAAAGTTTAATAAATAAGCCGCAAGAGTTTCGTCTTGTTTTTAAAATAACAGCGACAAAACCAAAATGATACCGAGGAAAAAAATTTATATATCAATAATAGTTTTCATAATAATAAGCGTTTTGCTCATTGTTTTTCTTTTAATCCCTACTTTAACTAATATTAAAAAGAATTCCGAAGACCTAATCTTGCGAAAAGAGGAATTAGCCCAGACTGAAAAAGAAATAAAAACATTTAAGGAAACCGAGTCTGTTTATGAAAATTCCAAAGAAGACGTTGATAAAATTAGTAAGCTTTTTTATGACCCAGAAAACTATCTTGAATTTATGGACTTTATTACAGAAAAACCAAAAAGTTACAATCTTAACAACGAGATTTTAAAAAGCTTGCCCAATCCAACGACGAAATCTGATTTTTGGTCAAGTTATTCTTTCCAAATTTCGAGCATTGGTTCTTTCCCCAGTTTAATGAAGTTCATCAAGAGCTTGGAAAAGGGCCCTTATTTAATTGAAATCATGAATATAAGCATTAAAAAAACATCAGGAGAAGGGTCTAGAGGCGTTATTTCCCAGAATCTTTCTCCCGAAGATGTAAACGCTTCTTTATTAATAAAGGTTTACTCAAAATGA
>CAYHAF010000036.1:0-7441 GCA_964354555.1 uncultured Candidatus Saccharibacteria bacterium
CAAACTTCTGAGGGTCATAGAAATTATCCTTTAATTCTTTCCAAGTCTCCCAAAAAAGAGAAAAATCTAAGTCTTCCGGGGGACAAACTTCGCAAGAAGCAATTCCTTTTTCCCAACCAATTTTATTTCCTTTTTTCAATCCAAGCGCATTTCCCAACCAGAAACTAATCAAAACAGCGCTAATAAAAACAATGGCTATTAAAAATATTATAAACCAATTTTTCTTATTAGTAACTGTTTTTTTCTCTTCTATTGATGGCAAGGTAAGTTCTCCTTTGGAGGCTTTCAAATTGCTATAAATCAAAAAAGAGTAGACCGTTACTAAAGGTGTCAAAAATAATCCAATTAGAAAACGACTGATTTGTTCGCCAAAGGGAATCTTTAAAAAACTAAAAATCAAAGTAATAACTAGAGAAAAAATTAAAGATAATCCCCAAATAAATAAAAATTGCCAAAATACACTACCCCATTTACCTTTGATATATTCTTTGCTCTTTAATAAGGCGCTCATTCCTTTTAAATCTTCCGTAATCAAAACAAAAGCTGCCAGACTAAACCAGACGCCAAAGATTATTCCAGGAACAATAAAAAGAAAAAAACCAAAAAAAGTAATAATCCCAACCAAAAATGATACCCACCAGTAAGATAGTATTTTGTACCAACCTCTCCGATATGATTCAATTACACTGATACTTTCTTGATTATCTTTAATAGCATAAAGTAAAGCAGTCTGTTCCCAACCTTGGCTTACGAAGATAATAATAAAAAATAAAGTTACTAAAATAATTACCAAGCTAATACCGCCGATTGCTAGTTTTGAAGCAAATAAACCAATACTCAAAAATCCGCCACTTAAAAAAAGAGGGAGTAACGCAACCATGATCACCGTAGGTATAATATTTATTCCCAAGAATGTTCCTATTCTTTTTTTATAAATAGACCAAGCTTGTCTTAAAATATCAGTAACACTTGGTAAAGAAGGAACTATTTGTTGTGGTTGTTGATTAAACATATATTTAAAAAACTTTTCTTATAATTTTAAATTTCAATATTACTCTATCGGGTATATTAAGTTTTTATATCAAAAATAACAAAGAAGAGCAAGTAATCGAAAACATCCTTAAAGGATGTTTTATAATATGGAAAATTTATACTCTCTATGATTTAACACTGATCGATGAATGTTTCTTTTCATAGACTATCATCATAATCCAAATACTTAATACTGCGATAGACATAATAACGCCCGAAATCAGATCTTTTATAATATTTGGGCCGATTAGGAATAATTCACCGTTCCATAAATGGTCGACAACAAGCATAGTTACTCCACCAAGCATTAGAAAATTCAAACGATTAAGATTCGGTATTGAAATTTTTTTCGCTATTTTAAAACCATTAATAATTAAAATTATGGTTAAGGGTATAATGTAACACATAGATTTTTTGTTTTAAAATTATTATTTTATTATAGCACAAAAGAGGACTCTCACCGAGTTGCCCCAGCCTGCAAAAGCTATGTTTTAGCATTGCTGGCAGGCGAAGGACATTGCTCCCGCTACGGCGGGACAATTCGGGGATGAAGGTTCTCGCCGACTGGAGAAATAAACAAAAAATACCCATAAAGGGTAATTTTTGTTTATTATGCCCCAACCCCGTCTCAGACCAAATTTTTAGAGGGAAATTCGGGCCTTTCTGGGATTCTTAAATGAAGCATCCTAGTCGGGGCTATTTTAGGATTATAGCACAAAATTATATAAATGGAACAGTCTAAAATGGCGCGTTCCATTTTTCTTAGTTTTATTCGGAAAATGGAACAAATGGGACACTACAGGGCAGTTTTTAGCACTTATATTCTTTGTTCAATTTTGTACCTAAATTAGACAAATTGGACACTATAAAGGTTGTGTCTATGTGTCTAATTTTTAGATAAGACACCTTTAAAATGACTGTTTCATTTGACTGTCTCATTTTTTGGATTTTGAACGGGAAATGAGACAAATGAGACACTACATGAGTGTCTCATTTTATTCGCAACTATTCAAAACGCCCGATTACGGGCGTTTTGAACTTTTTCCAGCTCACAAATCTTTATGGGCTCGAAAAAAAGGGGAAGAGATGGGTTTATTTATGGACCACTTGGGTGGAGACAAGATAGGAAATTACGAGCCTTCTCTTTTGTCTTTTCAGAGTGCCTCATATCAATTGAATAATCAGTCTTATACTTAATTGGAACAGCTAAAACCATTCCTTTTCTTTTGAAGAGCACTGATTCCCTTAGCACCTCTATCACCTCAACTAATTCGTACTCTTTTTGCTCTGACTTTTGAGGGGTCAATCCATACATCTTAAGAATAGCTTTGCACTTCTTTCTTATTTGTTCACACTCATCGCTCAGGTGGTCATAAGATACGCGAGGGTTCTCTGTGAGGACAAATAAAAGGTCTGGATTTTCTTTAATAGTCCACGTGTTTGTTTCCTCCTTTTGCTAGTCTATCCTGCTTTATTAGTTCCACAGGATAGCCAATTTGTCTATCAGAATTCTGGTAAACACATCGGCTATCCCGTGTCTTCTCTTCCCTTATATACTTTTATCAAAGAGCTAATCATTTTTCCAACTCACAATTGATTATGAGCTCGAAAAAAGAGGGGGAAGAGGAGATTATATCACTTTATAGTATTGATAGATTTCGCTTGCTTTGTGAGTTTCCACTCTTTCAGGCTCTATCTCATCTAAGTCTACGACGACTTGCCACTTATCGGACTGTTCCTGTCTATCAGCTGGAATTTTTGTTGAGTCTACAACATAAATGTAGACTATTTGCTCGGGATTGAATTTCTCCGGCTTTTCAAAATGAACAGTCCGCTCATCAAAGTTTACTTCGGTCACTTGGTCTATAGGCCTTGCGCCAGAAATCAATGCGAAGGCAAAGTCTGGAGTTAAATAAATTGCTTTCCGCTTTTCTTCTTTAGGTCTTTCAGATGGAGCCCAAGCTTGTTTTCTCTTCAACTTTTCGAATTTTTGTGTACTTCCGTGATATAAATTCATAGTGTTAACATCTCCCGCAAGAGAAGAAACTAATGTTATAATTTCCTTTCTTGCGAGAGATGATCTTATTTTCTTCCCCCCTATATTTTTTTCAAAGAACAAACTCTTTTTATTTTCTCTTTCTCTTCTACCTATATTATACCATACTTAATATGATTCTGTCAAGCCCAAAAGGTGGTTTTGGAGCTTTTCACTTACCAACACTTTACCAACTGGGCGGTCTGGACTCCTAGGCAGGGTTGCGTCATTCCTTTGTATTGAAAGGTCGAAATACAAACCTAACAATACAAAACTATGGAACAAACAATAACGCAGACTCGCATCCAAACTCCTGTTATTACTACTCCTGTTAAGTACTGCCTGTACGCCAGGAAATCAACTGAAGCGGATGAGCTTCAAGCATTATCCATTGATTCCCAGATAAAAGAGATGCTTCAAATAGCTAATAGAGAGAAACTGAATGTAGTTGAAATAAAAAGAGAAAGTCATTCTGCCAAAGCAGTTGGGGAAAGACCAGTGTTTAATCAGATACTGAAAGATGTAAGAGAAAAGAAATACAACGGTATCTTAACCTGGGCTCCGGACCGTCTATCGAGGAATGCCGGAGACTTGGGCTCTCTTGTAGATTTAATGGACCAAAAACAGCTTTTAGAGATAAGGACCTATAGCCAGAGGTTCACCAATAACCCGAATGAGAAGTTCTTGTTAATGATCTTAGGTTCTCAAGCCAAGCTGGAAAACGATAATAAAGCGGTTAATGTAAAAAGAGGATTGAAAGCCAGATGCGAGATGGGATTAAGGCCTTCTGTCGCTCCAACAGGTTATCTTAATGAAAAACACTTTGATAAGAAATGTCAGGTGAGATTAGATCCAAAAAGAGCTCCAATAATCAAACAAATGTTTGAAAAGGTAGCTTACGAACACTTGTCAGGCAGAAAGGTATTTAGATGGTTAAGAGATATAGGGTTTAAGACTAAGAATGGAAAACCCTTGGTATTAGGCAATATTTATCTGCTTTTAAGAAATACCTTTTACTACGGTGAGTTTGAGTACCCGGTAGGTAGCAACAACTGGTATCAAGGAAAACACACCCCTTTAATAACCAAGGAGTTGTTCGATAAAGTCCAAGTAAATATCAAGGAACATTACATACCAAAAACAGAATCAAAGGAGTTTAGCTTCACTAAATTGATTAAATGCGGCTATTGTGGCTCAGGCATAACCGCTGACGAGAAGTTCAAGAAGCTAAAGAATGGTGGAGTTAACAGACACGTCTATTACTTTTGCACCAAAGCTAGGAACATTGACTGTAAAAATCCTTTAATCAACGAGCCCTCTTTGATTAATGAGTTAATAGAGCTGGTAGATAGAATAGACTTAGACGAACTCGGAGTGAAGACAAAGATCGAGCAGGAGATTGCCAGATTCAACAAATTCAGAATCGGGGTGCTGGGGCATAAAAAAGAAGTAAATACTACTGAAATTGATATACGAAACTATGCAAAATATCTATTAAGAGAAGGAACTATTATCGAAAAACGAGAACTGCTCTCACTTCTTAAAAGCAAGCTGACACTCAAGGACAAAAAGATAATACTAGAATAGAGCAAATAACAGAAAAATCACCGAACTCTTCGGTGATTTTCTCTTTAATTTGATATTTTTATATTTAACCATTTGGCTGTCATTTAGTCACCGATATGTCTCTTAATTTTGTCTTCAATGATACCCAAGGGCGAAGCAATAGCATTTATATATTGGAAATTACCTTCTTTGCTATTATTAATTGAAAGCTGAATTGGACAAGCTTCGCTTTGTATTGCATTAACCTTGAATTTTTTGTTTTTAGAATCATAAAATACATATGGGGCACCAGAAGAACCGAATCTAAAGTACCCTTTAATTAAGTATCTTGTTCCTTCAAAAGTATAATTTCCACCAATTTTATCTTCAAATACTCCGTGATGGTCTAAAAATCCTTCTATTTGAGCTTTATTAAGTAATCTCCCTACAGAGCCGTTTGTAGAACTCTGAATGCAGTAAAAATCAGGTTGATTATCTTCTAAGGTTGTAAAGTCAACTTCTACTTTTGGAAGACGATTGATAATATCTTGTTCAGTATTTACTATTCTGTATAAAGCAAAATCTTCACTATAGTATGCTTCTATTAATTCTAGTTCCAATAAAAACGTGTGTCTGTTTAAAGATGGCTCAGGAAAATAAGTATTACTATTGAAACAAGATGTTAATTTTTTATCATCATAAAACTGATTATTCTTAAATTGAACTATTAAATATGGTTTACATATGTTTCTTTGTGCAAATGTTAACCACCTAGTATCAAAGCCAATCTGTTTTAAGGTGTCAATAATTGTTTGAACGTCAGCTTGGTTTATAATATTCACATATCTTTTTTTTGTTTTTGTATCCAAAGGATAGCATTGATTAAATAATTGTATTTGATTAGGGTTTAAATGTGGCAATATTTCTGCTGAATATATCGCATCATCAATTGATAATAATATCTTGTTTTCAACTCTTAAATTATGTGCAACAGATAAAATTAATCCATTACCAATATGAAAAGCACAGATATTATTATCGAATCTTCGCCTAGTGGGTTCTGTAATATTGTGCACCCACATCATTCTAAACAAAGGAGATGTTTGTTCGTTAATTAATTCGAGTTTTTTACTAAATTTTTCATTCATATTCTGATTTGGCCATGCCACTCAGTCACCTGAATTAGCATGTGCGTGTGCCCCCAGGAGGACTCGAACCTCCAGCTTGCAGCTTAAAAGGCTGATACTCTACCATTGAGTTATGGGGGCGTGTGGTAATACTAAGTTAAGTCGCTCGCCTATGAGATACTAGACAGGAAATACTTGACAAAATAAATTTAATTTACTATAATATAACCAGAAAGAGGAGGTGATGAAAGATGGAAATATTGTTGTTCGGTTTGATTGTGATTTCAACTACTATAAGTTCACTGATGACGATAATGACTATCTTTGAATCGGTACGAAAAAATAAGTCCTATGTCTGGTTACTGTCTCTAATATATCTAGTCACGCTATTGATTGCTGTAGTTCAGGGATTTACGCTCGCAACCCAAGGCATCTTTATCTGGCAACCAATATCCGAAGGAGGTACAGTTTTAGGATCTGTTTGTTTCATCATAGTTTTATTGACAGTCTTTGGAGAACTCATCTTAAATGCCATCTATTACAGGATCTAACTGATCAAACCATTTTGCGAACAAAATCTCTCTTCGCTCATCTTCTAAGGCCCTATATAAATATTTCTATGAATTTTCAAAGAAGTATTTTGCGGGCTTTTTCTGTTTTATAACCCTTCTTCTTTTAATTTTTCAAGGAGCTCTTTTTGCCACAGCACCGAACACTTTGCGTTGGTGCTGGGTCTCCGTCCCGCTTAACGGGACTTCGATTTTTTATAATCCTTCTTTTCGTAATTGATCCAACAGTCTTTTCTGTTCTTTAGTCAACCTCTTTGGAATTTTTATAATCAACTCGACGTAAAGATTTCCTCTTCCATGACCTGAAAAATGCGGAATTCCTTTTCCTGAAATTCTTAAAATTTTTCCTGATTCAATTCCGGCTGGAATTTGTAAAAAAATTTTTGTTCCTTCTAAAGTCTGAACTTCTATTTCATCCCCTAATGCTGCTTTCGAAAAAGAAATGGAAATTGAAGTATGTAAATCATCCCCCTTTCTTTCAAAAATTGGATGAGGTTTAACAAAAATCCTGATATATAAATCTCCGGATCTTCCTCCCTTTTTTCCCGCTTCTCCTTTGCCTTCTGCTTTGATAACCTGGTTTGAATCAATACCTGCAGGAATAAAAATCTTTATCGTTTCTTCACCTCTTATCCTTCCTTCTCCTTTACAGACATTGCAAGACTTTTCCGGTCTATTGCCTTCACCGCCGCACTCAGGACAAATGACATATTTAGCAAAAGAACCTAAAACTGTTCTTCTTATTTGCTGGACCTCTCCAGTTCCGCGACAAGTAAAACATTCTTTAACCTTAGATCCTGGTTCAGCTCCCGTACCCTTGCATCTGGAACAAACAACAATCTTTGATAAAGAGATTTCCTTTTCCTGATTGGAAAGGGTACTTTCCAAAGGAATCTCAAGTGTCACCTGGATATCTTTTCCTTTTTTCACTTCTTTTCTTCTGCGTTGAGCGCCGCCGCCAAAACCAAAAATTTCTTCAAGCATATCGCCTAAACCACCGAATTCCCCGAAATCAAATCCAAAATTTTCGCCTGGCTGTCCACCACTCCAAGTAAAATCAAATCCTCCGGGACCACCTGCTTGAGCTCCATCAAAAACTTGGCCAAACCTATCATATTGATCTCTTTTTTCTT
>CAYHAF010000037.1:0-7145 GCA_964354555.1 uncultured Candidatus Saccharibacteria bacterium
CGAAAATTTCCAGAGCCCGCTTCTCGATCAGAGCCTGCATCTCAGCTAGGGCCGCTCTGATTTCTTCCGCAATCTTTTCGGCTGCCTGCATTGATCCGCCAATTTCTGACGGTGGCTTAGTAACTGGCCTACCGATAACCATTCTATAGACACCAACTTTGACGGCGTCGCCAGGAGTGGTTATCCTCTCTTGGTCATTCTTTGCGGCCCATCTCGGACGGATACCGGCCACTATCTTCTTGAGGTTTTTGAGGTCTGCCTCCTTGTTGATGAATTCAAGGTCTTCGGCGGAGCAAATGATTCCATCGACTCCGGCTTCTTTCGCGTCTCGTGCAAGCTGAATGATTTTTTCCTTGAGTGGCATTCCGTATAGTTTTTGGCATTCTTCGTTTGTCTTATCGGTCAAAATCGTGACCGCGAATACTTTGCAATGCCCTTTGTTTTTCACCGCTTCCTTCATCATGTCAATACCGCCGAGAGCGTGGACGTTGAAGATCTTGACTCCCTTTATCGTCGCTGCTTTCTTTGCATAGTTGGCGACGGTATTTTTGATATCGAAGAACTTAGGATCATAGAAAACGTTCCCATATTCCGAGAGACGTTCGATGATCGCTGGTCCTTCGCTGACAAAGAGATCGTTTACCTTGAAACCCCAGACTTTTCCTTTCAGTTGGCTCGCGATTTCTATAGCTTCTGCTGCAGTCATAGCGTCAAGAGCTACGATTACAAAGTTTTCTGCTTTCGTTTTCATCTTTCTTTTTCTCCTATTTATATTTTAAGGAACAACGTTCCTCCGGTTTCAAGGATAACAGAATAAAAAATATACGTCAACCCCCACACCATAATGAGCACAAATTTAATTTATTTGTGTGCAACACAGTGCTCGTTTGGTGTGGGGGCGACAAAAAAAGCGCCAAAAATGGCGCCTAAACTATTGCTTTTACTGCCTCTGATTGTGTCATTGTGCTATTACAGTAATGACAACGAAAATAAAATTCTCTGTCTTTATTTTCAGTGTGGAATCTTGTAGTAACCGGTTCTCTAGGTTCAGTAGCATTGGTTATACAACCATCGTTACCGCATTTTAGTATTCCGATAATTTCTTCTGGCAACTTAACCTTTGTTTTTTCAACTACTTCAAAATCCTTGATTATATTAATGGTTGCTTCTGGGGCAATGATGGCAATGGCATGTATCTCTTTTGTTTCTAATCCCCTTCCCTCAATCTTCACAATATCCTTACGCTTCCGCTTCATCCTCTTGCTAGGCACATTAATCGCGACAGTTACTACTTTAGTTGTCCCCGCTTCAATTTTCAGAATCCTACAAACATTCGGTGATTGTCCACCTTCGATATGATCAAGTACCGTACCATCTTTGATGCGATCGACTTTTAACTTCTCTCTCTCTTCTCCTTTTTTTTCCATATTTTTCACCTTAAAGAGCTTTCTAATATTTTTACTACGGAAACAAAAGTACGTCAATCCCAAAATTAAAAAACCTGTTTTATTGGTTTTAAATTTTCTAATTTATTGATTGATTACTTTACCCTCCGCAACATTTCTTGTATCCCAGTAGTAGAACTTCGGCAAGCTCGGCTCACTACGGGACTTCGCTTTGCTCGTTTTCTTGCCCCGTTAGAAAACCTTGCGTTTTTTAATGGGGTTACTTACCATGACAATGTTTATATTTAATTGGGCGTCCGTCAGGATGTTTCGCTCCACACGGACATGGATCATTTCTTCCTACTTGTTTTTTTGTAGGACTAGAAGAAACCACCTGGTTAAATGCCGGCTTTTCTCTTTTGACTCCAACTTTTAAAATATTTTGAGCAATATTTGATTCAACTTCAGAAAGTAATTTCTGGAACATTTTATGACCCTCGTTTTTATACTCAACCAAAGGATCCATTTGGCCGTAAGCCCTGAGTTTTACCGAGTCTCTCAAATATTCCATATTCTCCAAATGATCAATCCAAAACATATCCATAATCCTAAGATATAAAAATTTAACAATATTCAAAAAATCATTCTCCCCTATCTCTTTTTCCTTTTTATCAAATTCCTCTTTTGAAAATCCTGATTTTTCTATAATTTTTATGGCTTTTTCTCTCATCTGGATGGAAGGAAATTCAAGAATTTCTTTTCTCTTTTTGTAAAAAACTTCTCTGTGCTTATTCATCACATCATCATATTCCACCAAGTGAGACCTGGCGTCAAAATTAAAACCTTCAATTTTGGACTGGGCGTCTTCAATGGCCCTGGAAATTAATTTCGTTTCAATAGCTTGGTCTTCAGGGATCTTTAGCATTTCCATTACTGATTTTATTTTATCTCCTCCAAAAATTCTCATTAAATCGTCTTCTAAAGAAACAAAAAACTGGCTTGAGCCCGGATCTCCCTGCCTTCCGCCTCTTCCCCTTAGCTGATTATCTATTCTTCTGGCTTCATGTCTTTCGGTCCCTAAGACATGAAAACCTCCAGTTTTAATAATTTTTTCTGCTTCTTCTTTATCTTGAGGATTTCCTCCTAAAATAATATCAACTCCACGACCGGCCATATTTGTTGCTACAGTGACCATCCCTAATTTTCCAGCTTGAGCAATAATTTGTCCTTCTTTTTCATGGTGTTTAGCATTTAAAATCTGATGGGGAACGCCTTCTTTTTCCAATAATTTTCCTAAATACTCATTTTTTTCAATTGAGCGGGTTCCTACTAAAACCGGCTGGCCACTTTGGTGTCTCTCTTCAATTTCTTTTACTATCGCTTCAAATTTTCCTTTCTCGGTCTTATAAATCTGATCCTCCAAATCAGTTCTTATCATGGGTTTATTTGTCGGGATTGATATTACTTCTAATTTGTAAACTTTATCAAATTCCTCAGCTGAAGTGGAGGCGGTACCGGTCATGCCTGCTAATTTTTTATACATCCTGAAATAATTTTGAAAGGTTATGGTGGCAAAAGTAAGAGATTCAGGCTGTATATTAACGCCTTCTTTGGCTTCAATTGCCTGATGAAGCCCCCCTGACCACCTACGTCCTGGCATTATCCTGCCGGTAAACTCATCAATAATAATAACCTGGCCATCTTTTACAACGTATTCCCGGTCTCGGGAAAAGAAAGGTTTGCCATCGGCTGGATTTATAGCTTGGGCTCTTAGAGCCTGTTCTAAATGATGCACGTATCTAATTCCCTTTTCTTCGTAAATATTTTGAATTCCTAAAATTTTTTCAATTTTGCTAATACCGCTCTCGGTCGGCGTAACGGCCCTCATTTTTTCATCAAATTGATAATCAGTTTCCAGATTGAGTTTTGGAATAATTCTGGCAAATTCAGAATACCATTTTGAAGATTCAGTATCAGGAGCGGAAATAATCAGAGGGGTTCTGGCTTCATCAATTAAAATAGAGTCCACTTCATCAACTATGGCATAATTTCCGCCGAAGGCGGATCCGCCTCCGGCGGAAAACTCTCGCTGGACGCGATTTTTCAAATCGTAAACCATATTATCTCTCAAATAATCAAAACCGAACTCGTTATTTGTACCATAGGTGATATCGGCCAAATAAGCTTCTTTCCTGGAACAAGGCCTCAAAAAATCTTCCACAACATAAAAACCTCCCAATTCATCTCTCTTTTTTTCTTTTTCCTCATCTAATTTTTTGTAATTGGGATCATATAAAAAAGATTGTTCGTGATTTAAACATCCTGTGCTTAGTCCAAGAAAGTTGAAAATCTGGCCCATCCAAACTGCATCTCTTCTGGCTAAATAATCATTAACCGTTACCAAGTGGCATCCCTTACCTTCCAAAGTATTTAAATATAAAGGCAGAGTAGCGGTCAAAGTTTTTCCCTCTCCGGTTTTCATTTCAGCGATTTTTCCCTGGTGTAAAGCAATGCCTCCGATTAACTGAACGTCAAAATGACGCTGTTTTAGCGTTCTTTTAGATGCTTCCCTGACCAAAGCAAATGCTTCAGGTAAAATATCATCCAGAAGTTCTCCTCCTTTTAATCTTTTCCTGAATTCGTTTGTTTTTTCGTTTAGCTTCGAATCCGGAAATTGAGAAAAGTTTTTTTCCAAACCATTAATTTTCTCAATCAAAACTTGAGTACTCTTTAGATATTTTTTATTTGCATCGCCAAAAATTTTACTTAAAAATGACATATGTATTACCAATCTTACGTCTAAAATTAACTTTTTTCAACCCCAACTCCAGATAAAAAAAGCAATCCCCCACTAAGGTGGGACTGCTAAATTTTCTAAAAACTTCGCACTAACAGCAACGACACCCTTTGCTCTTCGCTCTCTTTTTTGCTTTTTTCTTTGCCATTTTGATATTAAATTTTTTAAATTAAATTAGCTGACCTATTTCGACTTATAGGATAAATCCCGCACCTTTCAGGAAAGGTGCGGGATAAACGTGATTACCTTATAAATAAGTTTAGCTGCCAGAAAATCAGGAGCGATAAAACCGGGAATTGGACAGAGTTCAACAAAGTCTGCTCCTATTATATTTTTTTCTTTGCAAATTATTTGAAGCAAATCTATAGTTTCTTGCCAAAGATGGCCGCCAGGTTGAGGCGTGCCAACTGAAGGCATAATAGAAGGATCAAAAAAATCAAAATCAAATGTTAAATAAACATTTTTTGAAAGTGATTTTAAAATCTTTTTAGCAGGGAGTTTAGGCGGGAAAAACATATTCTTTATTTTCTCTTTTTTAATAAATTCGGCAACGTCGCAATCTATGCTTCGAATACCGCAAGAAACAATAGGAATTCCTAATTCTCTGATTCTTCTCATCGTGCAGGCATGAGAAAATTTTTCTCCCAAATAACTATTCCTTAAATCAGTGTGAGCGTCAAACTGCAAAACGGAAAGGTTTGTAAAACGTTTTCTGGCTTCTCTCACTGCTCCATAAGTTATTGAATGTTCTCCTCCCAACAAAAAAGGAATTTTCGCTACGGCGAAAATTCCTTTTAAAAAATTAGAAAGCGGAAAAAATGTTTTTTCTGATTTTCCTTTTAATCTTATTTCCTTGGTTGTAAAAATTGATTTTTCTTTTTCAATTTTAGAATGAATAAATTCACCCCATATTTCTTCAATCTGGCAAGAGGCTTTCAAAATAGCTTTCGGTCCTTTTTTTGTTCCCTCTTTATAGGAAGTAGTGGCTTCATAAGGTACAGGGATTACAATAATCTTTGCTTTTTCAAAATCCTGTTTAGGCAATCCGCCAAAAGAAATAATATTTCGTTTGTAAAAATTCTTTTTCATTTCTTCAAGAGCCAGGAAAAATCCGGAGCTTTTCTTTTAAATTTTCCGGTGCCATATTTTTGAATTTTTTCATTCAGGGCATTAAGAATAATCGGTAAGGCAATAGTTGCATCACAATAGCAAACAGCTCTATCGTTGTCTTTTTTAGTTATCTTTCCCCAGCTGATTGCTTCTTCAAACGTGCAGCCACTATTATGAATTAAAATCCAATCGGCAAAAAATCTATGATAGGGCTCACAAATGAAGTCATAGACTTCATTTCCGTGCAAGCATCCAACTATTTGTCTTTTATTTTTATAAACTGTGATTTCTTTTATATGAAGGAATTCTGGACAATCTTTATCGTTAATCTCCACAAATTTTTCTTTCCAAGATTCACGATATTTTGGAAAAACCGTCTTTCCGTGGCAGGATGAACATAAAGTTATAAGATTATCTGAATTGCTATTTTTCTTATTATAATCTATATGATGAACTGAAAGATACTGATCATACCTTTGTAAACTTTCTTTTTCTGTAATGCCGCAGATTCTACATTTATATAAATCTCTTTGCAAGATTTTTTTTCTATTACCCCAAAACTCTTTATTATAAGGTTCCCAAGAAGTTCCTCCTGCCCAAGAAGGATTTTTTTCACCTTTCATCATGTCTCGATATTTCTCTTTTAATTCCCTGGCTTTTTCTATACCTATAATTTCCTCTAAAGTTTTTCCTAATCGTAACGATGAAAGAAATTTTTTTGTTTCCAAAGAATGAGTTTTTCCAAAAAATGGATTCTGTGCTCCAGTTTTCCCAGCTAATGGATTATCTTTCCCGGGAAGGAAAATATAATCTTTAAGGTGGAAAGGGACTTTATTTTTTCTATCAAAAGAAATCTTATCATACTGCGTAATCTTTAGAAGTTTATCTCTCAAAGTTAGTTCTTTTGCTTTTATCCAACCTCTTTGAGTTAATACTAAATGGTCTTCAGTAACTACTAATTTAACTTTATGTCCGGAAATTTTATTTTTAGTTACCCCATTCCCACCACATTTAACTCTATTATCCTCAACTTTAATCACAAAGATTTTTTCTCCTTTATTAATTTTTCTTTTCAAAACTTTCTTAACTTCGGTTGTGGTAATATCGCCCTTATCGTCAGTAGTTAAAAGTTTATCTCCTGCTTTTATATCTTTGGCTTTCTTTATTTTTTCATTAGCAACTATTATATTTGAAAATTTGCTAAAGCACAGCCCTCCCCACTGTGGAGAATCTGTTGTTATCTGTATCGCATAGCTGTGCGGGAATTCCAGTTTTTCTCCTTTTAAAATACTAACTATGGCTGTGATAAGCTGTATCGTATCTTTTGGCACTCCGCCACCAATATATATTACTCCGGTTTTCTTGCTTTTTTCTCCAATTTTCGCTAATTCCTCAAAATCCTTCATCTGATCAACTACTATATTCCTTTTATCCCATCGTCTTGATATCACCGCAGCAATCCCATATTCGCTATCCATAATAGCAGGACTATAAACAGGAATGTTTTTTCTATAGGCAGTAGATAGCAAAGAATCGATGTTTTTTCTTAACTGGAATTTTCCAAATTCCTGACAGAATTCTCTTGAGGAATAAGGATAGTCATCTTTTAAAGAATTAATGAAGTCCCTTATTAATTCCGTCATTCTTCTGTATTTTAAGCCGTCAGTAAAAACATCATAGTATCTAAAAATATTGTTTTTTAATAAATCAGCGTCATCAACAATCCAATGACCTTTGTAGTAACCATGCAAGGAATCTTGTATATCTTCAGATATGTTAGCCCCCGTCGAAACCAAAACATCAATAAAACGGTTTTCCATCAGCCACTTAATAAGCCGCCATTGGCCGGTAGT